>NZ_CP007014.1:5342500-5630000 GCF_000452705.1 Pseudomonas syringae CC1557
CGAACTGCACGCCGCCGAAGCCCTGTTGCGAAAAGCGGGTCAGGAACTGGACGAGATAAACGCAACGCCCATCGATGAACAATCGGCAGCCCGCGCATCAATCGCTGTGGCGCGCGCCAAGGTGTTGACCACTGAAATATCCCTGCTGGCCAGCGAAAAGCTCTTCGAACTGGCAGGCAGCCGCGCCACCCTGGCCGAGTTCAACCTCGACCGCCACTGGCGTAACGCCCGCGTTCACACCTTGCATGACCCGGTGCGCTGGAAATACCACGCGGTCGGCACGTGGCATTTGAACGGCACCCTGCCCGCTCGCCATTCCTGGATCTGAACCAGACCACTGGAGCACACTTTTCATGAGTTTTAACCCACACGCACGCGACCACGCTGCGCTGATTAGCAGTGATGCTCAGGCCCTGCACGTGGCGAGCGAGCTGGCGCGGCACTTCAAGACCGAAAGCGCCCTGCGCGACCGCGAGCGCCGCCTGCCTCATGCCGAACTCGACCTGTTCAGCGAATCCGGTTTATGGGGCATTAGCGTCCCGAAAGCCTTTGGCGGCGCAGGTGTTTCAAACGTGACGCTGGCCAGGGTTATCCAGCTGATTTCCGAAGCCGACGGCTCGCTGGGACAAATTCCGCAAAACCATTTTTACGCCCTTGAAGTGCTGCGCGTGAACGGCAGCCCGCAGCAGCAGGCGCGGCTGTATGCCGAAGCGCTCGCTGGTCGGCGCTTCGGTAACGCGCTGGCTGAACTGGGGACCAAAACCGCGCACGACCGCACCACTCGCCTGACACGGGACGGTGACGGCTATCGCATCAACGGCCGCAAGTTCTATGCGACCGGCGCGCTGTACGCACAGCGCATCCCCACGTCGGTGATTGACGACGCTGGCGTGCAGCAACTGGTGTTCGTGCAGCACGACAGCGAAGGGCTGAAGGTTATCGATGACTGGAGCGGCTTTGGCCAGCGCACCACTGGCAGCGGCTCGGTGGTCTTCGACAACGTATACGTCGGCGCCAACGACGTAGTGCCGTTTCAGAGTGCCTTCGAACGCCCGACCACTGTGGGCCCGTTGGCGCAGATTCTCCATGCGGCCATCGACACCGGGATTGCCCGCGCAGCGTTTGAGGACGCTCTGATCTTCGTCCGCACCCGCACCCGGCCATGGATCGATTCAGGCATCGAGAAAGCCGTTGATGACCCGCTGACGCTGCACAGCTTCGGCAGGCTCGGTATTCGCCTGCACGCTGCCGAAGCGCTGCTGGAACGCGCCGGTGAGTTTCTCGACGTCGCTCAGGCCGACAGCAGCGCCGATAATGTGGCTGCGGCCTCCATCGCCGTCGCCGAAGCCCGCGCCATCAGTACAGAAATCTCTCTGGCGGCGGGCAGCACGCTGTTCGAACTGGCGGGTAGCCAGGCCACCCTCGCCGAACACGGGCTGGATCGTCACTGGCGCAACGCTCGCGTGCACACACTGCACGACCCGGTACGCTGGAAGTTTCACGCCATCGGCAATTACTACCTGAATGACACCCGTCCTCCGTTGCGGGGGACAATCTGATGGCGCGCAAAAAGATCCTGCTCAATGCGTTCAACATGAACTGCATCGGCCATATCAATCATGGTCTGTGGACCCACCCGCGTGACACCTCGACGCAATTCAACAGCCTGGAATACTGGACTGACCTGGCGAAACTGCTGGAACGCGGGCTGTTCGACGGCCTGTTCATTGCCGACATCGTGGGCGTGTATGACGTCTATCAGAACTCGGTGGACGTCACGCTCAAGGAGGCCATCCAGTTACCGGTCAATGATCCGCTGCTGCTGGTTTCCGCCATGGCCGGTGTGACCCGGCACCTGGGGTTCGGTCTGACCGCCAACCTGACCTACGACGCGCCTTATCTGTTTGCCCGGCGCATGTCGACGCTCGACCATCTCAGCCGTGGCCGGGTGGGCTGGAACATTGTTACCGGTTATCTGGACAGCGCGGCACGGGCCATGGGCCTGAGTGAGCAGAACGAACACGACCGCCGTTACGATCAGGCCGATGAGTACCTGGAAGTACTGTACAAACTCTGGGAAGGCAGCTGGGAAGACGGCGCGGTCATTAACGACCGCGAACAGCGTATCTATGCCCAGCCTGGCAAGGTCCACAAGGTCCGGCACAAGGGCGAGTTCTATCAGGTCGAGGGCTATCACCTGTGCGAACCGTCGCCACAGCGCACGCCAGTGCTGTTTCAGGCTGGCAGCTCTGAGCGCGGCCTGCAGTTTGCCGGGCAGAACGCTGAGTGTGTGTTTATAAGCGGTCAGAACAAGACAGCAACCCGCGAGCAGGTGGACAAGGTTCGCGCCAGCGCAGTGCAGGCCGGGCGCAAATCGGATGACATCAAGGTCTTCATGGGCCTCAACGTAATTGTCGCGGCCACTGAAGCGCTGGCTCGCGAGAAGCACGCTGAATACCGCCGTTACGCCAGCGCCGAAGCGGGCGTGGCGCATTTCGCGGCGTCGACCGGCATAGATTTCGCCGACTACGAGCTGGACGAGCCCATTCAGTACGTGAAGAGCAACGCCATTCAATCGGCGACCAAAAACCTGAAAAACAACGACTGGACACGCCAGAAACTGCTTGATCAGCACGCACTCGGCGGCCGCTACATCACGCTGATAGGCTCCCCTGAACAGATCGCCGACGAGCTGGAATCGTGGATCGAGGAAACCGGTCTGGACGGCTTCAACCTGACCCGCATCGTGACACCGGAAAGTTACGAAGACTTTATCGATCTGGTGATACCGGAGCTGCAACGCCGCGGCTCATACAAGACCGCTTACGAAGACGGCACCTTGCGCAAAAAGCTGTTCCCGGAGGGCACGGATCGTTTGCCAGAACGGCATGCGGGGGCCGCTTTCAGAGCCTGACGCTCAGGCACCGCAGAATCAAGAGCGGACGCAGAGCGTCCAGAACGGCATTACCACGCAGAGCGTGGGAACGAGAATCAAAGGACCGCATCATGAGCAAAACCCTCGCTGCACTGGCCCTCGGCCTGTTGACCCTGGCCGCTCACGCCGCCGATGCGCCCTTGAAAGTCGGCACCACAGCAGCCTTCGCCATACCGCTTGAAGCTGCTGTCGAAGAAGCCGGCAAACAGGGCCTGAAGGTGGAGCTGGTCGAGTTTACCGACTGGATCGCGCCCAACGTCAGCCTTGCTGCGGGCGACATCGACGTGAACTACTTTCAGCACATTCCATTCCTGACCAACGCCAACGAGGCCGCCGGTTTCGGGCTGGTGCCTTACGCGCCAGGCATCATCAACAACGTCGGGCTGTACTCGAAAAAGTACAAAAGCTTCGACGAGCTACCGAGCGGAGCCACTGTGGCTATCGCCAATGACCCGATCAACAGCGGGCGCGGTCTGCAACTGCTGGCCAAGGCCGGGCTAATTACCCTAAAACCGGGCGTCGGCTACAAGGCCACCGAAGAAGACATCACCGCCAACCCGAAGAAACTCAAACTCATTCAGGTCGAAGCCGTGCAACTGGTGCGCGCTTATGAGGATGCCGATCTGGTGCAGGGCTACCCTGCCTACATCCGCCTGGCGAAGACCTTCCCTGCCGACTCGGCGATTCTGTTCGACGGCATGGATCACCCGGAGTACGTGATTCAGTTCGTGATCAAGCCTGATCACAAGGACGATCCACGCCTGGCCAAATTCGTCGACATCTACCAGCATTCGCCAGTAGTCCGCGCAGCGCTGGACAAGGTCAATGGCAAGCTCTACCAGGTGGGGTGGAAAGAATGACCGCCACCGCGCAACGGCACATTGATATCGCTGGCGCAGGTCAGTTGGCGCAACAGGCCGAGCTGCACCCGGAGTTGAACCGTGCCCATGTGCGCTTCATCAATCTGGGCAAGACCTACCATGGCAAGCAGGGCCCCGTTGAAGCCCTGAGCGGTATCGACATGGTCGTTCAGCGAGGCGAAATCTTCGGCATCATTGGCCGCAGTGGCGCGGGCAAATCCTCGCTGATTCGCACCATCAACCGCCTGGAACACCCCAGCAGCGGCCGGGTGCTGATCGATCAGGTGGACATCGGTGAGTTCAATGAAGACAAGCTGGTGGAGCTGCGCCGACGCATCGGCATGATCTTTCAGCACTTTAACCTGATGTCGGCGAAGACCGTCTGGCAGAACGTCGAGCTGCCGCTCAAGGTGGCTGGCGTGCCCAGGGAGCAGCGTGCGCGCAAGGTCGCACAGTTGCTGGAACTGGTGGGTTTACAGGACAAGCACAAAGCGTATCCGGCGCAATTGTCCGGCGGGCAGAAACAGCGTGTCGGCATCGCCCGCGCACTGGTTCACGACCCGGCGATTCTGCTGTGTGATGAGGCGACCTCAGCGCTGGACCCGGAGACTACTCAGTCTATCCTCGGGCTGCTGCGCGAGATCAATCAGCGCCTAGGCCTGACCATCGTGTTGATCACTCACGAAATGGCGGTCATCCGTGACATCTGCCACCGCGTGGTGGTGCTGGAGCAAGGCCGGGTCGTCGAGCAAGGGCCGGTCTGGCAAGTGTTCGGCGACCCGCAGCACGAGGTCAGCAAAACCTTGCTTGCGCCACTGCAACCCGGGCTGCCGAAAGAATGGGCCGAGCGTCTGAGCGATCAGCCTGAGCGACCGGATGCGGCTATTTTGCTGGATGTGCATTTCACCGGTGTGAGCAGCGAAGGGCCGGATCTGGCTGCGCTGTTTGCAGCGCTTGGCGGCAAGGTGCAATTGCTGCAGGGCGGTGTCGAGCGGATTCAGGAACGGGCCATCGGGCATTTGATTCTGTCGATTGCAGGCTCGCCACACAGTCGTGACGAGCTGCTGGCTCGCGCTCGCACCCTGGCACCACGCTTAGAGGTAGTGGGTTATGTGGTTTGATCGCTTGTTGCAAGGCACCCTCGACACCTTTCTGATGGTCGGTGTTTCGTCATTGATCGCACTGCTGCTGGGTATTCCGCTGGCAGTGATTCTGGTCACCAGCTCCAAAGGCGGCATCTACGAGGCAGCGGGGATCAATCGGGTGCTGGGCGCCTTTGTGAACCTGTTCCGCTCCATCCCGTTTCTGATCCTGATGGTGGCGCTGATTCCGTTCACCCGGATGATCGTCGGCACCACGTATGGCGTGTGGGCCGCCGTCGTACCGCTGACCATCGCCGCCACGCCGTTCTTTGCGCGAATCGCCGAAGTCAGCCTGCGTGAGGTCGATCACGGGCTGGTCGAAGCCGCGCAGGCGATGGGCTGTCGGCGCTGGCACATCATCTGGCATGTGCTGCTGCCGGAAGCGCGGCCGGGCATTGTCGGCGGCTTCACGATCACGCTGGTGACCATGATCAACTCATCGGCCATGGCTGGTGCGATTGGTGCAGGCGGGCTGGGCGACATTGCCTATCGCTATGGCTATCAGCGCTTCGACACGCAGGTGATGCTGACCGTGATCGTGTTACTGGTGGCGGTCGTGGCGCTGGTGCAGCTGGGCGGTGATCGACTGGCGCGCAGTTTCGACAGACGCTGAGCAGCCGAAGCGGTCCGAGGGTATATTGGCGGTCTTCCTTTACCGGACCGCCTTTGATGAAACTCGACCCTCAGACCCTTGCGCAGATCACCTCCGCCACCCTCGGCAATTACAACAGCGTGGCCGAAGATTTTCGCGAAGGCACCCGCGACCACGACGTCAGCCAGAACATCGACGCGCTGCTGCGTCATATCGAAGGACCGGCGCCGTGGCAGATTCTGGATTTCGGCTGCGGGCCGGGGCGCGACCTGAAAACGTTTACCGCGCTGGGCCATGTGGCGGTCGGGCTCGACGGCTCCGAACGTTTTGCCGAGATGGCCCGTGCTGAAACCGGCTGCGAAGTCTTTCAGCAAAACTTCCTTGAGCTCGATCTGCCGCAAGGCCGCTTTGATGGCATCTTCGCCAACGCCGTACTGTTTCACATCCCGAAACAAGAGCTGCCACGCGTGCTGCGCCAGTTGCACGCCGCGCTTAAACCGGGCGGCGTGCTGTTCAGCTCCAACCCGCGTGGTGAGAATCAGGAAGGCTGGAACGGCGAGCGTTACGGCGCTTATCACGACCTGCAAGCCTGGCGCGAATTACTGACCGAAGCCGGCTTTGTCGAACTGGAGCACTACTATCGTCCCGCAGGATTGCCAAGGGACCAGCAGCCGTGGCTGGCGAGTGTCTGGCGGGTCATACACCGACCTGACTGATGATTATCGTGCCAATGCGCTGCGTTGGCATGCCGTTCAGGACGCTCTGCGTCCCTTTTGCGACGCAGAGCGTCGAGAAATGCATCCCCACGCGGAGCGTGGGGACGATAATCAAAAGCGGAGCTTGGGGACGATAATCAATGCGCAGGCTGCGCGTTTTCATCCTCGTTCTTGTCTTCGGCTTCCTGACGCTGTTCGTCGGTCGGTTCCTTGATGCGATACCAGGCCACATACAGCGCGGGCAAGAACAGCAAGGTCAGCAGCGTGGCGATGATGATGCCGCCGATCATGGCGTAGGCCATCGGCCCCCAGAACACTTCACGGGCGATTGGAATCATGCCCAGGCTGGCCGCTGCCGCCGTCAATAGAATCGGACGACGGCGATGCTCGGTGGCTTCGACCACGGCGTCCCAAGGCAGATAACCACTGCGCTCATAAGCATCGATCTGGGTCACCAGAATCACCGAGTTGCGGATAATGATGCCGATCAGTGCCAGTACGCCGAGAATCGCCACAAACCCCAGTGGTGTTCCGGTCGGAATCAGCGCCAGCACCACGCCAATCAACCCCAGCGGCGCAACGCTGGCCACCAGAAACATCTTCTGCACGCTGTGCAACTGAATCATCAGGAACGTCGCCATGAGGAACAGCATCAGCGGTGCAACGCTGGCAATCGGCCCCTGCGCCTTGCTGCTTTCTTCGACCGTACCGCCGGTTGCAACCTTGTAGCCGACCGGCAGGCCTGCGGCAAACTTGTCGATTTCCGGTTGCAGCTGCTTGACCAGATCAGTCGGCTGAATCGCGTCGCGGACGGCGCCTTTAACGGTGATGGTCGGCTTGCGATCGCGGCGCCAGACCAATGGCTGCTCCAGCTCGTAACCGACGGTAGCGAACGCCAGTAGCGGAATCGACGTACCGGTCGGAGTGACGATTTGCAGGTTCTGCAGGGTTTCCGGTGTGCCGCGCTCAGCGTCCTCGGCACGCCCGACCACGTTGATCAGATAGATATCATCACGCACCTGAGTCACGGTAGAGCCGCTGACCACGCTGTTCATCAGCTTGGCGACGTCCTCGGACGACAGCCCCAGCTGCCTGGCCTTGTCCTGATTGATGTCGATGCGCAGGACCTTGCCCGGCTCGTTCCAGTCGTAGATCACTTCGCCCACATGCGGGTTGTGATCGAGCAGCGTGGCCAGTTCGATGGCGTGCTGGCGCACCTTGTCGATGTTCTCGCCGCTGACGCGATACTGCAACGGACGACCCACCGGCGGGCCCATTTCCAGCGCCTGCACATACGACCCGATGCCGACGAAGTCATCACGCAGGCGTTTCTGCAGTCTGGCAGTCAATGCACCCCGTTCTTCCAGGCCTTTGCTGACGATGACCAACTGAGCGTAGAACGGATTTTCCAGCTGCTGATCGAGTGGCAGGTAGAAACGCAACGCGCCCTGGCCGATGTAGGTGCTCCAGCGCTCAATGTCCGGATCGTCCTTGAGGCTCGCTTCAAAACGATCCACCACTTTGCGCGTTTCATTGATCGAAGCGTTCTGCGGCAGGTTCAGGTCGACCAGAATTTCCGGACGGTCCGAGGACGGGAAGAACTGGTTCTGCACAAACTGCATGCAGAACAGCGACGCGGCGAACAACCCTACCGTGATGGCAATCGCCAGCCAGCGATTACGCATGGCCCAGAGCATGCTGCCGTTGAATGCCCGGCCTACGCGGCCCGGTTCTTCGGATTTCGGCTTGATGTTGGCGCTCAGAATATGCACGCCGATCACCGGCGCAAACAAAACGGCAACCACCCACGACACCAGCATCGCCACGGCAATCACGGCGAACAGCGTGAATGTGTACTCCCCCGCCGAGCTGTTGTTCAAACCTATCGGCACAAAGCCGGCCACTGTCACCAGCGTACCGGTGAGCATCGGGAATGCTGTCGAGGTGTAGGCGTACGTCGCGGCCTGCTCTTTGGTTTCCCCCATTTCAAGCCGCGTGACCATCATTTCCACGGTAATCATGGCGTCATCCACCAGCAGGCCGAGGGCAATGATCAGCGCGCCGAGGGAAATCCGTTGCATGGTGATGCCGCTGTATTCCATGAACACAAACACCATCGCCAGCACCAGCGGAATCGAACACGCGACCACCAGCCCTGCGCGAAACCCGAGGCTGACGAAGCTGACCAACAGCACAATAATCACCGCCTCGAACAACGCGCTGGTGAAGCCGCCCACGGCTTTGTTCACCACCTCGGCCTGATCCGAGACCTTGTGCACGCCAATGCCGACTGGCAGCTCCGCCGTCGTAGCGTCCATACGCTCATGCAGCGCCTTGCCGAACGACTGGATATTGCCGCCCTTCTGCATCGCGATGGCCAGGCCGATCGCCGGTTTGCCATCGAAGCGGAACAGCGGCTTGGGCGGATCGGTGTAGCCACGGGTTATGTCAGCAATATCGCTCAGACGGTAAAAACGGTCATTGATGCGCAGATTGACTGCAGCCAGATCCTTCTCGGAGGCGAACTGGCCGGAGGTACGTACCGAGATCCGCTCCGGCCCGGCTTCGATCACCCCGGCAGGCGTCACCGCGTTTTGCGATTGCAGGCTTTGCACCACCTGGCTCTGATCGATGCCCAATGCCGCGAGTTTGCGTGTCGAGAAGTTCAGGTACACCACTTCGTCCTGCTGACCGATCATCTCGACCTTGCCCAGGCCGGGCACTTCGCGGATGTCGGCGCGAACCTTCTCGACGTAGTCACGCAACTGACGCATCGAGAAACCGTCTGCGGTAAACGCATAGATCGAGCCGTACACATCGCCGAACTCGTCGTTGAACGACGGACCTTGCAGCCCCTGCGGAAACTGGCCACGGATGTCATCGACCTTCTTGCGCACCTGGTACCAGATTTCCGGTATCGCCTTGGCGCTGGTGGTGTCACGCAGGTACACAAAGACCGTGGACTCGCCCGGGCGGGTATAGCTCTTCACGTAGTCCAGCGAGTCCAGCTCTTCGAGCTTTTTCTCGATGCGGTCGGTGACCTGTTCCAGAGTCTCGTCCACCGTCGCGCCCGGCCAGCGGGTCTGGATGATCATGGTCTTGATGGTGAAGGACGGGTCTTCTTCGCGCCCCAGCTTCATGTAGGAGAACACGCCCATCAACAGGGCAACGAACATCAGGTACCAGACAAACGACTGATGCTTGATGGCCCACTCGGACAGATTGAAATTCCCTTTCATCGCGGGCTTTCCTCATCGACTTTGACTTTCTGGCCCGGCTTGAGGCTGTTGACGCCCGCGCGCACCACTTTCTCACCCGCTTTGACGCCGTCCGCCAGCAAAAAGCTGTTGCTGTCACGACTGGTAATATTCACGGTTCGGGGGCTGACCGTCTGGCTTTGCGAGTCGACGATCCATATCTGGTGTTTGCCATCGACTTCCTGCAAGGCACTGATCGGTAGACGCATGCGCGGCGTAATAGTCGAGCTGAGTGTCACACTGATGGCCGTGCCCAGCCGGAACGCCGATGGCGTTTGCGCCAGCGACAGACGCGCCCGGCGAGTACGCGTGGTGCGGTCGGCCTGAGGTTCGATTTCGCGGATGGTCGCGGTCGTGTTCACTTGCGGGTTCAACTGGCTGGCAACGGTGAAACGCACGTCGGCGGGCAGCTGCTCAGCGAGGGCGGCGGGCAGATCGATCACCGCTTCCTTGATGTCGGGACGCGCCAGGGTCACGACTTCCTGCCCGGCTGTCACCACTTGCCCGGCTTCGACTTTCCATTCGGTCACCACGGCATCGTTATCGCTGCGCAGCTCGCTGTAGCTCAATTGATCACGCGCCTGCTGAGCGGCAGCCTTGGCCTGCTCCTGCGACGAGCTGGCGGTCTTCAGATCGGTCAGTGCAATGTCCAGTTGCGCCTGGGCACCGACGCCGCGATCGAACAGCTCCTGCTGGCGGCGGGCATTGGCCTGGGCATTGATCAACTGCGCCTGAACATTGGCCAGGTCGCCCTGCCGGGCACGCACGGTGTTCTGCTGATCGGTCGGATCGAGGGTTGCGAGCAAATCGCCTTTCTTGACTTCAGCGCCTACGTCAACGTCGCGGCGGGCGATGCGCCCTGCCACCCGAAAGCCCAGCACACTTTGATAACGCGCCTGAATATTGCCGGCAAAACGCCCGAAATCCTGATTCGACTCGGGTCGGGCTTCGACGAAGACGACCGGGCGCACCGGTTCGGGAGGTGTTTCATCCTTGCCGCAGCCACTCAATAGAAAGCCGCTCAACAGAAGGCCGCCCAGCGGCAGGCATGACAGACGCTTCATGGCTGCACCTGCGCGTTCTGAGGTTGCGGTTGCTCGGCAATTTCGACCTGCATGTCCGGGTGTAACAACTGTCCGCCTGCCACCACGACTTTCTCTCCACCTTTGAGCCCGTCGCCGATGATGACTTTGGCGGTCAGGTAACGGGTGACAGTGACCTTGCGCAGATTGACCTTGCCCTGCTCGTCCACCACCCACACCGCAGGCTTACCCAACTGCTCGCCCAGGTCCTTGGTCAGTGCCGCCCACGGCAGCTCTACACTGGCGTTGGCCGGTGCGCTCAGCGCCACACTGACCACCGAACCCAGGTCCATGCCTTCAGGCAGCGGGTCCAGGGCAATCTTGACCTGCAAGGTGCCGGTTTGCGCCGACACCGCCGGGGTGACTTCGCGCACTTTGCCGTTGACCTTGATAGTCGGGTTATCGAGCAATGTGACCTGCACTGCCTGATCGGTGGGCGGCTTGACGAACAGCGACTCGTAAACATTGAACACGGCATCGCGATCACCGTCGCGCGCCAGATCAAAAATCGGCATGGTGGCCTGCACCACTTGCCCGACCTCAGCCTGACGCGCGGTGATAACACCCGGTGCGTCAGCGACCAGTGCGGTATAACCCAGCTGTTCACGGGCATTGGCCAATTGCGCTTGCGCTGCCTTCAATGAACTTTCGCTGCCGCGCAAGGCGGCCTGTGCAGAGTCATATTCGCTGCGACTGGTATAACCTTTGGGCAGCAGCTTTTGCTGACGAACGAACGCAGCGCGGGACTGGCTCACGCGGGCCTGTTCGGCAGCCACAGCGGCCGCAGCCGAGTCGACATTGATCTGCAGATCCTTGGGATCGAGCCGGGCCAGCACTTGCCGTGCAGTCACCCGGTCACCTACATCTACATTGCGCTGAATGATCTTGCCATTGACCCGAAATGAAAGACGGGTCTGCACGCGTGCCTGAACATCGCCGGTCAGGGCAACGCTGGCAGCAAAGTCGGCGCTTTTTACCGTTTGAACATAGACCCGAGGCAGCTCGGGCTCAGCCGGTTTTTCCTCGCCACAGCCCGCCAGCGCCAACAAGGCAGCGGCCAGACCGAACGTAACCAGTCTTGAAATACGAACGGGCATGCAGACTCCTTGTGCGGCTGCCGGGTACGGGCGTGATCAGGGCGAGAGAATAGCGCGACTATGCGACTGTGTGCGAGAGGGAGGGTTCATTGGGGCGTTCATAACGCATTCATGAATACCCGGATGCGAGTTTGCCGTCGTACACCTATGACCAGCCTGAGCATGAGCCTGGACGAGCGAGGGGATACCCGGTTTCTCAGGATCGGACGCAGAGCGTCCAGACATGCGTACCCACGCGGAGCATGGGTACGATGAAGATCCTGAGATCCCCTGTTGTTCCTCATGCTCTGCGCAGGAATGCCCTTAGTAAGGCTCCGCGTCACCTTCACACTGAAAGGATCAACTGCCCTCGGTGCCCTGCGCTTCCTCGAAGAAATAATCCTTCCAGCTCGCGGCCTTGTTTTTCAGCACGCCCAGTTCATGCAGTTTTTCGGCGTAGATGAAGGTGCGCTGCGGGGTGATGGTGAAATCGATTTCCGGGTCGGAGACGATTTTCTCTACCAGCGGCAACGGCAGTTTCGATTGCTCGACGCGAATGTAGGTCTGCGCGGCAGCCGGTTTGTCGGCCTTGATAATCTTCTCGGCTTCGGCCAGTGCGTCGTAGAACGCCTTGTAGGTCTTGGGGTTTTCGTCGTGGAATTTCTCGGTGGTGTAGAGCACGTTGAACGTCGCCTGGCCACCCAATACGTCATAGGAACTGAGCACTTTGTGCACGTTGGGGTTTTCCAGCGCCTGGTACTGAAACGGCGGGCTGGAGAAGTGCGAGTTGATTTCCG
Organism: Pseudomonas syringae CC1557; assembly: GCF_000452705.1. Classification (NCBI taxonomy): domain Bacteria; kingdom Pseudomonadati; phylum Pseudomonadota; class Gammaproteobacteria; order Pseudomonadales; family Pseudomonadaceae; genus Pseudomonas; species Pseudomonas syringae. Next base: position 5,354,958 of record NZ_CP007014.1, read on the forward strand.
AGCCGCCGGCCAACAATGCAGCGGTCGCATCCGGGTGCGCGAGGCTGACTGAGATGTTGTCGAATTTTTTGTAGTTGTCATTACCGAACACTTTGGCAGTCTCGATCTGCAAGGTGCGCGACTGGAAACCGACACCGGCAGCAGGCACGGCGATGCGGTCCTTGTCGGTGAAGTCCTTGAGGGTTTTCACATTGGGATTATTGGTCAGCAAATAGTTGGGCATCGAGCCCAGCGAAGCGATGGCCTTGACGTTCTGCTTACCCTTGGTGCGGTCCCAGACGGTCAGCATCGGCGGCACGCCTGCTGACACCACGTCCAGCGCACCGGCCAGCAGCGCCTCGTTCATCGCAGTGGCGCCGGAGATGCTGTTCCAGTCGACCTTGATGTCCAGACCCTGCTCCTTGCCGTGCTTCTCGATCAGTTTCTGATCACGTACCACGTCGAGAATCAGATAACCGATGCCGAATTGCTGGGCGATGCTGATCTTGCCTTCAGCCTGAGCGCCGCCGCTGAGCAGCGCACCAAACAGGCCAAGTGTCGCGGCCAGTACAGTTAACGCCGGACGATGAAGTGAAGTTGTCATGGGGCTCTCATCCTGATGATTCAAAAGAAGACGGTATTTCAACGCTGCATGCCCCAGCGCTTGACGGTCAGGCGCTCGATGTTGGCGAACAGCAGGTTCTCGACCAGCAGGCCGATGAGGATCACCGCTGCCAGGCCTGCGAAAACCTTGTCGGTGTACAGCTCGTTACGATTCTGGAAGATGTACCAGCCCAGACCGCCCTTGCCGGACGATGCGCCAAACACCAGCTCGGCGGCGATAAGCGTCCGCCAGGCAAAGGCCCAGCCGATTTTAAGACCGGCGAGGATCGATGGCAGCGCAGCGGGAATCAGAATGTGCCAGACGAAGCGCAGGCCTTTGAGGCCATAGTTGCGGCCCGCCATGCGCTGGGTTTCCGAGACCCCCAGAAAGCCCGCGTAGGTATTGAGCGCCAGCGCCCAGAGCACCGAGTGCACCAGCACGAAGATCAGACTGTTCTGCCCAAGCCCGAACCACAAAAGCGCCAGCGGCAACAAGGCAATGGCCGGCAGCGGGTTGAACATGGCCGTCAAGGTGCCGAGCAGGTCGCGGCCCAGTTGGGTGGACACGGCCAGCGTGGTCAGGGCGAACGCCAGCACGATGCCGATCAGGTAGCCCTGAATCAGCACAGTCAGGGAAATCCACACCTTGCCCGGCAACTCACCGGAAATCAGCCCGTCATAAAAAGCCGCGGTCGTTTGCAAAAAGCTCGGCAACAGCAAGTCATTGTTCTGCAGACGTGCGGCCAGTTCCCAGATCACCGCCAGGGCGATCATGATCACGCTTTTGCGCACCCAGCTCAGTTGCCAGATGCGCTGCGCCAGCGGCAGCTCGCGGGTCAGATCTTCCTGAGTGAAAGGCTCCAGCGTGACTTCGTATTCTTCGCGAGCGGGAGGTGCGAGGCTCATGATTCGGGTTTCCCGGTAATCGTGTAGACAGGACGCGGAGCGTCCTGAACGGCATTACCACGCGGAGCGTCCTGAACAGCATTACCACGCGGTCAAAAACGTGTACTAGTGCGACCAGTCAATACGCGATCCGGATGTCCTGAAAATTCAGATCCTGCTCGACCGCTCCGGCCTCGCCTTCGTCGAATAACAGGCGATGAATGCGCTGCGCGGTTTGCTGAAAGCCGACGCCGCCGAGGCTTTTCAGGTCGTATTGATGGCTGTTGATTTCGGCCCTTACACGCCCTGGATGCGGCGACAGCAGCAAAATGCGATTGCCCACCACCAGCGCTTCCTCGATGGAATGCGTGACGAACAGCAGCGTGAAGCGCACCTCTTCCCACAGCTCCAGCAGTTCTTCCTGCATCTTGCGGCGGGTCAGCGCATCCAGCGCGGCGAACGGCTCATCCATCAGCAGGATTTTCGGCTGCATGGCGAGCGCTCTGGCAATCGCCACGCGGGCTTTCATGCCACCAGACAAGGTGTGCGGGTAGGCATCGGCAAACGCGCTGAGGCCAACCTTTTCCAGGTAATAACGTGCGCGCTCCAGCGCTTCGGGACGCTTCAACGTGCGTGACGCCAGCAGCGGAAACATGACGTTCTCGATCACGGTTTTCCACGGCGGCAACTGATCGAACTCCTGAAACACCACGATGCGGTCCGGGCCTGGTTCGGTGACCTGATTACCCGCCAGACGAATCTCGCCCTCACTGGGCTGGATGAATCCGGCAACCGCTTTCAGCAACGTCGACTTGCCGCAGCCGGACGGGCCGAGCAGCACAAAACGATCAGACGGATCGACCTCGAAACTGACCTGATGCGTGGCCCGCACCACACGTTCCGGCGTGCGGTATTCAAGGCTGACGCCACGCACGTGCAGCAAGGCTTCAGGGGTGGGCTGAACAGCCGGTAGCGGTTGGGCGTTCGTGCTGGCCGTGTGGCCTTGCGCGACAGCATTCATGGACGACTCTCCTGAATCAAAATGGCGCGGTGCCTTGAATGGTCGTGCGATGCAGTTTGCGTCGCAGATGGGCCGGGCAGCCGGCGGCCAGGTGGATCAGGGAGCGGTTGTCCCAGAACACCATATCGTTGGCTTGCCATTGGTGCCGGTAGATGTGCTCGGGCTTCACGCTGTGGGCATACAGCTCGTTGAGTATCTGGCGACTTTCATCTTCCGGCAGACCGAGAATGCGCGTGGTGAAACCCTCGCTGACAAACAGCGCCTTGCGACCTGTTTCAGGATGGGTGCGCACAATCGGGTGACTGACTTCGACCACTTGTGCGAGCTGTTCCGCAGTCAGGGTCGGGCGCCAGTTGGCGGCGTTATGGCCTTCGGCGTAGCGCGCGGTATAGCTGTGAACCGCAGAGCGCCCTTCCACCGCATCACGCAGGTGTTGTGGCAATGTATCCCACGCCTTATGCATGTCGGCGAACAGCGTATCGCCGCCTTCACTCGGCAACTCCTGGGCGTACAACATCGAGCCCAGGCTCGGCAGCTCCTTGTAAGACAGGTCCGAATGCCAGTATTTACCGGCATCGCCCAGGCCCACGGGCTTATCGTTTTCGACGATATTGGAAACGATCAGGATTTCCGGGTGGTCCGCCAACAGAAACTGCTTGAGCACATGGATCTGCAAGACTCCGAAACGGCGACTGAAATCGACCTGCTGTTGCGGGGTGATGTGCTGATCACGAAACACCACAACGTGGTGGTCCAGATGCGCCTGATGCACGCGGGCAAAATCGGTATCGTTCAGCGGCCTGGACAGATCCAGCCCAACGATTTCAGCGCCCACCTTGTCGGTGAATGGACGCACATCAAAGGATTGCGAAGCGATGTGAGTGGACGATGAAGCGAGGGAGGCTGCTGGCATGAGAACTCCGACTCCAGAACAGGCAAGACTGAAAGACAGAACTGTATAGGTATAAGAAACAGAATTTAAATACCGTTGGGGAATATCGATAGCGCGGAATATTTCATAGCTCTGTTGTGGACCTTCAGCCACCACAAATGTGTCACAGCAGTTACATCCAAGTGTAAGACCTGCTTGCTAGGGTCGGCGCCTTATCCAAATCGAGTGAAGGCGCACGCTATGCGATCCAGTAAACCGGTTGCCCATGTAATGGTGTCTTCATTGATACTTTCACTGCTTGCCGTATCGGTTCAGGCAGCGAGCCGCGCAGGTGACGACAGAATCAACGGTGTCGATCTGCTGTCCGGGTTCGACACGCTGTGGACGACCGGCGCGACCTGGGACACCGGTACGCCGACCGCGCTGGGTCAGAGCCTGCTGAGGCGCAACCTGCAAATCGTGGTCGACCGCGCCAACTCCCGCACACTGGCTCAGGAAACAGCCGCCTACTTCGATGACCGACGTGACCAGAGCTACAGCGCCATCAGCGGCCTGGGCTCGTTGAGTGCTGCTTATAAGGCTGGCGCAGGTGCCTTCACGACCATCACGCAATTCGACGACAGCAACAAAACCGTCAAATACGACGACAAGGGGAATGGCGCAGGCAGTTCCTCTTCGGCACTGGGCAAGGTGGTCGATCTGGTCGGCGCGGTGCGCAACGATGCGTCCACCACGCCTGCAAAATCCCACTATTTGTACCCGCGCCCATGGCGCCAGAGCCTGGACGGTCAGAGCCTGGCGTTCGTGGTTGCGCCATCCCTGCGCCCGGCCGAAAGCACCACACCTGCCAGCGACTCGGGTTTTCCCAGCGGGCACACCAACGCCGCCTACCTTTCTGCCTACTCATTGGCCTATGCGATCCCCGAACGGTTCAGCGAGTTGATGCTGCGCGCCTCGGAAATCGGCGACAACCGAATCGAAGCTGGCATGCACTCGCCGTTCGACGTGATGGGAGGCCGTATTACTGCGACCTATTTCGCCATCGACAACCTGTCCAACCCGGCCAACGCCCAACTGCGCGCCGATGCTCGCGCACAGGCGCTGGCCTATTTCACCGCTCAGTGTGGCGGTGACGTCAACAACTGCATGACGGCCATTGACCCAGCCACCGACCGCACTTCCCAGCACGCGCAGGACAAGGCGCTGTTCACCTCACGCATGACCTATGGCTTCGATCCGGTGGGCCCGACTAACCTGGCCCCGGTCGTGCCGACCAACGCCGAAGTGTTGCTGGAAACCCGCTTCCCGTATCTGGACGCCAGCCAGCGCCGCGAGATTCTGGCGACCACCGAGATTTCGTCCGGCTATGCGGTGATCGATCAGTCAGGCGGTTATGGCCGCCTGAACCTGTACGCCGCAGGCGATGGTTATGCGGCGTTCAATTCCAACGTCACCGTCAACATGAACGCCAGCCTCGGCGGCTATAACGCCATCGACGCCTGGCGCAACGACATCAGCGGCAGCGGTGCGCTGATCAAGAACGGTACGGGTAACCTGATACTGACCGGCAACAACACCTACTCGGGCGGCACGGTGATCAACGGTGGCGTTCTGACCGGTCATGCTCAGGCGTTCGGCAGCGGGACGATCACCGACAACGCAACGCTGGTGGTCGATCAGTCAACCAACGACACCCTCGCCAACGCGCTGGCAGGCAACGGTGCGTTGATCAAACGTGGTGTCGGCTCGCTGAACCTGACCGGTAACAACAGCCTGTCCGGCGCAACGACTGTGCAAGCGGGCCGGCTGGCGGTAAACGGCAACCTGGGCAACTCCATCGTCAGCGTGCAGCAAGGTGCAACGCTGGGTGGCAATGGCACCGTCGGCGGCATCAATGTCGCTCAGGGAGGTGTGGTTGCGCCGGGCAACTCGGTGGGACAATTGAACGTCAACGGTGATGTGAACCTTGCTCAGGGCTCGGTCTATCAAGTGGAATCGGATGCCAACGGCAATGCCGACCGTATCGTCGCCAGCGGTCGTGCGACCATCAATAACAGCACGCTGTCGCTTGTCGAAGGCGGCAACTGGCTGGCCGCCAGTCGTTACTCGATCCTTTCCGCAGCCGGGGGCGTCAGCGGTGCGTTTGCCGCCGTGCAAACCAACTTCGCGTTCCTCACCCCGACGCTGAACTACACCGCGACCGATGTCGGGCTGACACTGGACCGTAACGCACAGACCTTCGCCAGCCTGGCGACTACCGACAATGCCAGAGCCGTTGCGCAAGGCCTGGACAGCGCAGGTGCACGCAATGCGCTCTGGCGTCAGGTGGTGCAGGATGACACGTCGACCGCACAGGCCACGTTCAAGGCCCTGTCCAATGAGCTGCATGCGTCGACGCAGTCCGCGCTGATCGAAGACAGCCGTCTGGTGCGCAACGCCATGAACGATCGCTTGCAACAGGCGCAGTCCGCCCAGGCATTCGGCAGCTCGACCCAAACCCTGGCTGGCGATGCTTCGCGTGGCGTGGTCTGGACTCAGGCCATCGGCGCGACCGGCAAAACCGAAAGCACCCGTGATGTATCGGGCCTCAACACTCATACCAGCGGCTTGCTGTTCGGCGCTGACGTGCCACTCGACGATACCTGGCGCGTGGGCGCGCTGGCTGGTTTCAGCAACAGCAGCTTCGACCTGCGCCATGCGTCCGGTTCCACTGACAGCGACAACTACCATCTGGGCGTCTATGCCGGCGCCAAGTGGGGCCAACTGGGCCTGCGTCTCGGCGCGGTACACACCTGGCACGAGCTGACGGCCAAGCGCACGCTGGATCTGCCGGGTTCTTCCGAGAATTTCAAAGAGGATTACAAAGCGGCGACCAATCAGGTGTTTGGCGAACTGGGTTACGCCATAGAGCTGGGCAACGCGCAGCTTGAACCCTTTGCCAACCTCGCGCATGTGCGACTGGACACCGATGCCTTCGATGAGAACAGCAACGCGATCAGGCTGGAGAACAAGTCTCAGGACAATAACATCACCTTCAGCACCCTCGGTTTGCGTGCTGCCACTCGCTTGAACGCCGGCAGCGTCGCGATCAAACCCAACGCAACACTGGGCTGGCGTCGTGCCTACGGCGACGTGACGCCAGAGAGCCGCGCAGCCTTCAGCGGCGGCGACACCTTCGAACTGTCCGGCGCACCGATTGCACGCAGCGCAGCCGTCATCGGCGCAGGGGTTGACCTGGGGTTGAGCGATACGCTGAGCGTCGGGGTGAGTTACAACGGACAGGTGAGCAGCGATGCGTCGGATCAGACGTTGAACGCCAGGGTGACATTGGCGTTTTAAGGCTGGGATAACGGTGCAGGTGTGACGCGGAGCTTCAAGAACGGCGTTCCCACTGTAGCGTGAGGAACGATCATCCCGATTATCGTACGACGCTCCGCGTCGTATGCCGTTCGGGACGCTCTGCGTCCGGTTTTGAATCTGTGACGCAGAGCGTCATCCAGGGCGCTCCCACGCTGGAGCGTGAGGAACGATCATCCAGGCTATCGTGCGACGCGAGCATCCCTGCGCAAACGCATAGGGATGCTCGTCGATCCAGCAATCAGAACGCTGGCAGTACCGCGCCTTCGTACTTCTTGTTGATGAAGTCTTTGACTTGCTGGCTGGTCAGCGCTTTCGAAAGTTTCTCGATGGCGTCGGTGTGGGCGTTGTCTTCGCGGGTGACGAGGAAGTTAACGTACGGCGAATCCGGGCCTTCGATGATCAGCGCGTCTTTCTTCGGATTGAGCTTGGCTTCCAGCGCGTAGTTGGTGTTGATCAGAGCGAGGTCGACCTGGCTCAGAGCACGTGGCAGAACGGCCGATTCCAGTTCGCGGAATTTGAAGTTATGCGGGTTGGCAGCAATGTCTTTCGGCGTCGACAAGGCATTGGTCTTGTCCTTGAGCGTGATCAGACCATTTTTGTCCAACAGGATCAGCGCACGGCCTGCGTTGCTGCCTTCGTTTGGAATCGCGATGGTTGCGCCTTCAGGCAGATCTTTCACGCTCTTGTATTTCTTGGAGTAGCCGCCGAACGGTTCGACGTGTACGCCAACGCCGGTCACAAGGTTGGTGCCCTTGCCCTTGTTGAAGCCATCCAGGTAAGGCTTGGTCTGGAAGTAGTTGGCATCCAGACGCTTTTCATTCAACTGGACATTGGGCTGTACGTAGTCAGTGAAGACCTTGATCTCCAGGTCCACGCCTTCCTTGGCCAGGGTTGGCTTGATCAGTTCAAGGATTTCCGCATGGGGCACAGGCGTCGCGCCGACCACCAGCTTTTCGCCTGCGTGAGCCAGGCCAATCGAGAACGCAGCCGCCAGAGCGGTCATCAGAAACGTCTTTTTCATGCGGTGTCCTTAGGGAAAATCCGGGAGCGTCATCAGAAAATGACGCCTTGTTATTCAATGATTTGCCGCAGATCCATTGAGCGCTGCGACATCATGCTGACATTACCTAGTTTTTATATGCCAAGAAAATACTTTTTAATCGAGTACTTATATCTTTTTATCTCAGCCCTTTATACAGGGCTTTGCGCCAGCTGCACCGTCACGGTTTCCAGCAATTGCCGCAGCGCACCAAGCTGTTCGCGGTCACCGTTGCTGATCAACAGCTTTGCCTGACGCTCGATCAGGGTCAGGGGGCTGGCGACGTCCGGCAAGTTGATGTGTTCGGCCTGAATCTCGTCTCCACTGCTGACCAGCAGCGCAAAGTGAATGACGTTTTCCAGTTCGCGGGTATTGCCCGGCCAGCTGTGTGCTTCGAGTGTGCGTTGCGCGGATTCGCTGATCAGTTGCACCGGCAGGTTCAAGCGCTGGCTGTAGATGCCCACGAAATATTCAGCCAGCGGCAGGATGTTGCCCGGTTGCTCGCGCAACGCGGGCAGGTCAAGTCGCCCTTCGCTGAGATAGTGATAAAGCCGCTCGTGGAATTTCCCGGCGGCCACTGCCTGCGCCAGATCAATGCTGGTAGCGGCGACCAGACGCACGTCGACCGGGCTGGGCTGATGCGCGCCAACCCGGGTGACTTCGTGATTTTCCAGCGCAGCCAGCAGCTTGACCTGAATCGGCAGCGGCAAATCACCGATTTCGTCGAGGTACAAGGTGCCGCCATTCGCCGAGCCAAACCAGCCTGCGCGGCTGCTGATCGTTCCACTGTGCGCCCCGGCGGCGTAGCCAAACAATTCTGCGTCGGCGTAAGTCGGGCTGATGGCACCGCAATTCACTGAAACGAACAAACCCGAGCGATCACTGCCGCGATGGATGTGCCGCGCCAGCAACTCCTTGCCGGTCCCGGACTCGCCACGGATAAGTACCGGTAATGAACGGGGTGCCAATTGTTCCATCTCCTCACGCAACCGGCGTGAACGTGGATCAATGAACACCAATGCCTTGGCGCGAATGCTGAGGGGGCTTTTTTCCGCATCGGGAAAGGTCAGCAGCGGCTGACCGAAGGTTTCTTGAAGGCTCATGACACACTCCCGCCTGAGCCCTTGCGACGGCTCAAGCGTTAAAAAGACAGGACCCTGAGGGCCCGATAAAAAAGTAATCCGGTCATGCGCGACGACGTGCGTGCTGTTCCAGACGGCTTTGTAGCCGGTACAGGTAGGCGAACCCCTGCTCCCAGCGCTGATGACCGGATTTGACGTTGATATGCCCGGCCTGGCTTAAGAACCCCAGTTCGGCACCCCAGTGACGTGCCATCTCCATGGCGCGCTGGGAGCTGACCGCAGGGTCGTTGTCGGAGCTGACGATCTGTGTCGGAAACGGCAGCAGGTCGGTAGGGATGGGGGCGAAATTACGTAACGCCGGTGGGCAATTCGGACGCTCGACATCGGCAGGCGCAACCAGCAAAGCACCCTGCACCTGGCGCAGGGTTTCCAGCGGAGCCAACTGCGCCCAATGCGCAACCGTCACGCAACCCAGGCTGTGAGCGATCAGGATGACTGGCGTGTCGTGCTCGGCGATGGTGCGCTGCAACTCTCCCACCCAGTCTTCACGGCGGGGCTTGAGCCAGTCGGCCTGCTCCACGCGGACACTATTGGGCAGGCTGTTTTGCCAGTGGGTCTGCCAATGATCGTCAGGAGACCCTTGCCAGCCTGGCACGATCAGATACCGGATCGACTCGTTATGCATGGATTCGCCTCCTGCATGTATGCGTTCATGAGGCGAGTATAGGGAGTGAAGCTATATTCGCTAAGGAATAAGAAGCTATTTATTAATTCCCAAAACGAATATGTCACAACAAGAATATGAAAAGACGGGCGAAAAAAAAGGACCGCACCCTGCCTTCAAGGAACGGCCCTAACATAATCACTTTCAGGGCAAAGACTAACCGCGTTTCATGACAGGTATGCGACGCGCCTTATGTCGCCGGGACAGAACCGATGCCTGGCTCACCCGCCTTCAGCAGTGTCGGCTCTTCTGTTTGCGGGACTTCGCGGGCGACGTTCCACACCACAATCGCGGCGATCAGATCGAAGATAGCCAACACCACGAACAACGGGCTGTAGCCGATTTTAGTGACCATCACGCCAAACACCATGGTGAACGCTGCCGCACCGAAGAAGCCGAACATCCCGCCCATGCCAGTGGCCGTGGCGACTTCGTTCTTACCGAACGAGTCCGAAGTGATCGAGTACAGCGCGCCCGACAGGGTCTGGTGAGCGAAGCCGCCCACGCACAACAATGCAATCGCGGTGTAAGGGCTTTCGACCAGTCCGATGCAGGCCGGTCCGATCATGCACGAGCAGCCAAACAGCATGACCATCTTGCGCGAAGTGAACAGCGAAACCTTGCAGTACTTGTGGAACAGCGGGCTGAGGTAGCCACCCAGCACACAGCCGATGTCCGCTGCCAGAAACGGCAGCCAGGCGAACATCGCCACTTCCTTGATGTTCATGTGACGCTCAGTCATCAAGTACAGCGGAATCCACGCATTAAAGGTTTGCCAGGCGGGTTCGGAAAGAATGCGCGCCGAGGCAATCGCGTAGAAATTGCGGTTTTTGAACAGCCGCTTCCAGCTGCCTTTTTGAGCAGGCGCATCCTTGAGGCGGGATTCCTGGCCGCTGAGAATGTAGTCGCGTTCTTCATCGCCAAGACGCTTCTGGTCACGCGGATGCTTGTACAGCAGCAACCACAGCCCACTCCACACAATGCCAAGACCACCGACAATCAGAAATGCCAGCTCCCAGCCGCTTTGCAGGATCGCCCAGACCACCAGTGGCGGCGCGAGCAATGCGCCGAATGACGAGCCGATGTTGAACCAGCCAATCGCGACCGAGCGCTCCTTGGCCGGAAACCATTCGGTGGTCGCCTTGACGCCCGCCGGCAGGCCCGCCGCTTCGGTCAGGCCGAGCATGCCGCGGAAGATCGCCAGGCTCTGCCAGCCTGTGGCGAACGCTGCGGCGGCACAGGCAGCCGACCAGGCGATAGCGAAAATCGCAAAACCCATCTTGGTGCCGATGGCATCAATGATGTAGCCCGCCACCGGTTGCATGATCGCGTAGCACACCTGCCAGGCGACGACGATGTGCGCGTACTGCTCGGTAGAAATGCTCAACTCGCTCATGAGCGTGGGCGCTGCGACGGACAGCGTGTTGCGTGCGAGGTAGTTGACGACCAGGCCGGCCGTGACCAGCCCGACCATCCACCACCGGATACCTTTCACTTTCATCTCTTCACCCTGTTTATTTTTAGATTGGCGATGAGCGTCCCGCGGCCAGAACCGTGAGGCGGCTGATTATGTAACTTTAGATTTCAATTTTTTGACAGCAATATATCGGCGTATTTCGCTGCTTTTCGTGCCTGTAAGCCAACTTACGAGACGAATAGGATTTTTCGCAGGCGCGGATGAGGGGATTTCTCATGAGTTTGTCACTCTTTGAATTATTTTTATGGTTGTAATTTTTTAAGAGTCTTATGTTGTCGTACAACATAGCGCATTTATAGTCATTTGAGATACGAGTGTCAAATGCCAAAACGGCTGATAGCGCTTGCATGTAGGCTTCAGCGACAACCTGACGCTGGATTTCGAATTCACCCGTCATACGACGACTCAATAAAGTCGCGCTTTCCCTACGGCATTTCTTGGGTGTCCTTTATGGACCGACGAGCAAACCCACCGCCGCCGGAACGACCGCAACCTGCGAAGAATCACGAATTGCATCAGGGGGCTTGCACAATTGTCACAAATGCTTTCATTCTCTGAGGGCGCGTCAGGCAAGGGAATGCCCTTTGATGCCCGGTCGGCAGAGCGCCGACGCTGAACGACAACCCATTCCAGGAAGGGTGCTCATATGCCTGAGCCAAGTAGTCTCGCCAGCTGGACGCGCGCCCTGCGCAAGCAACTCGATGCGCTCGGCGCGGACAGCAATGCGCTGTGCCAGAGCGCAGGCATCGACCCTTGCCTGCTCGATGATCCGGCCGCGCAATTCCCGTCAGCCAGCACTGCCCTGCTCTGGGAGCTGGCCATTCAAACCAGCCTCGATCCAACCCTGGGGCTGCGTGTATCGCGGTTTGTCAGCCCGACCACGTTTCACGCACTGGGCTACACGCTGGTGGCCAGCGGCTCATTACGCGAGGTATTCGAGCGCATCGTGCGTTACCACTCGGTTGCCGAGGACTCGCTGGAACTGGATTTCAGAGCCGCCGGAGAGCGCTACGAGTTTAGGTTCAGCGCGCCGAAATCGTGTCCGTCACCCATCCATGAGTTGCTGGACGCATTCGCCGCGATCTACGTGCGCACTTGTCGCAACCGTCTGGGCAGAGGGTACGCACCCTTGGCGGTGCATTTGCAACGGCCAGCGCCGGAGAACCCGCAGCCCTGGCAGGATTTGTTTCGCTCCTCGCTGAATTTTTCAGCAGCGGAAAACATGCTGGAATTTGACGCTGATGATTTCGACGGCCACCTGGACGAAGGCCAGATCCAGTTGATCGAGCACAACACCAGCGGCGATCCGTTGCCTTCGCTGATCTGGGAGCAACGCGTGCGCTCGGCCATCGAAACCCTGCTGCCGGATGGCGAACCCACTGCAGAGAGTATTGCCGAAGCCCTGCACCTGAGCCCCCGCAGCCTGGAGCGGCACTTGGCCGATGAAGGGTGTTGTTATGACCTGCTGCTCAATCAATGCCGTCAGAACCTGGCACTGCTGCACATGAGCGAGCCGCAAACCTCATTGAGCGAGGTTGCCTGGTTGCTGGGTTTTGGCGATACCGACAGCCTGAGCCGCGCCTTCAAACGTTGGACCGGGCTGACGCCGGAGCAGTACCGGAACGGGCTGGCGCGGTGAAAGAAGTCGCTCATCGTTATAAAAATCTTACTGACTCTCGTGCCAATGCTCCGCGTTGGCATGCATTGAGTGACGCTCCGCGTCACAAATCTGCAGCCTGGCGCCGTATCAGGCGCAAATGGGTCTCAGGCTTCAGTGCTGTCGGTATCTCGGGCCGGGTTGAGTAATGCGCCATGGCTGCAATGTGACGCAGAGCGTCACGAAATGCATTACCACGCAGCGTGGGAACGAGAGTGACTATCGTGCGACGCTACGCGTCGGTCTTGAGCAGGCGTAATACCGCTGGGCTGTAGATCAATGCTCTAACAAGCATCAATCCGCGCCAGCTCCGGTAAATCACCGGACAGTCCCAACGCTTCGCGCACGAACAGGGCTTTGGCTTCCGGCAGTTGGTTGACTACTTTCAGACCGGTATTGCGCAGCCAGCGCAGTGGCAGCGGATTGGCCTGGAACAGGCGTTCGAAACCTTCCATCGCCGCCATCAGCGTCAGGTTGTGCGGCATGCGACGTCGCTCGTAGCGACCCAGCACGCGCGCATCCGACCAGCGCTCGCCACGCTGGGCAGCGTGGGTCAGCACCTCGGCCAGCACAGCAGCATCCAGAAAACCGAGGTTCACGCCCTGCCCGGCCAGCGGGTGGATGGTGTGCGCGGCATCGCCAATCAGCGCCAGCCCTTTGGCCACGTAACGCTTGGCATGGCGCTGACGCAGCGGCACGCACAGGCGGGGGTCGGCAGTCAGTATCTGGCCGAGTCTGCCCTCTAGTGCGCTTTCCAGTTCGCGACAGAACAGCTCGTCGTCCAGCAGCATCAAACGCTCGGCTTCAGTGGGTGTAACCGACCAGACGATGGAGCACCAGTGTTCACCCTCACGGTCCAGCGGCAGAAACGCCAATGGGCCGTCGTCGGTAAAGCGCTGCCAGGCGGTTTTCTTGTGCGACTCGGCTGTGCGCACGCTGGTGATGATCGCGTGGTGCTTATAATCCCACTCTCGTGTCGGTGTTTCCGTCAGACGGCGCACAGCGGAATTCGCACCATCAGCCGCAATCACAAGTGGCGCACGCAGCAAGCGGCCGTCCGCCAGGGTCAGCAGCCAGTCATCACCTGAATGGCGCATCTGCTCAAGCCGTGAATTGGCCAACAGGCCAATATCACTGTCGTGCAGACGGTCGAGGAGCGCGTCCTGCACCACACGATTTTCGACAATGTGCCCCAATACGTTGGCGTGCACGCTGGAGGCCGAAAAGTGAATCTCCCCGGTGCCGCTACCGTCCCAGACATGCATGTGCGCATACGGGCTGATGCGCCGGGCCGCGATGCCCTCCCACGCGCCCAGGCGTTGCAGAATACGTTGGCTGGCGGCCGACAGCGCACTGACTCGCGGCTCGAAATTCGACTGCGGGTCGAAGGGTTTGACGCTCAACGGCCCACCGTCAACGACCAGCACCTCAAGGCCACTGCCCTGCAAGGCCAGTGCAAGGGCGCTGCCGACCATTCCGGCTCCGACAATCAGCACATCCGCGCGTGTTTCCATGCTCAAACCGTTCTCGCTTGCGGCCGAAGCCAATGGGTTAAAGTGCTTGCGTCATACATCGGTGCGAGTTCCCAGCCCCATCGCCTGGCGGGCAAACCAGCGTTTGGCGGCCGGCAACAGATCAAGGCCCAGCAGCCCCAGATTACGCCCTGTGGCCACTGCCGACTGGGTGCTGCCGAACAGGCGCGTTACCTTGTCGGAGAAACCAACGGTCAACTGCTGATCCAGAAACTGACGTTCGCGATAACGCTGCAGGGTCGACAGATCACCCAGCGGCGCATCACTGTCGAGCAGCGTCTCTGCCAGCGCATCGGCGTCACGCAGCGACAGGTTGAAGCCCTGACCGGCAATCGGGTGCAGGCTGTGCGCCGCATTGCCCAGGATCACCAGATGCGAGCGCACCTGCTCCTCGGCTTCAACCAGCGCCAGCGGATACACATGCCGCGCCCCGACCTGACGCAGCGTGCCCAGGCGATAGCCAAACACACCTTGCAGCTCTTCAAGGAAACTGCGGTCATCGAGTTCGGCGAGTCGCTGGGTGTCATTGCCCGGACGGGTCCAGACCAGCGCGCAGCGGTTGTCAGGCAATGGCAACAAGGCCATCGGGCCATCATCGGTAAAACGCTCGAACGCCTGCCCGCAATGGGCTTCGCTTGGCGTGATATTGGCGATCAACGCGCTTTGATCGTAAGGCGTCTGGCGCACGCCGATACCCAACTGCTCACGCAGACTGGAACGACCGCCGTCGGCGAGTATTGCCAGATCACACTCCAGTTCGGTTTCATCATTCAACGTCAGGCGGTAGCCATCAGGCAGCGGCTGCATCTGCTTGACCTCTGCCGGCACGCGCCAACTGACCACGTCCCGATCCAGACCGGCCCAGAGCGCCTGGCCTACCCAGGCGTTTTCCACGACATAACCGAGCGCCGGCACGCCCTCTTCAATCGCGGAAAGACGAGTCGCGCCGAAGCGACCACGGTCCGAGACCTGAATCTGCAGGATCGGCTCGGCGCGGCGCGCGATCTGCTGCCAGACGCCGAGCCGTTCATAGATCCGCCGCGCGCCAAACGATAACGCCGAGGAGCGTGCGTCATAACTGGGCTGCCAGGTTTCGCCCGGTGCAAAAGGCTCGATCAGTACGATTTTCCAGCCTCGCGCCTTCGCACCGGCCTGTAGCGCAAGCGCGAGACTTGCGCCTACCAGCCCCCCGCCAACGATTGCGATATTAAAACGGCTCATGCGGTTTGCACCTGTGCGTCAGCCATCAGCGCCTCGATCTCGGCGACGGTCTTGGGCACGCCGCCAGAGAGGATTTCACAGCCCCGCCTGGTTACCACCACGTCATCCTCGATTCGCACACCAATACCTCGCCATTTCTTCGCGACGTCCAGATTGTCGGGGGATATGTAAATCCCGGGTTCAACGGTCAGCGTCATGCCGACCTCCAATACTCGCCACTCGCCGCCGACCTTGTATTCGCCGACGTCGTGGACGTCCATGCCCAGCCAGTGTCCGGCGCGGTGCATGTAAAAAGCCTTGTAGGCCTCGGCCTGGATTAACTCATCGACATCGCCTTGCAGCAGGCCAAGCTCGACCAGCCCGGCGGTAATAACCTGGACCGTCGCTTCGTGCGCCTGGTTCCAGTGTTTGTCCGGGCCGATGGCTTCAAAAGCCGCGTACTGCGATTTGAGCACCAGCTCATAGATGGCTTTTTGCTCGGGTGAAAACCTGCCATTTACCGGAAAGGTGCGGGTGATGTCGCTGGCATAGCAGTCGATTTCACAGCCCGCGTCGATCAGTACCAGATCGCCATCCTTGAGCACTGCGTCATTCTGTTGGTAATGCAGGATGCAGCCATTGCGGCCCGAGGCGACGATAGAGCCGTAGGCAGGCATCTTCGACCCGCCTCTGCGGAATTCATAATCCAGTTCGGCTTCCAGGCTGAACTCATGCAGGCCAGCGCGACAGGCCTGCATCGCACGCACATGGGCACGCGCGGATATCTCCGCCGCGCCGCGCATGACTTTGATTTCCGCCGCTGACTTGTAAAGGCGCATGTCGTGCAGCAAGTGATCCAGTGCCACGAACTCCTTCGGCGGCTGCGCGCCAAGGTGCGCCTTGGAGCGAATCACGTTGATCCAGTCCATCAGGTGCCGGTCGAACTCGGGGTTACTGCCCATCGCAGAATACACCCGGTCTCGACCTTCGATCAGGCCCGGCAGGATGTCGTCGATGTCACTGATCGGGAATGCGTCGTCCGCGCCAAAGTCGCGAATCGCACCTTCCTGCCCGGCACGCAAGCCATCCCATAGTTCGCGTTGGGGATCGCGCTCGCGGCAGAACAGGACGTACTCGCCATACTCGCGCCCTGGAATCAGCACCACCACCGCTTCCGGTTCCGGAAAGCCGCTCAGGTACTGGAAGTCGCTGTCCTGACGGTAGACGTGCTCGACATCCCGATTACGAATAGCCACCGCAGCGGCGGGCAGAATCGCAATGCTGTTGGGCTCCATCTGAGCCATCAGCGCCTTGCGGCGGCGGGCGTATTCGGACTTCGGGATCTGAATCATTGGCAGCTTGAGTCCTGATGGAGTCTGCCGGCGTGGGCTGTATCAGCCAGCGCCGGTGTCACAGTGGCCGCTATCGGTCAGTGCAGGGAGGGCTTGGGTTCCGGCGCGGAAGGTTCGTTGAACTCGGTGAAGAGCAGCAACGGCGCTACGCGCATGTACTCCATGACTTCCATGTAATCGGTCTCGCCGTCTTCGGACTCTTCCAGTGCATCCTGAACCTGAGCAATGGCAGCCAGATCCTCGAGAACGGCTTTGGCTTCGCTTCCGAGGACCTTGTCGCCAATCGCCAGACCGAAGCCTGACAGGAAACCCTGGCACCACTGGCCCAGTGCAGCGGCACGCTCGGTCAGCGGCTCGTCGTCGCCCGGCAGCAACAGCACAACCGTCATGTCGTCGCCAGTAAGTTCGCCTTTGACCATCTCTTGCAGGCCGACAAGCGCTGCGCGAATGTTATCCTGCGGCTCGGTTTCGAGCAGCACCGAGGCGTCGGCGAACCAGCCTTCGTTGTCGAAACCGGCACCGGCGCAACTGCGGCCAAGCAGCAAACCATGCAGCTCGGCGGGTGATACCTGGTGACCGCCACTGTTGAGCAGGGCGGCGAATGCTTTGTACGGAGAATTCTGAATGGGCATGTGCTGGTCGCCAAACGGCGCAATGTCTAGAATGAAGGCCTTGTATCCTAGACTATCCGCGCGACAAGATCACCCGGACGGCGGTTCGAGCTTGAGCAAGAGCATCGCTCCCCCTGCCATTCATCAGAAAGTACTCAGTGGAAAACAATGGAAGACACCGACCTGCAAGCGCTGATGAAACGTGTAGAGCTGCTCCTGAAGTATGCCGAGCAACTTAAAGGCGAAAAAGCACTCCTATTAGCTCAGGAAAAGTCCTGGCGCGAGGAACGCGCCCAACTCATTGAAAAAAACGAAATCGCCCGGCAGAAGGTCGAGTCAATGATTTCGCGCCTCAAAGCCCTGGAGCAAGAATCATGAGCAATGGCAACAGCGTTACCGTTCAGATCCTCGACAAGGAATATTCGATCATTTGCCCTCAGGAAGAGCGCACCAACCTGGTCAGCGCTGCCCGCTACCTGGATGGCAAGATGCGTGAAATCCGCAGCAGCGGCAAAGTTATCGGGGCTGATCGCATTGCCGTTATGGCCGCCCTGAACATTACTCACGACCTGCTGCACAAGGAGCATGTGCCCGACGTACAGGCCAGCGGCTCGACCCGTGAACAGGTGCGTGATCTGCTCGACAAGGTCGATCTGGTGCTGGCGACAGACACCCCCGGCACACCGGATTCAACTCGGGGCTGATTATTGCGGGGCATTTCTGTATACTTGCGCCGCTCCCTGGAGTGCTTGCCAGTCGGTCATGTCCCTGAGCCGATACGCACAACCACGGGGGTTGCACGTTGGGGTTGGTGTGCATGTCCGCTCGACGGAAAGCCTTAAAACCTCCTGCAATCTCCACCTTGAACTTTCGGGTTCAAGGGCTACACCGACAGCGGTTCGTCGGGGAGTCCTAATTCAATACCTTGCCAGACAAGCCTGTCTGGCAATCACGATCCAGCTCTGGTTTCAACCTCTCGGATCAGCCTGCATGACCTTTCTCTCATGATCAGCGCTCTATCGCTCACACGCCCGCAACTTCGTCGCCAACTGCGCATTGCGCGCAGGTCGCTGAGCCATGCCCAGCAGCGTCAGGCTGCCCGCGGCATTTATCGCCAATTGGCCCAGCACCCGCTGTTTCGACGCGCAAAACATGTTTCGCTGTACCTGCCGATGGACGGTGAGATCGACCCACGCCTGCTATTGCGCGAAGCGCAGCGGCGCGGCAAGGCGACCTACCTGCCAGTCCTCAATGCATGGCCACGCACACGCATGGTGTTCCAGCGCGTAAGTCCAGGCGAGAAATTCATCCCCAATCGCTTTCGCATCCCCGAGCCGCGCATCAACCGTGCGAAACAGCGCAAAATCTGGGCCCTTGATCTGGTTCTGATGCCGCTGGTAGGGTTCGATGACCAGGGCGGTCGCCTGGGCATGGGCGGCGGTTTCTATGACCGCAGCCTGGCTTACCTGGCGCGCAGAAAAACCTGGCGCAAGCCTGTTTTATTAGGGCTGGCTCATGAGTGTCAGAAGGTGGATAAACTGGCGCAAGCAAGCTGGGATGTGCCGATGCAAGGCACACTATCGGATAAAGGCTGGTATTTGAGTAAAGATACCTGACTGACCAGAACTGAAGAGCGCACTCTGATCGCTGGAAGTCTTCAACGATCAGAGCAGAAGCAGGGCTTAATGCCTGCCGGGGACTTTCTGTTGCTGCTGGGTGATTTCGACGGGGGCATCTTCCTTGCTGGTCCACAAACTCTGCGCATAACCGGTTGTCACGACACCCAAGCCAAACAGAATAACCAGAATCCAGAGTAAATCAGGCTTGCGCTTCAATGACTGCCCTCCTTAGGCAAATCAATACGATGCCCACAGCGGTCATTTGAAAAACCGTGCAGTATCGTGGAACTTTAAAGGGCGGCATTTTGCGGTAACGTGAACCAGTACGCAAATACTGGCACAAGCCGACTGTCGGTTTGTCATACAACTTTTAGCCCTACGGCAAACTTTATGTCTTTGGAGCACACGCAATGGCCTACTGGCTGATGAAGTCCGAGCCTGACGAATTCTCGATCAGCGACCTGCGACGACTGGGCAAAGCCCGCTGGGACGGCGTGCGCAATTATCAGGCGCGCAACTTCCTCAGGGACATGGCTGTAGGGGACGAATTCTTTTTCTATCACTCCAGTTGCCCTGAACCGGGCATCGCCGGCATTGGCAAAATCGCCAAGGCGGCTTATCCAGACCCCACTGCCCTGGACCCGGAGAGCCACTATCACGACGCCAAGGCCAGCGCGGATAAAAACCCATGGAGTGCCATCGACATCGAGTTCGTGGATATCTTCAAGAAGGTACTGGGGCTGGGTTATCTGAAACAGCAAAGCCAACTGGAACAACTGCCGCTGGTGCAAAAAGGCAGCCGACTGTCCGTCATGCCAGTGACCGCCGAACAGTGGTCGGCAATCCTGGCACTGCGCTGATCCGTTTTACTGGACGATAAAGTTGTTGAACAGCAAGTCTTCGACCACCGGCTTGCCTTCTTCGTCGTTCATGACGCGCTGAACCTGCTTGAGCGCTTCCTGACGAATATTTTCTTTTGCTTCAGCACTGCTCATCGAATCGACCGTCTGCTGGGTAAACAGCGCGACCAGTTGATTACGAATCAGTGCGTCGTGGCGTTTGACCGCAGCTTCGGCATCGGCACCGGTGACGCGCAGCGCAATATCAGCTTTGTAGACGCGGAGTTTCGGGCCGCCATCCAGCGCGTAATTACCCACGAACGGAGGCGTCAGCGAAACATACGCCGCTTTCGGAGGGCCGCCTTCTTCCTTGGCCTCTTCCTCTGCCATGGCGGGCAACGACAAGGCCAGCAATATCATCAGAATCCACGCTTTCACAGTCCACTCCTTAATACGGTTTGCCACGTAGCTTACAGCTTATGTGTGCTTATCAGGCAGGGCCATTCTTGTTGACCCGATGACCCACTTAACTGACTTTATCGGCCATTACCGGAAAAGGAATAGCCCGATGAAAGCCCTGCTTTGTAAAGCCTTTGGTCCTGCCGATACATTGGTGCTTGAAGACGTCCCCAGCCCGGAGATCAAACACAACGAAATCCTGCTCGACGTCCACGCAGCAGGGGTCAACTTCCCGGACACGCTGATCATCGAAGGCAAGTACCAGTTCAAACCGCCCTTCCCCTTCTCACCGGGTGGCGAGGCGGCAGGCGTGATATCGGCGGTCGGAGAGAAAGTCACTCACTTGAAACCCGGCGACCGGGTCATGGCCCTCACCGGTTGGGGCAGCTTCGCCGAGCAGGTCGCCGTGCCACACTACAATGTGCTGCCGATCCCGGAACGCATGGACTTCACCACCGCCGCCGCGTTCAGCATGACCTACGGCACCTCCATGCACGCGCTCAAACAGCGCGCCAACCTGCAACCTGGCGAAACCCTGCTGGTGCTCGGTGCATCCGGCGGCGTCGGCCTGGCCGCCGTCGAAATCGGCAAAGCCCTCGGTGCCCGCGTCATTGCCGCCGCCAGCAGTGCTGAAAAACTGCAAGTCGCCAGAAACGCAGGCGCAGACGAACTCATCAACTACAGCGAAACCAGCGTCAAGGACGAAATCAAACGCCTCACCAACGGCAACGGTGCCGACGTGATCTACGACCCGGTCGGCGGCGACCTCTTCGACCAGGCCATCCGCGCCATCGCCTGGAACGGCCGCCTGCTGGTCGTCGGCTTCGCCAGCGGCCGCATCCCCGACCTGCCCGTCAATCTCGCCCTGCTCAAAGGTGCCTCGGTGGTCGGCGTATTCTGGGGCTCGTTTGCGCAGAGACAACCGCAGGACAATGCGGCGAACTTCAAGCAGTTGTTTGCGTGGTTTGAGGAGGGGAAGTTGAAGCCGTTGGTGTCGACGGTTTATCCGCTGGAGCGAGCTGGGGAGGCGATTGATTTGTTGGGTGGGCGCAGGGCTGTGGGGAAAGTGGTGGTCATTTTGAAGCCGGCCTAAGGAACCTCTGGAAAAGACTTCCAAATTCGGCAGATTCTCTGACCTCCATCACCGAGATACATGATGAGGCAGATGACCTTCACCAACGCCGAGTACGGTTGGTAAACGCAAGCAAACCCGTAAAAGTCGTTTCCTAACGCCTCCAAATGCACCCGCACTGCCCGACTTCCCTAAGTATCGGAGGAACGATGATAACGACACTTATTAGTCGGTGCTCGACCTGTGTGCTTGCGCGTTGATTTATCAACTATATATACGAACTCTCAAGGCCATTTCCCATGACGCTTAGGCAGGAGGTATAGCAAACTGAGTAAACCAGATTAGCGCTACGAAGATCACAATCTGAGCCGTCCATGGAATGAACAGCAACCACCTCATTTTCCTAGGAAAATCTTGCGCCTCCTTCATATCCATAATTCCACGTTTTTTGCCCAAACCAGGAATCATTAGAAATATATAGATCATGCCGCATCGTACAATTTTGCCGGGCAAGCCTGCTTCACTATAGGTGGCTTTGTTATCTGTTATGAGCTTGCAGTTCGGTAAATATGATTCAAAAATGTGCGTGTAGTTGCGTGCTATGTAGGCTGACGCGAGAATGATGATGACCATAGCGGCGTACAGAAAAACCCCAACCAGGCCAGGCTCGATACTGATCAATTTCTGATCTCGCTCATTAAGAATTTCCCTTTGTGCGCTTTATGAAAGGGGTGGCGTACCCCTTCGATCTTGTAGTTATCGAGTGCTAATTCTCGACTCAGAAAAATACTAAGCGCCATCATCACTGTAAATAAAGAAAATTCACGACTGTAGGGATTATCAAAAATTTTTTATACAACACAGGAAATTTCTCAACTTCTTTGGCATCAAGCCCCCTCTTATGGCGCTTAGCTTTGGCACTATCAGTACCACTGAAATAGCGCCGCCGCGCATGACTTTTCCGTAAGCGCTCCACAAACCCCATCTAACCAAAGACGACGGTGCGTCTAGGAATGCAAACGAGGCGTACAGTTCCACGGCAGCAAGGCTTCGTAATCTTCAACCGAGGTCGCCAGTGGTAGCCGTTCTAATGCGTGGCGCAGCCACGCATAGGGCTCCTGGCCGTTGGCTTTAGCCGTCTCGACCAAGCTGTAGAGTTGAGCACTGGCCTTGGCACCCTTGGGGGTATCGCTGAATAGCCAGTTCTTGCGTCCGATCACAAACGGTCTGATCGCACGCTCTGCCGCATTGTTGTCGATGGGCAAAAATCCAGCTTCGGTATAGCGCAGCAGCTTTTGCCAGTTGCTGGCTAGATAACTGATCGCCTTACCCAGCGCATTTTGCGCCGTGACGTGAGGCAGCGTTTTCTCCATCCAGGTGTGCAACTGAGTCAGCACCGGTACGCTGTTTTGCTGGCTAGATAACTGATCGCCTTACCCAGCGCATTTTGCGCCGTGACGTGAGGCAGCGTTTTCTCCATCCAGGTGTGCAACTGAGTCAGCACCGGTACGCTGTTTTGCTGGCGAGCTTCATAACGCTGCTCATCGCTGCCTTCTTTCAACGCCCGCTCGATACCGTAAAGCTTGTTGATCAAATTCAGGGCAACATCAGCCCGCCCGGTTTTGCCCTTGGGCTGCACTTTTTGTGCTTCTACGAACTTGCGACGAGCATGCGCCCAACAACCCAAGCGCTCGACACCGGCTTGCGCTCCAAGCGCGTTGTAACCGGCGTAATCATCAGTCATCAAGTAGCCACGATAGCCTTCTAGCAGGCGCGTCGGTACCTCCTGCGCACGGCTGGTTGAGTAGTCGAAAAGAACAACAGGCTGATTAGGCGGGCCTCCAGTTTGTACCCACATCCAGGATTGACTGGCGGGCTCTCGATCAGGCTCTTTATTAACCTGCACTCGCGTCTCATCGCAGTGGATGACACGACTTTCCAGCAGTCGATCCCGCATCAAGTTGAGCAAGGGTTGCAGATGCTCGCCGCACTGAATCACCCAGCGCGCCAACGTTTGTCGAGGAATATCCATGCCGTGGCGGCCCAACACTTTTTCAAAGCGGTGAAGCGGTAAACCATCTACATATTTAGTGGTAAGCAGCATCGCCAAAACGCTAGGGCTGGCCATGCTCTTCTCGATCACTTGCGCAGGTTTATCAGCAGTGACCGGGGCTGTTTCGCAGTCGCGGCAGGCATAGACTTTTCGGATGTGTTTGATCACGCGGATCTGCATCGGCACGATTTCAAGCTGCTCGCTGACTTCTTCGCCAATGGTGTGTTTGCGGCAGCCACAAACGCAGGTCAGTTCGTGCTCATGCAGTTCGTGGATGACTTCGACGCGGGGTAAATCGGCAGGCAAAGGTTTGCGCTTGCCACGGCGCCTGGTCGGAGCAACGACCTCTTCATCTGAAGCTTCGTCCACAGGCTCGATGACGCTTTCTACTTCATTGAAGAGGGCCAGTTGCGGCGTTGCCGCATCAGCTGTTTGCTCGGACTTACGTCCGAACAAACGCTGAAGCAGGAGGGCATTCTGTTCTTGTAGCCGAATAATCTTTCCCTTATCCAACTGACGCTCGTCGAACATCTGCCCAAGCAGTTGCTTGAGCAGAACGGGATCATCTGGAAGGTTTTCGGGCACGGAATTCATGCCCTGGATTATACCGAATCAGGCTACGAATCGCGGCGTCAAAACTTGATGAGGACGGTTGCGCCAGAGGTCAAAGCCATCGAGCATCCAGTTGAGTTCCTGAACCGTCAGGACAATCGCTTCGTCGGTGGCGTCTGGCGATGTTTTGAATCGTTCGGACTCCAGACGCTTGAGCCAAAGGCAAAAGCCATTGCGCTCCCAGTACAAGATCTTCACGCGGTTGCGTGGCTTGTTGAGGAAGACGAAAAGTACTGGATCAAAGACGGCGACCTTGATGTCCAGTTCGACCAATGCCGCCAGACCGTCGATAGACTTTCGGAAGTCCACAGGCTTGGGGTACAGATACACTTTTTCGACTTTGGCATCGGGTCGCATCATGGCGAGCTGGCTCCTGAGGGAATCGGGATCACAGCTTCCGGGATCAGCTAAGCACTTTGAATGTGGGGTTTATGGAGCGCTTACACTTTTCCGAGCAGGCCCCACCTGACCATGCCTCTCTGATGGTCCGTACAGAAGAGCAGTAGGGTGTTTGCTCTTCTACAGCATTAAAAATGCTTGTTCGCAACAATTTCGGTAGTAACGTAACTTATTGTTATGAGTATAAAAAGCGCTAAAAATATCAGCCTTATGGACTCTGTCCATCTTTATTTCATTAGCGCTCAAGGATGTAGCGCAAAGCCTGAAGTAGTATCAATGCGATAAACAATGCTGCTGAAGTGATTGCCGGAATTACAAGGAGCTTTTTGTAATGATTTGGAAGGTTTTTTATTTCGCGTGCGTCAACGAAACCTCTTCGGGCACTAAGTTGAGGCATCATTAAAATCATAGCGATTACGCCGCCTCGCATTATTTTGCCGAGCAGGCCGCCGCCAGAATATGCTTCTTTGACAGTTGTTATGTAGGAGCAGTTTGGTAAATATGCCTCTATAGTTTCAACATGCTTGTGTGCTATTACAGCAATAACGATGCTTGTTAAGAGCAATGGTATCAATATGGCCCCGCCGATCAGACCTATCATAGTGTCTGTCATTTCGATATAGCTCCATAAAGAATCTCGCCAAATTTTTCACCCGCCGACTCACCTAGTTCGCCACCTGCCCATCCTCCAACTGCACCTCCGACAACGCCACATGCCAAAGCACCTGGACCCGTCGTTATACCCAAAATAAAAGCACAACCTCCCACAGCCGCATAGCCTGCGAGATAACCACCTGCACTTGCTCCGCCGATACTACCCATCAATGAGCTCCCTTCAACATACTTCGCTTTTCGACACTGCTCCTCACGCCCTAGCGTACAGGCGTTACGAATCTCAATTGCAGTTGAACCTACCTCAAGCGCAGTCCCAATATACGTTCCCCTCTTGATCCATTTAGAGGCTTTAGCCACGCCAGATACCTTGTCAGCATATCCTGCGATTTCTCCGGTATGCATATAGCTGTTGGTTGAAAGTCCAAGCAGTCTTTTGATTGAACCTTCGTTGCGCAGCCCGGATCCATACGCCAGGAAATTATTCAGCAGTTTATCAAGCTTCATGAACAGTTCTGTTCGTTTGGCGTAGAACGCGTCTCGTTGCGTCATCGTGCCTGACCCCATGTGTTCCCGGTAGAGTTTTTCGATATCCTGAAGCGATTTCTTGATCTCGTCCATGTGTTTGGCCCAGCCGTCACTCGTAGCGCCTATACCCATGGATGTATAGGAAATCGCCTGCTTAAGCAGCTCAAAATTATCAAGGAAGAAATCATCCGCCTCTACGCCGTTTGTCAACAACGCTGTATGTACCTCCGCAGCCTTTGCCATCAGGAAAGCTTCCTGAGCGGTAGACAAGGGGGTGGAGGCGTCACCGACGATGACCAGCTCGCCGGCGAGGACAACGCTGCCTGAAATGTGAGAGTTCAGTGCGACGAACTTGGCCTTGGAGTTGTTTGGCAGCGCGAGATTGGCTTTCAAAGAGTCGAAGGTCTGTGTTCTGACATTGATGAAGGAGCGTGCTTCGGCCATGGTCGTGCCTCACGAGTACTTTTTATTATTGATCCGGTCCCATCCGCCAGCCACGTTACCGCCGGCCGTGCCGTCGACACGTTTTTGCAAGGTGTAGGTGGTTTTTATCCGGCCGTAGTTGAGCTGAACGATTTCGATGGGTATGCCGGAACTCGCACTCTGTGTGTAGTCGGCGATGATGACTTCTTCGAGCACCACTTCGTAGTATTTGAGTTTGTCGGTGCCTGCGCGACACAGCACCAGCTTCACTTCCTTGAGGTGCTGGCCTGCGCAACTGGCTTCCATGAGCTTGCAGCTGGCACTGTCGAGGTATTTGGTAAAGGTGAAGTTGGTCATGGTGGTGCGACCGGATGAAGCACCGCCCGAGGAACTGGCGGTAGCGGAGGTGCTTTGGCTGACGCCGAAGTTATAACCAGTGATTTCAATCCATTTGCTGTACTTCTCGTCTAGCGCCTCGCCGGGGATATCTGCTATCTGAATAAAAGCGTCGAAAGCCATGCGTACCTTTCCTTGGTAATCAGTGGTGTATCGTAGTTTTTTGCGATAAGCGGCTATGACAACAAATTTTTCTGCTGGTTTCAAGGCGTGGAGGCACGCTTGAAACGCAATGTCTAATTTTGTGTTTAATACTTAAACGCGTTAGATAAAATAATGTATTGAGTCGGCGGGCGAGTATTCTTGCCTCGGCCAGCCACACCCATGCCTCGCGCTTGTCGCAAAAAGACGGCCGTGGTGCATTATCAGCTGCAGAGCCTCTCATTCCAGGCATAAGTCCGCTCTACCACCCACCGCTTGGGCATGACCACAAATCCAGCTTGAACAGGCTCCACGGAAAATAGGTCGACTTGTTCCGAGTAGCATTGCCCTCCGCTCCTGTTGTTCGACCTACGGATAACTTGAATATCGATCTCGCGTATTTAACTCATGCGTCGTGTTGCCTGACGTATCACAGGACGTTGAAAACTCGATCAGGATATTGAAAGACTCTATCGAGTTGGCGATCACAGACTTTTCGAATGCAATCACCGCTCACGGAGCGCTCGACATGAGTCAGCTTGAAGCGATTCAACATATGAGCGCCACTCACCGATTTCTCCCGACAAAGCCTGGACCAAGGCAATGATGCTTTGGTCCAGGCACTGTGCACCAAGTGAACTGACGCGAGCGTTATAAACAGACCAGACCACTACAGCGCCTTCCTTACACTTTCCGGCAAATAATCCACGTACCTGCGCATCGGATTTTTGGCATTGGGCGACGATGTTCGGCGTCGCCTCCAGCAGTTCAAGAACGAGGGCCTGACGCTCGTCCAGGGTGAAAAATTGCTCTATGACCGGACCGCTCGACAGGTACAGCTCTGTCCGCATAAGCGCGTCCGGCTTGACGCCCTTGCGCCATCTGGCGCCCACAGTTTTGCCTGCGGAGACTGAAACTCGCTCAAAAGCCGGGAGATCACCTCAAATGTGGGAGCGAGCGAGCTCGCGAAAGGGCCGATACATTTTTCAACGGCAGGAAGAATAAACACGAAAATTCTCATTTTTATATTGGCTCATCGTCTCGGCGCCCCCCTTTGGCGCAATGATGACGATGGTATGAGGCGCCCAGCGAGGCCGTAAGTACACGACTTCCGAGACACCCGTAGGACCCATCCCAAACCCGCTACACCTCTAAAAACATCTGCTCAATGTTCATAAAAGAACAACGATTCTTCCCGTTTTCCTACGAAAAATCAGCCGAGAGGCACTGCTTTTTTCTGTAATGAAAATGTAATATTCGCATTCGCAAAAAAAATAATAATCAGGAGCATCTCCATGTTTGGTTTTTTCCGCCCCGCCAGGCACCAGACACCCCTTCCCGAAGAAAAAATCGACAACACCTATCGCCGTCTGCGTTGGCAGATCTTCGCCGGTATCTTTATCGGTTATGCCGGTTACTACCTGCTGCGCAAGAATTTCTCGCTGGCAATGCCGTACCTGATCGACGAGGGGTACACGCGTGGCCAGCTCGGCGTGGCGATGTCGGCCATCGCAATTGCCTATGGTTTGTCGAAATTCCTCATGGGCATCGTTTCGGACCGCTCCAACCCGCGTTATTTTCTGCCGTTCGGCCTGCTGGTCTCTGCGGGGATCATGTTTGTCTTCGGTTTTGCGCACTGGGCGACCTCCAGCGTCACGATCATGTTTGTGCTGCTGTTCATCAACGGCTGGGCGCAGGGCATGGGCTGGCCACCGAGCGGGCGGACGATGGTCCACTGGTGGTCGCAGAAAGAGCGCGGCGGTGTGGTGTCGGTGTGGAATGTGGCGCACAACGTCGGCGGCGGCCTGATCGGTCCGCTGTTTCTGCTCGGCATGGGCTGGACCAACGACTGGCATGCGGCGTTCTACGTACCGGCTGCAGTGGCGCTGCTGGTGGCGGTATTTGCGTTTGTCATGATGCGCGACACGCCGCAATCCGTGGGCCTGCCGCCTATCGAGCATTACAAGAACGATTACCCGGAAGGCTACGACGCGAGTCACGAAGAAGAATTCAGCGCCAGGGAAATCTTCGTCAAGTATGTGCTGCGCAACAAGTTTCTCTGGTACATCGCCATGGCCAATGTGTTCGTTTACCTACTGCGCTACGGCGTGCTGGACTGGGCACCCACTTATCTGAAAGAGGCCAAGCACTTTTCGGTTGATAAGACCTCGTGGGCTTACTTTCTGTACGAGTGGGCGGGCATTCCGGGCACGCTGCTGTGCGGCTGGATGTCGGACAAGATATTCAAGGGCAATCGCGGCCTGACCGGCATGGTGTTCATGTTTCTGGTGACCATCGCCACGCTGGTGTACTGGCTGAATCCTGAAGGCAACCCGACCGTCGACATGATCGCGCTGGTCTCCATCGGCTTCCTGATCTACGGCCCGGTAATGCTGATCGGCTTGCAGGCGCTGGAACTCGCGCCGAAGAAAGCTGCGGGTACGGCAGCAGGTTTCACCGGTCTGTTCGGTTATCTGGGCGGTTCGGTCGCAGCCAGTGCGGCGATGGGCTACACGGTTGACCACTTCGGCTGGGATGGCGGATTTGTGCTACTGATCGGTGCGTGCATTCTGGCGATGGCGTTTCTGGCGCCGACACTGCGCCACAAACAGGTCGCCAGCACGTCTCGCGACAGCAAGCACTAATAACGGAGCCCTGTCAGGCGGTCTCTGACTTGCAGCGTTTGAGCCGCGCCTCCAGATTCAGGTCTGGCATGGCGTGGCTACGCAGGGCCTTGGCGGTCTGCTCCACGTACTCACGGGTAGTGCCATAACGCCCGCTGGCGGTGGCCAGCACATGGCTGAGCACGCTGTCCGGCAGATTGCCCGCGTAGCTGGGCAGATGCCGCTCCAGGACAAATCCCAACGCCTGCACTTTTCTGCCATCTTCAAGACGGCAATTGAGCCAGTGCGGTCGATACGAGGGATAAGGCATTTCGCGCTCCCACAGGGCCAGCAGCGACGTTTCCAGGCATTCGTCCGGCAGACGATAAGCAAAACCGGTGCATGAGCCACCGCGATCCAGGCCGAATACCAGACCCGGTACTTCCGGTGTACCGCGATGTTCGTGGGACCACAGGTAAAGCCCGCGGTGATAACCGTGCACGCGCGCGCGCTGGCTCTCTACGGCGGTGCACTCGGGCCGCCAGATCAGTGAGCCGTAGGCGAACAGCCACACCGGGCCGCCCTTGTGGCGACGCATGGTGGCGCCCATGGATGCGAGCAGTTGCTCGCGGGTAAGCTGCGGGCCCATATCGATAACGGGCGGATACGTCAGGCCAAGGCCGTCGTGCACCGCCGCGGCCAACTCGTTGACTGGATTGTCCATTTGCCTCCCTGACAGGCTGACTGTCAGTCTTTACCGAGCCCCGCTGACTCGCTCGTGGGTGAGCGGCATCAGGGTGTCGTGGTTCGGTTCTATCTGCAGGCCACAGGCCTGTGTTGCCAAAAAACGTCTGGCGAGCCAATGACATCGCCGAAAACCATAAGCAGTTAAAGCAATTTACACTCCATTTGTGTTGCCGTCAGTCCGGCATCATGGACGCGGGGCATAGGCGAATACATCAGCGCGCATCTGATGGGCGTCCATGCCGGCACTGACCAGGGCGTCCAGCGTTCCGTAAATCATCGCAGGCGATCCGCTGGCGTAGACGTGTACCGCCGACAGGTCCTTGATGTCTTCGCAGACAGCTTCATGCAGCAGGCCGCAGCGCCCTTCCCAGCCGCACACATCGCTGACCACCTTGTGCAGGAACAGGTTGGGAAGTTTCGCCCATTCATCCCAGTGGCTGACCTGATAAAAATCATCAGGCTTGCGCACGCCCCAGTACAGATGCACCGGGTACTTGAAGCCCTCGGCGCGGCAGTGCTCGATCAGGCTGTTCATCTGCGCCATGCCGGTGCCTGCGGCAATCAGCACCAGCGGGCCTTCAGGCAGTTCGGCCAGATGGGTATCGCCAAACGGCAGCTCGACCCGCGCCATTTTGTTGCGCTGCAACTGTTTGATCAGGCTGCGTGCGCTGTCTTCGCGAGCCAGCACATGCAGTTCCAGATCGCGGCCCGTGTGCGGCGCCGAAGCAATGGAGAACGCTGATTTCTCGCCATTCTCGCGCTCGATCATCAGGTACTGTCCGGCGTGATAACGCGGCGCCTTGCCTGCTGGCGCGCGCAGGCCAACCCGCCAGACATCACCACCCACCTCGACGCACTCGCTCACCTGGCAGGCGAAACTGCGCACCGGCAACTCGCCTCTGGCCAGCACGCCATCCCACAGCACGACGCAATCTTCGAGCGGCTCGGCCACGCAGGTATGAATCTCGCCGTGATCGAGCACCTGCCCCGACTGCATCACCCGACCCTCTACCAGCAAGGCCGAGCAGACATGGCAATTGCCGTTGCGACAGCTCTGCGGGCATTCGTAGCCAAGGCGCTGTGCGGCATCGAGAATCCGCTCGCCCGGCAGGGTTTCCAGCACCGCACCTGACGGCTGCAAAGTGACACGCATCAATCTATTCCCAACTGCGTCCAGATCTCGTCCACCCGGCGGGTAGTGGCTTCGTCCTTGACGATCGCCCTGCCCCATTCACGCGTGGTCTCGCCTGGCCATTTGTTAGTGGCATCCAGACCCATTTTTGATCCCAATCCGGAAACCGGAGAAGCAAAGTCCAGGTAATCGATGGGCGTGTTGTCGATCATGACCGTGTCGCGCTTGGGGTCCATACGGGTGGTGATGGCCCAGATCACGTCGTTCCAGTCACGCGCATTGATGTCGTCGTCGGTCACGATCACGAACTTGGTGTACATGAACTGGCGCAGGAACGACCAGACACCCAGCATCACGCGCTTGGCATGACCGGGGTACTGTTTCTTGATGGTCACCACCGCCATGCGGTACGAACATCCCTCGGGCGGCAGGTAGAAATCGACGATTTCCGGAAACTGCTTTTGCAGGATCGGCACAAACACTTCGTTCAGCGCGACGCCCAGAATCGCCGGTTCATCCGGCGGACGGCCGGTGTAGGTGCTGTGGTAGATCGGCTTGATGCGATGGGTGATCCGCTCGACGGTCAGGACCGGAAAGCTGTCGACTTCGTTGTAATAGCCGGTGTGGTCGCCGTAAGGCCCCTCATTGGCCATTTCGCCCGGATGGATCACACCCTCCAGCACGATCTCGGCGCTGGCAGGCACTTGCAGGTTACTGCCACGGCATTTGATCAGCTCGGTGCGCGAACCGCGCAGCAGCCCGGCGAACGCGTATTCGGAGAGGCTGTCCGGCACCGGGGTAACGGCACCCAGAATGGTCGCCGGGTCAGCGCCCAGCGCCACAGCAACCGGATAAGGCTCGCCTGGATGCTTGGCGCACCAGTCACGGAAGTCCAGCGCGCCGCCACGATGGCTGAGCCAGCGCATGATGATCTTGTTGCGGCCGATCACCTGCTGGCGGTAGATGCCGAGGTTCTGACGCTCTTTGTTCGGGCCTTTGGTCACCGTCAGGCCCCAGGTGATCAGCGGCGCGACATCGCCCGGCCAGCAGGTCTGCACCGGCAGCATGCCGAGGTCGACGTCATCCCCCTCAATGACGACCTCCTGACACGGCGCGTCCTTGACGACCTTGGGCGCCATGGCAATGACCTTGCGGAAGATCGGCAGTTTGGACCAGGCATCTTTCAGACCCTTGGGTGGCTCGGGCTCTTTGAGAAACGCCAGCAACTTACCGATTTCGCGCAGCTCACTGACCGCCTCGGCGCCCATGCCCATGGCAACGCGTTCGGGCGTGCCGAACAGGTTGCCAAGCACCGGAATATCAAAGCCGATCGGTTTTTCGAACAGCAGGGCCGGGCCTTTGGCGCACAAGGTACGGTCACAGATTTCAGTCATTTCCAGCACAGGCGAGATCGGCATCTGAATGCGTTTCAACTCTCCGCGCTGCTCAAGCTGCTGCACGAAATCCCTTAGATCTTTGAATTTCATTAACCCGGCCATTTATCCAAATAGACGCACATCCTACCTGCTCCGGCCCTTCAAGGCAGCTAATCCGCGGCGCGCAGGCAAAAAAAAGGCGCCCCGAAGGACGCCTTTTTTTGAGTCAGCCTGCCTGTTACTTACGTTTCATGGACAGGAAGAACTCGTCGTTGGTCTTGGTCTGCTTGAGCTTGTCGATCAGGAACTCGATAGCCGCGACTTCGTCCATCGGGTGCAGCAGCTTGCGCAGGATCCACATGCGCTGCAACTCGTCATCAGCGGTCAACAGCTCTTCACGGCGTGTGCCGGAGCGGTTGATGTTGATGGCCGGGAACACGCGCTTTTCTGCAATCTTGCGATCCAGAGGCAGCTCCATGTTGCCGGTACCCTTGAACTCTTCGTAGATGACTTCATCCATCTTCGAACCGGTTTCAACCAGTGCGGTGGCGATGATGGTCAGCGAGCCGCCTTCTTCGATGTTTCGCGCAGCACCGAAGAAACGCTTTGGTTTCTCGAGGGCGTGAGCATCGACACCACCGGTCAGTACCTTGCCGGAGCTAGGGATGACGGTGTTGTAGGCGCGAGCCAGACGGGTAATGGAGTCGAGCAGGATCACGACGTCTTTCTTGTGCTCGACCAGGCGCTTGGCCTTCTCGATCACCATTTCGGCAACCTGTACGTGACGGGTTGGCGGTTCGTCGAACGTAGAGGCAACCACTTCGCCGCGCACGGTGCGCTGCATTTCGGTTACTTCTTCCGGACGCTCATCGATCAGCAGAACGATCAGATGCACTTCCGGGTTGTTACGCGTGATGTTCGACGCGATGTTCTGCAGCATGATGGTCTTGCCCGCCTTCGGCGGAGCAACGATCAGACCACGCTGACCTTTACCGATCGGCGCACACAGATCGATCACACGACCGGTCAGGTCTTCGGTGGAACCGTTACCGGCCTCCATCTTCATGCGGATCGTCGGGAACAGCGGCGTCAGGTTTTCGAACAGAATCTTGTTCTTGGCGTTTTCCGGACGGTCGTAGTTGATCGTGTCGACCTTGAGCAGAGCGAAATAACGCTCACCTTCTTTCGGCGGACGGATCTTGCCAACGATGGTGTCGCCGGTACGCAGGTTGAAACGGCGGATCTGGCTGGGGGAGACATAGATGTCATCCGGGCCGGCCAGGTAGGACGCATCTGCAGAGCGCAGAAAACCGAAGCCGTCCTGGAGAATCTCCAGCACGCCATCACCGGATATTTCCTCGCCACTTTTCGAGTGCCGTTTCAGCAGGGAGAAAATGACGTCCTGCTTGCGCGAGCGGGCCATATTTTCTATGCCGGCCTGTTCGGCCATTTCGAGCAATTCGGTAATCGGCTTTTGCTTGAGTTCAGTCAGGTTCATATGGGGAATGACGTAATCATGTATGGAGGGGGAAATTAAGCTTTTGGCTTAATGAGGCCGCGCCGCAAAGAAGGCGACAGGATCGCGTACAAATCGAAAGGAGAGCGTCGGCGACGGCTAGCAGGGGGCAACGGAGAAGCCGTTGCGGGGCCGAATGTACCACCTGATTTTCCGGGCGTCTAGTACGACACTCGAAAAAAACCCCGCATTTTGCGGGGCTTTGAAACGCCTCAGATGTTGGCGTCGAGGAATGCAGCCAGCTGCGACTTCGACAGAGCGCCCACTTTGGTCGCTTCAACATTGCCATTCTTGAACAGCATCAGCGTAGGAATACCGCGCACGCCATGCTTGGCAGGGGTTTCCTGATTTTCATCAATGTTCAGCTTGGCGATCGTCAGCTTGCCTTCGTAGGTAGTGGCGATTTCGTCCAGTACCGGGGCAATCATCTTGCACGGGCCACACCATTCAGCCCAGTAGTCAACAAGCACAGGACCCTGAGCCTTGAGTACTTCAGCTTCGAAGGTGGCGTCGGTGACGTGTTTGATCAGGTCGTTGCTCATGGAAGTCTCCGAGGTCGTAGGCTAAAAACGACGCCCATCATAGCGGTCCTGCTGTCATTCAGGAAGCAAAGCTTCATTGAGTCTGGCTATCGCGCGGCATGACTGCGGTTATGGCCGACGCTCAGTTCGAGGGTGATACGAAGACGATGCCGGTACGCAGGGCTGCGCCACGTATGTGTTCCTGCATGGCCTTTTGCGCCGGGCCTGAGGCATGTCGGGCCAGGGCACGGAGAATCTTGCGGTGCTCCTGCCAGGTTTCCATGACCCGAGCCGCGCGTATAAACGGCATTTTCTGGCTTTCGAGGAAGATATCCGCGCCTGCCGTCACAATCCCGAGCATCGCCTGATTGCCGCTGGCGACCAGGATATGCCGGTGAAACTCGAAATCCAGCCGGGCGGCCGCTTCGAAGTCTCCGGCGCGCAACTCCAGGCGCATCGCTTCGACGTTGTCCTCCAGCACGTCGCGCTCGTCGGCCGTCAGTGTCACGGCCGCCAATCCTGCAGCGAAGCCTTCCAGTGCGTAGCGCAACTGAAAAGTGTCAGCGGGAGAGACCTGAGCCTCGAAAGGCCAGGAAAATCCGCCCGTGCGCTGTTCTGGTTCAGAAATGGACTGGACGAACACACCCTTGCCCGGCTGTACGCTGACCACGCCCAAAGCGCTGAGCGACGACAAGGCCTCACGCAACGATGCGCGACTGACACCCAGCAGAACCGCCAGATCGCGTTGCGACGGCAGGCTTTCGCCGGGTTTGTACCCTTGTTCGGCAATCAATTTGCGAATGGCCCGGAGGGCTGATTCAGGTACTGCGAGTGAAGTGTGTGGCATCACTGTTCAGGCCAGTCAGTCCAGTAAAAAGCCCTTTTATCCCCATCTCGAAAATTCGGCAAGCGACGCCCAGCGCTGGGGCGGCAAGGCTTTAAAGCGCACCAAAGCAGGGCGCGCGGCGCTTTTACTGGTCAGACCAGTAAGACCATAAATGCTCTGCAAACGTTGATTCATGGCAGGTAACGTCCGGATGGCATGCGCTGTGCACTGGAGAGGCAAGCCAATATCTTTCGTTCCGCCCGGAGATTTCATATGACCAAGCGTTACAGCGCTCTGCTTACTGCCTTGTTTGCCAGTCTGATGCTGAGCCAAACGCCCGCGCATGCCAACGGCCTGGACGACGTCATGGCGCGCGGCACCTTGAAGGTTGCCGTGCCACAGGACTTCCCGCCGTTCGGCTCGGTCGGCCCGGACATGAAGCCGCGCGGTCTGGACATCGATACCGCACAGCTGCTGGCCGACAGATTGAAGGTCAAGCTGGAACTGACACCGGTCAACAGCACCAACCGCATCCCGTTCCTGACCACTGGCAAGGTTGATCTGGTGATCTCCAGCCTCGGCAAAAACCCGGACCGCGAGAAAGTCATCGATTTCTCCCGCGCCTATGCTCCGTTTTACCTGGCGGTATTCGGCCCGCCTGATTCTCCGGTCAAGGACGTCGCCGACTTGAAAGGCAAAACCATCAGCGTGACCCGTGGCGCGATCGAAGACATCGAGCTGTCGGCCGTTGCACCTGAAGGCACCACCATCAAGCGCTTTGAAGACAACAATTCGACCATCGCGGCCTACCTCGCCGGCCAGACCGATCTGATCGCCAGCGGCAACGTGGTGATGGTCGCCATCAGTGAGCGCAACCCCAAGCGCATCCCGGCGCTGAAAGTGAAACTCAAGGACTCGCCGGTCTACGTCGGCGTGAACAAGGAGCAGCCTGAACTGCTCGGCAAGGTCAACGAGATTCTGAACGCAGCCAAGGCTGACGGTACGCTGGAGAAAGCATCCCAGACCTGGCTGAAGCAACCGCTGCCTGCCGATCTCTGATTACTGCTTTTCGGTCACAGGATTCACCCATGGCTTATCACTTCGACTTCACACCGGTCCTGCAAAACCTCGACGTGCTGTTGCGCGGGGCTTTGTTCACGCTGGAACTGACCGCCATCGGCACCCTCCTGGGTGTCAGCCTCGGCATTGTCGGAGCTGTCGTGAGGGCCTGGAAGATCCAGCCCTTTGCGACGATCTTCGCCATTTACGTCGAGCTGATCCGCAACACACCGTTTCTGGTCCAGCTGTTCTTTATCTTCTTCGGCCTGCCGTCACTGGGCGTGCAGATCACGGAGTGGCAGGCGGCTGTGCTGGCGATGGTCGTCAACCTGGGGGCTTACTCGACCGAAATCGTGCGCGCGGGCATTCAGGCGATCCCCAAGGGTCAGCTTGAAGCGTCGGCCGCGTTGGCGATGAATCGTTACGAAGCCTTTCGCTACGTGGTGCTGGTGCCGGCACTGGGCAAGGTCTGGCCGGCGCTGAGCAGCCAGATCATCATCGTGATGCTGGGTTCGGCGGTCTGTTCGCAGATTGCCACCGAAGAGCTGAGTTTCTTTGCCAACTTCATTCAATCGCGCAACTTCCGGTCATTCGAAACCTACATCGTGACCACCCTGATCTACCTGGCCATGGCGCTGCTGATCCGTCAGTTGCTGGCCTGGATCGGACGACGTTACATAGCGAGGAGCCGCTGATGGATTTCACCCTCTGGGACATCGTGCGCAACCTGCTCGTCGGCCTGCAATGGACCGTGGCCCTGTCGCTGGTGGCGTTTATCGGCGGCGGGCTGATCGGTTTGCTGGTCATGGTCATGCGCACCTCGGAAAAGTCCGGGCCACGCGTGATCGCCAAGTTTTATATAGAGCTATTTCAGGGCACGCCGCTGTTGATGCAGTTGTTTCTGGTGTTCTTCGGTGTAGCCCTGATGGGCATGAACATTTCGCCATGGGCCGCCGCAGCGCTGGCCTTGACCTTGTTCACCAGCGCTTACCTCGCGGAAATCTGGCGCGGCTGCGTGGAGTCGATTTCCCTGGGCCAGTGGGAAGCGTCCGCCAGCCTGGCGATGACACCGCTTGAGCAGATGCGTTACGTGATCCTGCCTCAGGCGCTGCGCATCGCCATTGCACCGACCGTTGGTTTTTCCGTTCAGGTGGTCAAAGGCACTGCGGTAACCTCGATCATCGGCTTCACCGAGCTGACCAAGACCGGCAGCATGCTGGCCAACGCCACGTTCGAACCTTTCATGGTCTATGGCTTTGTTGCCCTGGGCTACTTCATCCTTTGCTATCCCTTGTCGCTGTGCGCGCGCTATCTGGAAAGGAGACTGCATGCCTCTGCTTAGAATTTCCGCCCTGCATAAATACTATGGCGATCACCACGTACTGAAGGGCATCGATCTCTCGGTCGAAGAAGGCCAGGTAGTGGCGATCATCGGCCGCAGTGGTTCGGGCAAGAGCACCCTGCTGCGCACGCTCAACGGGCTGGAGTCGATCAACGATGGCGTGATTGAAGTCGACGGCGAGTATCTGGACGCCGCACGCGCCGATCTGCGCAC
This sequence comes from Pseudomonas syringae CC1557, assembly GCF_000452705.1. Taxonomy (NCBI): domain Bacteria; kingdom Pseudomonadati; phylum Pseudomonadota; class Gammaproteobacteria; order Pseudomonadales; family Pseudomonadaceae; genus Pseudomonas; species Pseudomonas syringae. The sequence continues at coordinate 5,392,860 of NZ_CP007014.1, forward strand.
GCTGCGGCAGAAGGTCGGCATGGTGTTTCAGCAGTTCAACCTGTTCCCGCACCTGAGCGTGGGCGAGAACGTGATGCTCGCGCCGCAGGTCGTGCAGAAGGTGCCAAAGGCTGAAGCAGCCAAGCTGGCGAGAAAGATGTTGGAACGCGTCGGGCTGGGTGAGAAATTCGATGCCTTCCCGGATCGCCTGTCTGGCGGCCAGCAACAACGTGTGGCCATTGCCCGCGCGCTGGCCATGTCGCCCAGGGTCCTGCTGTGTGACGAAATCACCTCGGCGCTGGACCCTGAGCTGGTCAACGAAGTGCTCAGCGTGGTTCGGCAACTGGCGGCAGACGGCATGACCCTGATCATGGTGACCCACGAAATGCGCTTCGCCCGTGAAGTGGGCGACAAACTGGTATTCATGCACCAAGGCAAGGTGCACGAAGTGGGCGACCCGAAAGAACTTTTCGCCAACCCGAAAACCCCGGAACTGGCAAACTTCATCGGCACAGCAGAGCAAGCCTGACGCTGGACGCAGAGCGTCCGGAACGTCATGCCCACGCGGAGCATGGGCGCGATAGTTACAGGGTGATCATTCCTCACGCTCCGCGCGGTCATGTACTTCGTGACGCTCTGCGCCACATAGCATTGATAGCCATGCGCCACGTCCAAGAGTAATACCGGGTATTTCCGGTGCCTGAACAGCTTCGCGTTGGCGGCAGGCATGGATCGTGGCACGATGGTGCGGTTATCGAACTGGATTTTCTGATCATGCCGCACACCACACCCAAGAATCTTTCACTGATCGCTGCTATCGACCTGGGCTCAAACAGCTTCCATATGGTTGTCGCGAAAGCCAATCAGGGCGAAATCCGTATTCTTGAGCGCCTTGGCGAAAAGGTGCAGTTGGCCGCCGGCATCGATGAAGAGCGCCAGCTGTCTGAAGAATCCATGCAGCGCGGTCTCGACTGCCTGAAACGCTTTGCCCAGTTGATCAATGGCCTGCCGCACGGTGCCGTGCGCATCGTCGGCACCAACGCCCTGCGCGAAGCACGTAATCGCAATGAATTCATTCACCGCGCCGAAGAAATCCTCGGCCATCCGGTGGAAGTGATTTCCGGCCGTGAAGAAGCGCGCCTTATCTACCTGGGTGTCTCCCATACACTGGCCGATACGCCGGGCAAGCGTCTGGTCGCCGACATCGGTGGCGGCAGTACCGAGTTCATCATCGGCCAGCGCTTCGAGCCGCTGCTGCGCGAAAGCCTGCAGATGGGCTGCGTGAGCTTCACCCAGCGCTACTTCCGTGACGGCAAGGTGACACCCGCGCGTTACGCCCAGGCCTACACGGCGGCGCGCCTCGAAATCATGAGCATCGAACACGCGCTGCATCGCCTCAAGTGGGATGAGGCGATTGGCTCATCGGGCACCATCCGCGCTATCGGTGTGGCGCTCAAGGCCAATGGCTATGGCGCAGGCGAGGTCAATGCCGAAGGGCTGGCCTGGCTCAAGCGCAAACTGTTCAAACTGGGTGACGTCGAAAAAATCGACTTCGACGGCATCAAACCTGACCGCCGCGCGATTTTCCCGGCAGGTCTGGCGATTCTGGAAGCCATCTTCGACGCGCTTGAACTCAAACGCATGGACCACTGCGAAGGCGCGCTGCGCGAAGGTGTGCTGTATGACCTGATGGGGCGCCATCATCACGAAGACGTGCGTGAGCGCACCCTCAGCTCGTTGATGGAGCGTTATCACGTCGACCTGGAACAGGCCGCACGCGTCGAAGCCAAGGCGCTGCATGCGCTGGAGCAGGTTGCCGAGAGCTGGGAGTTGCAGCACGAGAGCTACGCCGAGCTGCTGAGCTGGGCAGCCAAGGTGCACGAGATCGGGCTGGACATCGCCCACTACCATTATCACAAGCACGGCGCCTATCTGATCGAGCACTCGGACCTTGCCGGATTCTCACGCGAAGACCAGCAAATGCTCGCCCTGCTGGTGCGCGGTCATCGCCGGAATATTCCCAAGGACAAGTTCGCCGACTTCGGCGCGGAAGGCATCAAGCTGATTCGCCTGTGCGTACTGTTGCGCTTTGCGATTCTGTTTCACCACATTCGTGGCACCCAGGAGATGCCACGCGTGGTGTTGCGTGCCGACGGTCCGAGCCTCGATGCCGAGTTCCCGGAAGGCTGGCTGGAAAACAACCAGCTGACTCAGGCCGACTTCGCGCTGGAAGCGGAGTGGCTGGCCCGAGTCGGGATCATCTTCAGCGTACGCTGAGGACCGGGTTGCTCAGGCGCTCCAGCAGGGTCGCCTGGGCGCTTCGAGGGTTCTGATTGCCAGTCGGCGTGCTGCGCACGTAACGCCCGTCTGACTGCAACAGCCAGCTGTGGGTGTTGTCGGTCAGGTAGCTTTCCAGCTCCTTCTTCACGCGCAGAATCAACTTCTTGCCTTCCACCGGGAAGCAGGTCTCGACACGCTTGTCGAGGTTGCGCTCCATCCAGTCAGCGCTCGACAGGAACATCTGCTCGTCGCCGCCGTTGAGGAAGTAGAACACCCGCGTGTGCTCCAGGAAGCGGCCGATGATCGAGCGCACATGAATGTTGTGCGAGACCCCGGCAATCCCCGGACGCAAGCAGCACATGCCGCGCACCACCAGGTCGATACGCACACCGGACTGACTGGCCTTGTACAGCGCACGGATGACTTTCGGGTCGGTCAACGAGTTGAACTTGGCGATGATGTGCGCAGGCTTGCCGTCGAGCGCGAACTGCGTCTCGCGGGCAATCATGTCGAGCATGCCCTTCTTCAGCGTGAACGGTGCATGCAGCAGCTTCTTCATGCGCAGGGTCTTGCCCATGCCGATCAACTGGCTGAACAGTTTGCCGACGTCTTCGCACAAGGCGTCATCGGACGTCAGCAAGCTGTAGTCGGTGTACAACCGCGCATTGCCAGCGTGATAGTTACCGGTCCCGAGGTGCGCGTAACGCACGATCTCGCCCGCCTCGCGGCGCAGGATCAGCATCATCTTGGCGTGGGTCTTGAAGCCGACCACCCCGTAGATCACCACCGCGCCCGCAGCTTGCAGACGACTGGCCAGTTGCAGGTTCGACTCTTCGTCGAAACGCGCACGCAACTCGATCACCACCGTGACTTCCTTGCCGTTACGCGCAGCATCCACCAGCGCGTCGACAATTTCCGAGTTGGCACCGCTGCGATACAGCGTCTGGCGCACGGCGAGGACGTGCGGGTCTTTCGCCGCCTGACGCAGCAGATCCACCACCGGCGTAAATGACTCGAATGGATGCAGCAGCAAAATGTCCTGCTTGCTGATTACGCTGAACACGTTTTCGCTGTTCTGCAGCAGCTTGGGGATGGCTGGCGTGAACGGCGGGTATTGCAGTTCCGGATGGCTGTCCAGACCGGTAATGCTGAACAGACGCGTCAGGTTGACCGGGCCATTGACCTGATACAGCTCGGACTCGTTCAGGTTGAACTGCTTGAGCAGGTAATCCGACAAGTGTTTCGGGCAGGTATCAGCCACTTCCAGGCGTACCGCATCGCCGTAACGACGTGAAAACAGCTCGCCACGCAGGGCACGCGCCAGGTCTTCCACGTCTTCCGAATCCAGCGCCAGGTCAGCGTTTCGGGTCAGGCGGAACTGATAGCAGCCCTTGACCTTCATGCCCTGGAACAAGTCATCGGCGTGTGCGTGGATCATCGACGACAGGAACACGAAGTTATCGCCAGGCCCGCAGACGTCTTCCGGCACCTTGATCACGCGGGGCAGCAGGCGCGGCGCAGGAATGATCGCAAGACCGGAGTCGCGGCCGAAGGCATCGACACCTTCCAGCTCGACAATGAAGTTCAGGCTCTTGTTGACCAGCAACGGGAACGGGTGCGTCGGGTCCAGCCCGATCGGTGTGATGATCGGTGCGATCTCGTCACGGAAATAGCGACGCACCCAGGCCTTGAGCTTGGCGGTCCAGTGGCGACGACGAATGAAGCGCACCTGATGCTTTTCAAGCTCAGGCAGCAGAATGTCGTTGAGGATCGCGTACTGACGATCCACATGACCGTGAACCAGCTCGCTGATCCTGGCCAGTGCCTGATGCGGTTGCAAGCCATCGGCACCGGCCTGCTCACGGGCAAAGGTGATCTGCTTCTTCAGACCGGCGACACGAATCTCGAAGAACTCATCGAGGTTGCTGGAGAAGATCAGCAGAAACTTCAGCCGCTCCAGCAACGGGTAGGACTCATCGAGCGCCTGTTCCAATACCCGGATATTGAACTGCAACTGGGACAGTTCGCGGTGGATATACAGGCTACTGTCGTCCAGGTTCGGAGCGACGAGGGCGGGCACCACAGCGGCAGGCGCCTCGATGGCCGGGATTACTTCGATATCAGGTTCAACCACGGGTGTTGCCTCCTGAACATCGACTTCAACAGCGGCTTCGATGAGAGCTTCGGTATTCATGAGTGTTCCTGTGAGGCTATTGCCCCTTCAACAGTTGAGCGGCACGAACGGCAAAATAAGTGAGAATGCCGTCGGCACCTGCGCGTTTGAAGGCAGTGAGGGATTCGAGAATCACCCCTTCACTCAGCCAACCATTCTGGATTGCTGCCATGTGCATCGCGTATTCACCGCTGACCTGATAGACAAAGGTCGGCACCTTGAATTCATCCTTGACCCTGTGAAGGATGTCCAGATAGGGCATGCCGGGTTTGACCATCACCATGTCAGCGCCTTCAGCAAGGTCGGCCGCCACTTCGTGCAGCGCCTCGTTGCTGTTGGCCGGGTCCATTTGATAGGACGCCTTGTTGGCCTTGCCCAGGTTCAATGAAGAACCCACCGCATCGCGGAACGGGCCGTAATAGGCGCTGGCGTACTTGGCCGAGTAGGCCATGATTCGAACGTTGACATGCCCTGCCAGCTCCAGAGACTCGCGGATGGCCTGGATACGGCCGTCCATCATGTCTGACGGCGCGATGACCTGAGCACCTGCATCGGCGTGGGACAACGCCTGCCTGACCAGTGCGTCGACAGTGATGTCGTTCTGCACGTAGCCTTCTTCATCGAGAATGCCGTCCTGGCCGTGGGTGGTGAAAGGGTCCAGCGCCACATCAGTGATGACGCCCAGCTCCGGAAAGCGGTCACGCAGGGCGCGGGTGGCACGCTGCGCAATGCCGTCCGGGTTCCAGGCTTCGGCACCGTCCAGAGATTTCTTTTCCGGCGGGGTCACCGGGAACAGCGCCAGCGCAGGAATACCCAACGCGACCCAGTTTTCAGCTTCCTTGAGCAGCAGATCGACGCTCAGACGCTCGACGCCGGGCATCGATGCGATGGATTCACGACGGTTTTCACCATCGAGTACAAATACGGGGAGAATCAGATCGTCAACGGTGACCACGTTTTCACGCACCAGCCGACGAGAAAAGTCGTCGCGGCGATTACGGCGCAGACGAGTGAGAGGAAACAGGCGGTTTGCGGGGGTAAAGCTCACGGCGAGACTCCTGAGCCCGCTTACGCGGGCAAGCGCGACAGTTATAAGCCGCCATTATGACCAATGTGTGACAGTCATGGTTCGACCTGCGACTGCACGTCGCGGGCATGGCCCTTATGGGGATGCGACCATTGTGGTTGCAAGAATCTTTAACGTCGAGACACATATCGACACTTTCATCCTTGCCGTCGGCGCGTTAGGCTGCGCGTTCACTTCGCCAGCATCCAGACAATGCTCCAGAATTTCTTGAACGAATTCGGCTACTTTGCCCTCTTCCTCGGCACCTTTTTTGAAGGCGAGACCATTCTGGTTCTTGCTGGATTCCTGGCGTTCCGTGGCTATATGGACCTCAACATCGTCATCATCGTCGCCTTTTTTGGCAGCTATGCGGGCGACCAGTTGTGGTATTTCATGGGGCGCAAACACGGTCGCAAGCTCCTGGCGCGCAAGCCTCGCTGGCAACTCATGGGCGACAAGGCCCTCAGGCTGGTGCGCAAGCACCCGGATATCTGGGTGCTCGGCTTCCGCTTCGTCTATGGCTTGAGAACCGTCATGCCGGTAGCCATCGGCCTGTCCGGCTACCCCCCAGGTCGCTACTTGCTGCTGAACGGCATCGGCGCAGCGGTCTGGGCCGCAGCGCTGGGCTCGGCGGCCTACCATTTCGGCGCGATCCTTGAAGGCCTGTTGGGCAATATCAAGAAATACGAGCTGTGGGTGCTGGGCGCTCTCATTCTGCTTGGCCTGTGTCTGTGGATACGCCGACGCGTCAAGAATGCTCGTATCGCTCGTGAAGCACGCGAAGAAAAGGGTCGTTACTGCGCCTCGGCAGCGGCATCCGATCTGGATGAGCCGATTGCAGTGCCTGTCGACCCAGTCAAAAAGTCCGACGAGTAAACCTGGCTTGTCAGGCACCCGGGTGAGTGCATCCAGCCTCACCCGCAGCAACACCCTCGCTGTCCCACCTCGCCCATACCGCCTGTCAGGCCCCTGATAGTTTGCAGGCCACCTACAGCGACGCATACTGTACTGTACAAATAAACAGTATATGAGTGCATCCACATGTCCAGCCCTTCCCCGATCCGCGGTCGCGGTACTGCCAGCAATCCGCACAATCGCTTCGCGCCCAGCCAGTCTGTCGCAGAAGATGACGGCTGGTATCAGGAAGTCCCGCTGACGCAGGGCACTCAGGTCACCCATGAGACGGCCAAGAGCATCATTACCCGCAACAGCTCGCCGGATATCCCCTTTGATCGGTCGATCAACCCTTATCGCGGTTGCGAACATGGCTGCATCTATTGTTTCGCCAGACCCAGCCACGCCTACTGGGACATGTCGCCTGGGCTGGATTTCGAAACAAAACTGATCGCCAAGACCAACGCAGCGGCCCTACTGGAGCAACAACTCTCCAAGCCTGGCTACCGCTGCGCGCCTGTCACGCTGGGGGCCAACACCGACCCTTATCAGCCCATCGAACGTGAATACCGGATCACCCGCGCCACGCTTGAGGTTCTGCTGCGCTATCGTCACCCGGTGAGCATCATTACCAAAGGCTCACTGATCCTGCGCGACCTGGATCTGCTCGCGGAAATGGCCAAACTACGGCTGGTCTCGGTATACATCAGCCTGACGACACTGGATGACGAGCTCAAGTGCATCCTTGAGCCGAGAGCCGCAGCGCCCAAGGCGCGCCTGCGGGCGATTCGGGTGCTGCGTAATGCGGGTGTGCCGGTTGGCGTGTTGTGCGCCCCAGTGATCCCGATGATCAATGACCACGAACTGGAAGCGCTGCTCAGCGAAGCAAAGGCCGCAGGGGCATTGAGCGCGAGTTACGTGATGCTGCGCCTGCCGCTGGAAGTCGCGCCGCTGTTCGACGAGTGGTTGAAGACGCATTACCCGCAACGGGCAGAGCATGTGCTGAGCCTGATTCGGCAGAGCCGTGGTGGCGCACTTTATGACAGCGAATTTGGTTCGCGTATGCGGGGCGAAGGCCCGTTTGCCGACCTGCTGGCACAACGCTACGCTATTGCGGTCAAACGTCTGGGTTTGAATCGACGCGAGAGTTTCAAACTGGATTGCGAGGCCTTTTGTCGCCCCGGCGGGCAAATGTCATTGCTGTGACGAACTTGGTACCATCGTGCAAACCCGCATTCCAGAGCCATCGCATTCAGTTTCACTTAAGCTTGGGCAATTAGTCTGTAACCCTGAGTGTCACCAGTAATAGCGCTCAAGGGATTTGTTCGTGATTCCTTTTAGGGGGATCACATCCGGCTCTGGTCAACCAGGCACGAGAAATCCACATCAATCCGTCAGAGAGGATGAACAGATGAGAGACACGGACAACCAGCATTCGGCTACGTCGGCAGACACAGACAGCCATTTGAGTAGCGCCGACGTAGCGTTGAAGCAGATCGTCGATGGCTTTGTACATTTTCGTAATGAGGTCTTCCCACAGCAGGAAGAACTGTTCAAAAAACTGGCGAATGCCCAGTCGCCTCGGGCCATGTTCATTACCTGCGCCGACTCGCGCATCGTGCCCGAACTGATCACCCAAAGCTCGCCCGGCGACCTGTTCGTCACGCGGAACGTGGGCAACGTTGTTCCACCGTATGGCCAAATGAACGGTGGCGTGTCCACCGCACTGGAATACGCAGTGGTCGCGCTGGGCGTACAGCACATTATCGTTTGCGGCCACTCCGATTGCGGCGCAATGCGGGCCGTGCTCAACCCGGACAGCCTGGACAAGATGCCGACGGTAAAAGCCTGGCTGCGTCATGCCGAGGTCGCCCGCACGGTGGTCGAGCAAAACTGCAATTGCACCGGCGAGCTGGAAACCATGCAGGTCCTGACTCAGGAAAACGTGATTTCCCAGCTGCAACACTTGCGCACCCACCCTTCGGTTGCCGCGAAGATGGCCAGCGGCCAGCTGTTCATTCACGGCTGGGTCTACAGCATCGAGACCAGCGAAATTCTGGCCTACGACGCCGAACGTGACAGCTTCGTGCCGCTCGACGGCAAGGGTCCGACACCGATGGCTTCCCCGAAAGCACGCTTTTCAGTCGACTGATATTCGTCCCGACTGACGGCAAGCCCTTCCTGATCAGATGATGGCGGTTGCGCAGGATGCGCGCCGCCCGCCTTGCCTCGCCTGAAGAATTACGGAGAAGCACCATGGGAATCACCGAATTGAAATCCGTTTTACCACGGGAGCTACTGGCTTCCGTGGTCGTTTTCCTGGTCGCCCTGCCCCTCTGCATGGGTATTGCGATTGCGTCTGGCATGCCTCCGGCCAAAGGTCTGATCACTGGCATCATCGGCGGTCTGGTCGTCGGCTGGATAGCCGGTTCGCCATTGCAGGTCAGTGGCCCGGCCGCAGGTCTTGCGGTGCTGGTGTTTGAAGTCGTTCGCGAGCATGGCATGGCGATGCTTGGCCCGATCCTGCTGCTGGCAGGGCTGCTTCAGTTGCTGGCCGGTCGCTTCAAGCTCGGCTGCTGGTTCCGGGTAACAGCACCGGCGGTGGTCTACGGCATGCTGGCGGGTATCGGCGTGCTGATTGTGCTTTCCCAGGCGCATGTGATGTTCGACAGCGGGCCCAAACCCTCCGGGCTGGACAACCTGATCGGCTTCCCCAACACACTGATTCAGGCGTTCGGACCAGGCACCGGCATGCAAGCCGGTATGCTCGGCCTGGGCACCATGCTGATCATGTGGGGCTGGGAGAAACTCCGCCCTCAGTCGCTGCGTTTCGTACCTGGCGCGCTGCTGGGTGTAGGTATTGCTACCGGCATCAGCCTGTTTCTGGCCTTGCAGGTCAAACGCGTGCAAGTGCCTGACAATCTGGCCGACGCCATCGACTGGCTGCGTCCGGCAGACCTGATGAACCTGGCTGACCCGGCGATTCTGGTGGCTGCTATCGTTGTGGCCTTCATTGCCAGCGCTGAAACGCTGCTTTCCGCGTCAGCGGTAGACCGGATGCACAGCGGCGAACGTTCGGACTTCGACAAGGAGCTGAGCGCTCAAGGTGTGGGCAACATGCTCTGCGGCCTGCTCGGTGCGTTGCCGATGACCGGCGTTATCGTGCGCAGCTCGGCCAATGTTCAGGCCGGTGCCAAAACCCGCTTCTCGACAATCTTCCACGGCCTCTGGCTGCTGGCTTTCGTATTGCTGCTGTCGAGCGTGCTGCAGAGCATTCCGGTTGCGAGCCTGGCGGGCGTGCTGGTCTACACCGGCTTGAAACTGGTCGATCTCAAGGCGTTTCGTGGTCTGGGCCGTTATGGCCGGATGCCGATGTTCACCTACGCGGCCACCGCCATGGCGATCATCTTCACCGACCTGTTGACGGGTGTGCTGGTTGGCTTTGGCATGACCCTGGTCAAGCTGGCATTCAAGGCTTCGCGCCTGAAGATCAATGTGGTAGAGCTGGCGAGCGAGAAAGAGTACGAACTGCGCCTGGTCGGTGCTGCGACCTTCCTCAAGGTGCCGGCGCTGACTCAGGCACTGGGCACAATCCCCCAAGGCAGCACGGTGCATGTGCCGTTGGGCTATCTGTCCTACATCGACCACTCCTGTCTGGAGCTGCTGGAAGAGTGGGGGCGCTCCAACGCTGCCCACGGCACCCGGCTGATCATCGAGCCGCGCGGTTTGAAGCGTCGTCTCGAAGGGCGGGTCTACACGACAACGGGCATAGGTTCAGGCGCAACCTGACAGTCGCACACTCGAGGTGATGGGGGTCGGATGGGTCTTCGCGAAGCAGCGGAGTGTCATACGGCTCCTTCCCTTGCTGGCGAAGACAGTGAATCGGGCATTCGGGTCAAACCGCGGGACGTTCCAGTTCCAGACCCACGCCCAATTGACGTGACAGACATGGCCAGCGCTTCCAGGCCGCTCCCGTGTCAGGGCTACTCAGTTTCTCTCGGTAAATCTCGACCGAATCCAACGCAAAGCTCTCGTCATCAAGCAGTTGATCGACCGCATGATGCACCGCTGCGTCCAGCTCATTGGCAAATTGCTCACCGATCAACTGATGGGCGATCACGCTGGCAACCGTGGTATTGGACGGAATCAGCGGCTGACCAAAATGCTTGATGTACAGGTCATTCACTTCCTCGACCAGCCTGTGCGCCAGATAAGCCTCGTCCAGCAAGCTCTCCAGCCCTTCATGCCCTTCCATGATCGCGGGTGGAACGGCGAAAAAGTGCTCGGCAATCTTTAATACCGGTTTTATCTGACCCTCGATCCCGGCCTCGACGGCAACCTCATGAGCAGCCTCCAGCAGCTCAGGTACCAGATCGATATAAGCGCTAACAAAACGCGTCAGTACGTCCTTTGCATCGACATCCGGCAAGTGGATGGCGGGATGCAGGTGTGGCAGCTTCTGTTCCAGTTGTTGCAGCAGGTGGCCGGTTTCGGCTTCATGTTGATGGGCTCGTTGTATCTGCTCGCGCAACGCGGCGGTGTTCATGGCGGTGAGCACTCCTGAGGGCAGTAAACCCCGTGGTTTGTTTAGTGAGATTCATACGTTAGCTGGCTTGACTAAAGGGCTAAGACGCTTTTGTCATAACCGATTCATATTTATATGGATCGGCTATATCAGACACCTGTTTGCTCATTTTTTGACCCTATGACTGTGGTCGACAAGCAATAACGACTGACAGGCCCCTGCAAAGTACCCAGCCTTTTCGTAAGCAGACTACTCTGATGCCGACCAGCCCCTTCGCGGCACGCTGCCAGACGTAAAAGTGAGCCATCCATGACCCAGCCCGTTCCGCCCAGGCGGCTCGTTATCCGTTTGATGCTCCTGCTGGCATTCATGTTCGCCTGCGGCTTCGCGCTGGCACCGCTCAAGGATCTGCTGAGCTGGGCCGTGAGCGGACACGACAAAGCCGGCGATGCTTACGAGCAGGCGCAACAGGTTGATACGTCGCGTGAGATCGAGGTGCAGTTCACGTCCAGCAACGCAGCGGGTATGGCTTGGGCGTTCTACCCTCGTGCGGAACGGATGCAGGTGCATCCCGGTGCGGTCAACGAGATGATCTTCATCGCGCAGAACCCTACCGACAAGCCAATGAGAGCCCAGGCTGTACCGGGGATTTCACCGGGGAAGGCAGCGTCCTGGTTTCACAAGACCGAATGTTTCTGCTTCACCCAGCAAACGCTGCAGCCGGGCGAGCGTATCGAGATGCCGGTGCGCTTCATCGTGGATCGCGACCTTCCCGAAGACGTCACCCACCTGACGCTGGCGTATACCCTGTTTGATGTGACGCAGCGCTAGGCCTCGTCCCGGATATGGGACATCATTGCCGGACCCTACCCTCGCATTGAAACCATGACCCGAATCCAGAAGACCGTTTTCATCGCCGCCGGCATTGTGGCGCTCCTGCTCGGCCTGATCGCCAGCCAGTTGCTGCCCGGCCGCGCGCCGCAGGATCAGGCGGCGCTCAATAACGCGGGCATCATCCTGTTGCCGCAAAGCCGCACCCTGCCGGCACTGAGCATGATTGACCAGAATGGCGAGGCGCTGGCCCTCGACGGACTCAAGAACAAATGGACACTGATGTTCTTTGGCTACACCTTCTGCCCGGACATCTGCCCTACGACACTCGCGCAGATCAAGCAGATCAGAAGAGAGCTGCCCAAAGACGCTGCCGAGCGGATGCGCGTGGTACTGGTCAGCGTTGACCCCAACCGCGACACGCCGCAGCAGCTCAAACAGTACCTGGGGTATTTCGACAAAACCTTCATCGGCCTGACCGCCCCCGTGCCTGAACTACAGAAACTGGCCAGCGCGGTCAGCATCCCGTTCATTCCAGCGGACACCAGCAAACCAAACTATTTCGTCGACCACAGCGGCAACCTGGCCCTGATCGGCCCGGACGGCACCCAGCGAGGCTTCATCCGCGCCCCGCTGAACAACCAGAAGCTGGTCAGAGAGCTGCCGGGATTGCTGGAGAGGGATTAGGGCCCATCAGATTCCTGTGACCACCAACCACGAAATGCAGGAGCGAACTTGTTCGCGAAGGCGGTAGTCCAGGCGCAGCAGATGCACCGAGTGTTGGGCTATCGTTCCGCACGCTCCGGCGTGGGAATGCAGTTCGTGACGCTCTGCGTCACACATCCAGGCCGCGCTTCCTGAAGGGCGCTACCACGCAGAGCGTGGGAGCGATAGGGGGCATGTCAACACGCTTATCGTTCCGCACGCTCCTGCGTGGGAACGCATTTCTCGACGCTCCGCGTCGCAAAAGCAGCGCGATCAGGTCAGAACGCAGGCACCACGGCGCCTTTGTATTTCTCGGCCAGGAAGGTTTTCACTTCCGGGCTTTGCAGCGCTGCGACCAGCTTTTTCATCGCGTCCGAATCCTTGTTGTCCGGGCGGGCAACCAGAATGTTCGCGTAAGGCGAATCAGGACCTTCGATGATCAGCGCATCCTTGGTCGGATCAAGCCCGGCGCTGAGGGCATAGTTGGTGTTGATCAATGCCAGATCGACCTGTGTCAGCACGCGTGGCAGCGTGGCGGCTTCCAGCTCGCGGAATTTCAGGTTTTTCGGATTGTTGATAACGTCCGAAGGCTTCGAGAGGATATTGGTCGGGTCCGTCAGCGTAATCAGACCCGCCTTCTGCAGCAGCAACAGGGCACGACCTTCATTGGTCGCGTCATTCGGCAACGCGACATTGGCGCCATCCGGCAGCTCTGCAAGGGTCTTGGTTTTGTCCGAATAGGCGCCGAACGGCTCTACGTGAACCTTGGCCACGGCCACCAGATCGGTGCCCTTGCCCTTGTTGTACTCATCCAGGTACGGCTGATGCTGAAAGAAGTTCGCGTCCATACGCTTCTGGGCGACTTGGGCGTTCGGCTGAATATAGTCATTGAACACCTTGATGTTCAGGTCTACGCCTTCTTTCGCCAGGGTCGGTTTGACGAATTCGAGGATCTCGGCGTGCGGCACGGCGGAGGCCGCGACGGTCAGGGTTTCGTTGGCCTGCGCGGACAGCGCGGTCACAGCGGCAAATATGGCCAATAGCTTTTTCATGCAACAACTCCTTATGGCCCGCCAGTGGCGGGCCGATGCCTGCTGATTCAATCAACGATGAGTGAAATGCGCGACCAGTCTGTCGCCGATGGTCTGGAGTATCTGCACCAGCACCAGCAACAATACGACCGTCACAAACATCACATCGTTCTGGAAACGCTGATAACCATAACGAATCGCCAGATCACCCAGCCCGCCAGCACCTACCGCGCCGGCCATGGCCGTGAACGACACCAGCGCAATCGCCGTCACGGTAATCGCCGCCAGAATGCCGGGCCGCGCCTCCGGTAGCAGTGCCTTGATGATGATCTGCCGGGTAGTGGCACCCATGGCCTGCGTGGCTTCGATGATGCCGCGATCGACCTCACGCAGTGCAGTCTCTACCAGACGGGCAAAGAACGGCGTGGCGCCTGCGATCAGTGGCGGCAAGGTGCCGAGAATCCCCAGCGACGTACCGGTGATGATTTCGGTCAGCGGCATCATCACGATCAGCAAAATGATGAACGGCAGCGCGCGCAGCATGTTCACAATCAACCCGACCGTGGCGTACAGCTGCTTGTGCTCCAGCAATTGGCGTGGCGAGGTCAGAAACATCAGCACGCCCAGCGGCAGGCCGAACAGGATGGTGAAGCCCAGCGAAACACTGAGCATGATCAACGTGTCCCCGGTAGCAACCCAGATTTCGTACCAGTCGACGTTGGCGAACAGGTTCAGAAAAGCGTCCATCAGCGCAGCACCTCCATATGAACATCGGCGGCGGTGAAATGAGCAAAGGCGGCTTCCATGTCACCGCCGGTGATCGCCAGCGTCAGTTGCCCGTATGGAGTGTCCTTGATGCGGTCGATGCGACCCGCGAGGATGCTGTAGTCAACACCGGTTTCCCGGGCCACAGTGCCCAGCAGCGGCGCGTAAGTCGCCTCGCCCTGAAAAGTCAGACGCACGATACGGCCCTGCACGTGGGCGAAATCGTCACGTTGCTCGTTTTCATCGATCTGGTCGTCTTCCTGCACAAAGCGCTTGGTCGTGGCGTGTTCGGGGTGCAGAAACACGTCGGCGACGTTGCCCTGCTCGACGATCACACCGGCGTCCATGACCGCCACCCGATCACAGACGCGACGAATCACGTCCATCTCGTGAGTGATGAGGACAATGGTCAGGTTAAGCTCACGGTTGATCTCGGCCAGCAATTGCAGGACCGACGCAGTGGTCTGCGGGTCCAGTGCGCTGGTGGCTTCGTCGCAGAGCAGGATTTTCGGTTTGGTCGCCAGGGCGCGGGCAATGCCGACGCGCTGCTTTTGACCACCAGACAATTGTGACGGGTACTTTCTGGCGTGATCGGAAAGCCCGACCCGTGCCAGCAACTCGGCCACCCGCTGATCGATCTGCTGGCGCGACATGTCGCCCGCGAGGGTCAGTGGCATGGCCACGTTATCGGCTACGGTTTTCGACGCGAGCAGGTTGAAGTGCTGGAAGATCATCCCGACCTGCTGGCGAAAGCGCCGCAAGCCCGTGGCGTCAAGCGCCGTGACATCTTCACCGTCAACCACGATCTGTCCGCCGCTAGGGGTTTCGAGACGGTTGATCAGCCGCAGCAGCGTGCTTTTGCCAGCCCCGGAATGACCAATGATGCCGAACACCTGGCCGTCGTCGACGCGCAGGCTTGTAGGGTGCAATGCCGGTATTTCCCGGCCTGCCACCCGATAGGTTTTGTGGACGTTATGGAACTCGATCACGGAGCGAACCTTGTGGGGGCGCGTTAAAGAATCAGCGCAGTGGATCATGCTCCACTTGCTTCGTTACCTCGGCCAGATTGAACCGGGCGCGCATTTTAGCCTGTCCGGACCACAGTGCTTAGCATTTATTTGCAGGCAGACCTGTGTAATGGGCATAACCCGACCGTTGGGGCGAAAGCCGTCGAATCGGACTGAACGGCTGATTCTGTCACCGGTCACTTTCTCGATACCGTGATTTCCCGCTTGCGTCAGGGAAGTCAAATTCAGCGAACCCAACTCAATGATTGGGTCGAGATAAGGAGTTGTTTCTGATGGCTAGCGAGAAAAAACCACCCATTACCCCAACACCCAAAAGCGAAATGGCAGGCACCGACACACTTGATCGGGGCAATACCAACGCCAAGCTGGACAGCCTTGAGCAGTTTCGCTCGGATGCCACCAGCCAGGCGCTGCGCACCAACCACGGCGTCAAGATTGCCGACAACCAGAACACCCTGAAAGTCGGCAGCCGCGGCCCGTCGCTGCTGGAAGACTTCATCATGCGTGAAAAGATCACGCACTTTGACCATGAGCGCATTCCAGAGCGCATCGTCCATGCTCGCGGCACCGCAGCACATGGTTACTTCCAGACTTATGAAGACCAGGGCGCGCTGAGTAAAGCAGGCTTCCTGCGTGATCCGGGCAAGAAGACCCCGGTTTTCGTGCGTTTCTCCACCGTACAGGGCCCACGCGGCTCAGGCGACACCGTGCGTGACGTGCGTGGTTTTGCGGTCAAGTTCTACACCGACGAAGGCAACTTCGACCTGGTGGGCAACAACATGCCGGTCTTCTTCATTCAGGATGCCATCAAGTTTCCTGACTTCGTGCACGCGGTGAAGCCTGAACCGCACAACGAAATCCCTACCGGCGGCTCGGCTCACGACACGTTCTGGGACTTCGTCTCCCTGGTGCCGGAATCCGCGCACATGGTGCTGTGGACCATGTCCGACCGTGCAATCCCGAAAAGCCTGCGCACCATGCAAGGCTTCGGTATCCACACGTTCCGCCTGATCAACACCGAAGGCAAATCCACGTTCGTCAAATTCCACTGGAAGCCCAAGTTCGGCGTGTGCTCGCTGGTTTGGGACGAAGCGCAGAAGCTGGCCGGCAAGGACACCGACTTCCACCGCCGTGACCTGTGGGAGTCCATCGAGATGGGCGACTACCCGGAATGGGAACTGGGCGTGCAGATCGTCGCCGAGGAAGACGAGCACAAGTTCGACTTCGACCTGCTCGATCCGACCAAGATCATCCCGGAAGAGCTGGTGCCGGTTACACCATTGGGCAAGATGGTGCTGAACCGCAACCCGGACAATTACTTCGCCGAGACCGAGCAGGTTGCCTTCTGCCCTGGCCATATCGTGCCGGGTATCGACTTCTCCAACGATCCGTTGCTGCAAGGCCGCCTGTTCTCCTACACCGACACGCAGATCAGCCGCCTTGGTGGTCCGAACTTCCACGAGATCCCGATCAACCGTCCGATTGCGCCGAACCACAATGGTCAGCGCGACGCACAGCATCGCACCACCATCGACAAGGGCCGTGCTTCCTACGAGCCGAACTCGATTGATGGCGGCTGGCCGAAAGAAACGCCGGCAGCTGCGGTAGACGGCGGCTTCGAGACGTACCCTGAGCGCGTCGAAGCGCACAAGGTTCGTGAGCGCAGCGAGTCGTTCGGCGATCATTTCTCCCAGGCCACCCTGTTCTTCCAGAGCATGAGCCATCACGAGAAAGAGCACATCATCGCGGCATACAGCTTCGAGCTGGGCAAGGTCGAGCGCGAGTACATCCGTGCCCGTCAGGTCAACGAGATTCTGGCCAACATCGATCTGGAACTGGCAAGCCGTGTGGCGGCCAACCTGGGTCTGCCGGCACCGACCGCAGGCACCGTGCCGGTGCGTGAGACATCGGTCAAAGAATCTCCAGCGCTGAGCCAGGTCAACCTGCTGTCGGGTGACATTGTTTCGCGCAAAGTAGCCATTCTTGTGGCCAATGGCGTGGACGGCAAAGCGGTCGAAGCCATGAAAGCTGCACTGACGGCCAAAGGCGCACACGCCAAGGTGCTAGGCCCGACGTCTGCACCGGTCAAGACGGCTGATGGCAAAAGCCTGCCGGTAGATGCTTCAGCTGAAGGCTTGCCTTCGGTAGCGTTCGACGCAGTGTTCGTGCCGGGCGGCGCTGATTCAGTGAAAGCGTTGAGCACTGATGGCGTTGCGTTGCACTTCATTCTGGAAGCCTACAAGCACCTCAAGGCCATCTCCGTTGCCGGGGAAGCCAAAGACTTGCTGAGCTTGCTGCGCCTTGAAGAAGACGCCGGGTTGCTGGTGGTGTCCGACAGCAAATCGTTCGAAGCCTTCTTCGACGCGATAGCACAACACCGTGTCTGGGACCGTGAAGTGAAAGCCAAGGCTGTTCCAGCTTGATCTGACGCTACTTGTCTATCGTTCCCACGTCAGCGTGGGAACGCCTTTCTGGACGCCCTGGGTCCGCTTCCAACAGCGTGGCTCAGGGCTTGGCAGGCGTCAGGATGATGTGGGCTTTTTCATTGCGCTCGATTTCGCGACGCAATTGCAGTTCAAAATCCGGATTTGCCTTGATTACCCGTTTGGTCAGCAATGTGGCCAGCCACGGGTAATCTTCGGTGCGCGGCACCACCAGCAGCACGTCACAGTTGAACGCTACGGTATCCGCTGCAATGTCATCCAGTTGGCGACGCAATGCAGGCATATCACCGATTTTCAGGTCGATTGTGGTACTCGGTGCAGACGGATCAACCAGCTTGGCCACTCTTCTCGCCTCAGCCTCTCTCAATTCCGCTTCAGCTTTTTCCAGCTCTGCCTTGCGTGCATGGGCAATCGCACCATTGACGCCGCTGGTCAGCGCTGGCGCTTTGGGCATCAGTGCGCGAGCGCGACTCAATGCGCTGGCCGCAGCGTTCATGTCACCCTTCTGCAGGCTGATCTGGCTGCGGCTCAGGTAGGCTTCTGCGAGACGACGCTGGAGAGGCTCAAGCCGGGCGTCGTCGGCATTCGCTGCTTGCAACGCCGCCAGTTGATCCTCGGCAGTTGCCAGTTCATTGCCGGCGATGTTCTGTTCCAACTGCGCAAAGGCATCAGGCTGAGCCTCGGACGCAGGCGTCTGGACCGTTGGCGCGCTCTGACAGGCACCCAACAGGATGGAAAATGCGACAAGCAGCAGATAGCGTGGGGCGAACGGCTTCATTCCTGCGATTCTCTAGTTTGCGCAAAAAACGAGCAAGTCTACACCGCTCGCCTGGGTAGAACAAAGCTGAGCAAGAACAACGCCGCAGCGGATACCACTATAGACGGTCCGGCCGGTGTGTCCTTGAACCATGACAATGATAGCCCGATACACACCGCAGTCACGCCCAGCAGGCTTGCGCCGACCGCCATCTGCTCCGGTGAACGGGCGTGACGCTGTGCCGCAGCGGCCGGAATGATCAACAGCGATGTAATCAGCAAAACACCGACAATTTTCATCGCCACCGCGATCACGACCGCGATCAACAGCATCAGCGCCATGCGCAGTGCAGCGACCGGCAGGCCTTCGACGCGGGCCAATTCCTCATGCACGGTCATGGCCAGCAGCGGCCGCCACAACGCAACGATGGTCACCAGCACCAATGAGCTGCCGCCGAGAATCCAGGCAAGATCGGCCGGGCTGATCGCCAGCAGATCACCGAACAGATAAGCCATCAGGTCGATTCGCACTTCGTGCATGAAGCTGAGCACGACCAGCCCGAGCGACAGCGTGCTCGGTGCCAGAATCCCCAGCAGTGTGTCCGAAGCCAATGGCTGACGCTGTTGCAGGGTGACCAGCAACACCGCCAGCAGCAGGCAGCCGCAGGTCACGGCAATGGTCGGGCTGACGTCCAGCAAAAAGCCCAGCGCCACGCCGAGCAGTGCGGCGTGGGACAGTGTGTCGCCGAAATACGCCATGCGACGCCAGACCACAAAGGACCCGAGCGGACCGGCCACCAGGGCCAGCGCAACGCCTGCGAGCAAGGCATACAGTAGAAAATCAGCCATGCTTGCAGCTGTCTCCGTGAACGTGAGTGTGAGGGGCAGCCGGTGTATCGTTCACCACGGCGCCATGCAGATCGTGGGCATGGTCATGGTTGTGGTGATAGATCGCCAGACTCTGCGCATTCTTGCCGAACAGTTCGACGAACGCCGGATCATGGCTGACCTGCTCGGGATGGCCAGAGCAGCAGACATGGCGATTCAGGCACACCACCTGATCGGTTGTGCTCATCACCAGATGCAGATCGTGGGACACCATCAATACCCCGCACTGGTGACGGTCGCGCAGACGCGTGATCAGGCTGTACAACTCGGCCTGCCCGGCCACGTCGACGCCCTGTACCGGCTCGTCGAGCACCAGAAGTTCAGGCTTGCGCAACAGGGCGCGGGCCAGCAAGACGCGCTGCATTTCGCCACCGGAAATACCCTGCAACGGGCTGTCGATGACTTTTTCAGCGCCGACTTCTTCCAGCGCAGATTGCGCGGCAGCCCGATCTACGCCCGGCACCAGACGCAAAAAGCGCAGCACCGACAGCGG
This sequence comes from Pseudomonas syringae CC1557, assembly GCF_000452705.1. Lineage (NCBI taxonomy): Bacteria > Pseudomonadati > Pseudomonadota > Gammaproteobacteria > Pseudomonadales > Pseudomonadaceae > Pseudomonas > Pseudomonas syringae. The sequence goes on from NZ_CP007014.1 coordinate 5,412,718, forward strand.
CAAAGTCTGGTCTACGTGCAGTTTTTGCGGCATGTAGCCGACGCGCAGCCTGGGTTTGCGCCATACCGTGCCTGAATCGGGCTTGAGCAGCCCCAGCACCGCACGCACCAGGGTAGTTTTGCCTGCACCATTGGGGCCGATCAGCGTGACGATTTCGCCGGGACGGACGCTGAGCTGAATGTTATCCAGCACACTTTGCCCCGACAGCGTGACGGCAACCTGCTCCAGGCGTATCAATGCATCCGTCATCAGGCGGCCTTGCAGCCAGCGCACACGCCGACGATCTCGACGGTCTGGCCTTCAACCGCAAAGCCGACTCCGGTGGCAGCATCGACCACAGACGCGCTGATAGCCGGATGTTGCAACTCGATAGCGGCATGACACACACGGCAGATCAGAAACTGGCCCTGATGCGCGTGGGTCGGGTGATTGCAGCCGGTAAAGGCGTTGAGCGAGGCGATCCGATGGACCAGGCCGTTTTCCAGCAGGAAATCCAGTGCACGGTAGACGGTTGGCGGCGCGGCGCGGCGGCCATCCTCTTCACTGAGCACCGCCAGAATGTCGTACGCACCCAGCGGTTTGTGGCTTTGCCAGACCAGTTCCAGCACGCGGCGGCGCAATGTGGTCAGGCGCAGCCCCTGTTTTGTGCACAGCGCATCGGCTTCGGCGAGGGCCGAATGCACGCAATGGGAGTGATCATGGGGGCGACTGGCCAGGGGAGTATTGGGCATGAGCAGCGACGATATTGGCTAGAGACGTTATTATGTTACCTGTTCCTGGCTTATATGAGTGATTCGAGTGCGCCGTCTTTTCAATCTTGTTGCTGTTCTGTGGATCAGTCTGTTGTTCATCGCCCCGGCTCAGGCCGAGGTCAACGTGTTGACCAGTATCAAGCCATTGCAGCTGATTGCGGCGGCTGTACAGGATGGCGTCGGTAAGCCCGAAGTGCTTTTACCGCCCGGCGCTTCACCGCATAACTATGCGCTACGCCCATCCGACGTGCGGCGTGTGCGGGAAGTAGCGTTGTTCTACTGGATCGGCCCGGACATGGAAGCCTTCCTGCCGCGAGTCCTGCAAGGCCGCAAGTTGCCGGCGGTTGCCGTGCAATCCCTGCCCGGCATGCACTTGCGCCATTTCGGTGAAGACAACGCCTCCCATGATGACCACGGTCATGACGACGATGCAGACGAACATGATCACAATCATCAGCCTGGCAGCCTGGACTCGCATCTGTGGCTGTCGACCGTCAATGCGCGAGTAATTGCAGCAAAAATGGCGGCTGATCTGAGCGCTGCGGACCCGGCCAATGCGACTCGCTACGCCAGTAACGCCGAAGCGTTCAGCAAGCGTCTGGATGCGCTGGACGCCCGAATCAAGGGTCGTGTCAGCGCTGTTGCAGGCAAACCTTTCTTCGTGTTCCACGAGGCGTTCGATTATTTCGAAGAAGCTTACGGGCTCAAGCACGCCGGGGTATTCGCCATCGCCGCCGAGATCCAGCCCGGTGCGCAGCATGTGGCCGCCATGCGGGAACGCCTGAAAGCTGCGGGCAAGACCTGCGTATTCAGCGAGCCACCTTTGCGCCCGCGCCTGGCAGACACCCTGAGCGCCGGGCTGCCGGTCAAACTGGCCGAACTGGATGCGCTGGGTGGTTACATTCCGCCAACCGCGCAAGGTTACGAGCAGGTATTGCAGAGACTGGCTGATGATCTGACGGGCTGCCTGAGCAGTATTTGATAGCACAGGCACTTTTCGTCCTGACTATTGTGCCAACGCGAAGCATTGGCACAATAGTCAACGAGGAAGCGCGAGCCGCACGCCCAAAGGCATCAGTCAGAGCGCAAACGGCAGTGCGATGCGCGCTTCCTGGCGCTGGGCCAGGCGCTGTTCGAACTCCACGGGATCGTGAATCAGCACGTCTTGCCCGGCGAAGGTTTCGGCGGCGATCAGGCGTGACAGCCAGAAACGCACGCAGGCGATGCGCAGCATAGTGTCCCAGAGCTTCGATTCCGCAGCCGTGAAGGGCCGCAGGCCTGCATAAGCGCCCAGCAAGGCGCGGGCGCGGACGGCGTCAAGCTCGCCGTTTTCGCGGGAACACCAGTCGTTGAGGGCAATCGCCAGGTCATACAGCATCGGGCCGGAGCAGGCATTGTAAAAGTCGATCAGCCCGGTAAGGTGTGTGCCTTCAAACAGCACGTTGTCGCGAAACAGGTCAGCATGCAGGTTGGCACGCGGCAACGCCATGATCTGCGGCTTGAGGTCTTCGATTTCCTGAAGGCTTTCTGCAAGCAATGCCCGCTGGGTCTCGCCCAGGTGCGACAGAAAATTCCGCCCCTCGCTCAACATCCAGTCCAGCCCGCGATCAGTCTTGCGCTCGACTATCTGCTCGCATGTCGCCAAATGCAGATTGGCCAGCAACTCGCCAATCTGTACGCAATGTTGGGTATTCGGCTCACTGATGTGCTTGCCCGGCAGGCGCGGCTGCAGAAGCGCCGGTTTGCCTGCCAGCTCGCGCAGCGCCTGACCGTCGGTGGTACGCAGTGCATAAGGCACCGGAAGATCGGCCTCATGCAGCACATCAAGCAGCTCGATGAAGAACGGCATTTCCTGAACAGGACCGCGCTCTACCAGGGTCAGGACGAACTCGCCCTGCTCCAGGCTGATGAAGTAATTGGTGTTTTCACTGCCAGCGGCAATGCCCTGAAAGTCAAGCAGACGGCCGAGCCCGTAAGGGGCGAGAAATGTTTCCAGCTCGGGCCGAGCCAGCGGGGTAAAAACGGACATATCAGGACTGCCAACCATTAAAGTGAATGTAGGGTGCTACCGGATAACAACTACCAGCTGAATATTTCCCACTGCGGGATCAGCATGTCCGGTTGATCCGAACGGATGAAGTTGGGGCTTGTACCATCGGCGCGCACCAGAAAATAGGGTTTGCCGTGTTTCGGAGTAATTTTGACCGCATACAAAAAACCATTCTGACGGTATTCCTGAATGGTTCTGTCACCGTCGGTGCGGATAGTAACGTCCGGCGCCGCCGAGGGTGAGTCCTCTGCTGCAACCGCGAGCAAAGGGCAAAGCGCCAACAGGCCGGTCAATAAGAGTCGATTTACCTTGCGCATGATAACCTTGTCCCTTTGTCGTCAATGGTCCGCGCATTCTAGCGCCGCACCCGCCGAAAAGGTTGATTCTGCTCATGACCCAAGCGCCGCTCGTCCTGGTAGACGGTTCTTCTTACCTCTACCGTGCCTTCCACGCACTGCCCCCCCTGACCACGTCCAAAGGGCTGCCGACCGGCGCCGTCAAAGGCGTGCTGAACATGCTCAAAAGCCTGCGCCGCCAGTATCCGGACAGCCCGCTCGCGGTGGTTTTCGACGCCAAGGGCGGGACGTTCCGTGACGCGTTGTACACCGACTATAAAGCCAACCGGCCCAGCATGCCGGACGATCTGCGTGTGCAGGTCGATCTGCTGCATGCCTGCGTCAAAGGCATGGGCTATCCATTCCTGTGCGTGGAAGGCGTCGAAGCGGATGACGTGATCGGCACCCTGGCGCGCAGCAGCGCGGCGGCGGATCGGCCAGTGGTCATTTCCACTGGCGACAAGGACATGGCGCAGTTGGTCGACGGGCATATCACCCTGGTCAACACCATGACCGGCAGCGTGCTCGACGTGGCGGGCGTGAAAGAGAAATTCGGCGTCGGCCCGGAGCACATCATCGATTACCTCGCGCTGATGGGCGACAAGGTTGACAACATTCCCGGCGTGCCGGGCGTCGGTGAGAAAACTGCCGTCGGCCTGCTGGTCGGTGTCGGCGGCGGGATAAAGGAGCTTTACGACAACCTCGACAAGGTCGCGACCCTGCCAATCCGTGGCGCCAAGACCCTGGCCGCCAAGCTCGAAGAACACCGCGAGATGGCTTTCCTGTCCTACGAACTGGCAACCATCAAGATCGACGTGCCTCTGGACATCGAGCTGGATCAGTTGCACTGCGGCGAGCCGGACCGCGACACGCTGATGGAGCTGTACGCCGAGCTGGAATTCAAGAGCTGGATCGAAGACCTGCAACGCGACGCCAAGCGTGCCGGACAGGAACTGGCGGTTGAAGAACCGACAGTCGCAGCAAAGGAAGCGGCCTATGAAGTCATCCTTGAACAAGCCCAGTTCGATGCCTGGCTGAAAAAGCTTCAGGCGGCGCCGCTTTTTGCTTTCGTCACCCAGAGCAACGGCACCGACGCCCAGCGTGCACAACTGGTCGGTTTGTCTTTCGCCATCCAGACCCACGAAGCGGCTTATATCCCGCTGACTCACTCGTACATGGGCGTGCCCCAGCAGCTGGACCGCGACACGGTGCTCAAGACGCTCAAACCGTTGCTGGAAGACCCGGGCAAGATCAAGGTCGGCCAGCACGCCAAATTCGCCATCAACCTGCTTGCCAACTGCGCGGTCGATGGCGATCAGACGCAGGGCATCGATTTGCAGGGCGTCAGGTTCGACACCATTCTGGAATCCTACGTTCTCGATTCCACTGCAACGCGTCACGACCGCGACAGTCTGGTGGCCAAGTACCTGACGCACACGCCGATAAACTTTCAGGACATCGCCGGCAAAGGTGCCAAACAGCTGACCTTCGACCAGATTGCCCTGGAGCAGGCGGGCAACTATGCCGCTGAAGAAGCCGATCTGACCCTGCGCCTGCATGAAGTCTTCGACGCGCGTCTGGCGGCAATCCCGACCTTGCAGCCGGTGCTCAACGATATCGAAATGCCGCTGGTGCCCGTACTGGCCCGTATCGAGCGCCAGGGCGCGCTGGTCGACGCCAACCTGCTGGGCATCCAGAGCGTTGAACTGGGCGACAAGATGACCGCACTGGAGCGCGAAGCCTTCGCCATTGCCGGTGAAGAGTTCAACCTCGGCTCGCCCAAGCAGCTCGGGGTGATTCTCTATGAAAAACTCGGCATGCCGATCCTCAGCAAAACCGCCACCGGCCAGCCGTCGACTGCCGAAGCGGTGCTGGCCGAACTGGCCGAGCAGGATTTCCCGCTGCCCAAGGTGCTGATGCAGTACCGCTCGATGAGCAAGCTCAAGAGTACGTACACCGACCGTCTGCCCGAGCAGATCAACCCGCGCACCGGACGCATCCATACCTCTTACCATCAGGCGGTAGCGGTGACAGGCCGTTTGTCCTCCAGTGATCCGAACCTGCAGAACATCCCGATTCGTACCGCTGAAGGCCGACGCATCCGCCAGGCGTTCGTGGCGCCCAAGGGTTACAAACTGCTGGCAGCGGACTATTCGCAGATCGAACTGCGGATCATGGCGCATCTGGCGAAGGACGAAGGCTTGCTGCACGCGTTCCGCAACGATCTGGACGTGCACCGGGCGACGGCGGCGGAAGTCTTCGGCGTCGAGCTGGACGGCGTCACTAATGACATGCGGCGCAGCGCCAAGGCGATCAACTTCGGCCTGATCTACGGCATGAGCGCGTTCGGCCTGGCCAAACAGATCGGTGTCGACCGCAAGCAATCACAGGCCTACGTAGACCGGTACTTCGCTCGCTACCCCGGCGTACTCGACTACATGGAGCGCACCCGCGCCCAGGCCGCCGAGCAGGGCTTTGTCGAAACCATCTTCGGTCGCCGCCTGTACCTGCCCGACATCAACGCCAAGAACCCGTCCCTGCGCAAGGGCGCGGAGCGCATGGCGATCAACGCGCCAATGCAAGGCACCGCCGCAGACATCATCAAAAAAGCGATGGTGGCGGTGAACGGCTGGCTGGATGAGTCGGGGCTGGATGCGCGCGTCATCCTGCAGGTACACGATGAACTGGTGCTGGAAGTGCGCGAAGACCTGGTTGATCAGATCAGCGAACAGATCCGTCCGCACATGAGCGGGGCAGCAGAATTGGCCGTGCCACTGCTGGTGGAAGTGGGTGTGGGCAACAATTGGGACGAGGCACATTGAGTGAAAAAGGGCGAATTTGTAAGCAGATTCGCCAAATACTGTAGGAAAGGTGAACTTTTCTTCATTGCTGGAACTTAACCATTTGGACAGGAGTCAGAGTTTCCGATTGATTGAAAAATCCATCGTGCTCCTATGTTGTGTTAAGTGTTGGCATATATCCGGACCCCACCCTAAGGTCTGGACCTTAAGCCCCGGAACTTCCTTCTCCCCATGCGAAGTCCGGGGTCTTTTTTTGCCTGCGATTTACTCGGCAGGCGCCTTGTCTTCCAGTTCCATCCAGTCGGCCAGTACGGTATAGGCCTCTTCCAGCCCCATGCGCTTGGGGGCCGAGAACAACTGAATGCTGACGGCGTCGCCCCAGCCCTTGCGGATATCGGCCTGCACCTTGAGCAGCGTGTTCTTGGCTGCGCCATAGGTCAGTTTGTCGGCCTTGGTCAGCAGAATGTGCATCGGCATGTTGCTGGCTATCGCCCAATCCAGCATCAACAGGTCGAAGTCGGTCATTGGATGACGGATGTCCATCATCAGAATCAGCCCTTTCAGACTTTCGCGACTGCCCAGGTAAGCTTCCAGGTGACGCTGCCAGTGCAGCTTCAGCGGGATGGGGACTTTCGCATAGCCGTAGCCCGGCAGGTCGACCAGACGACGATCCTCGTCCAGGCCGAAGAAGTTCAGCAACTGGGTACGCCCCGGCGTTTTGGAGGTACGCGCCAGACTGGCGTGTGTCAGGGTGTTCAGCGCGCTCGACTTGCCAGCGTTGGAGCGGCCGGCAAATGCGACCTCAAAACCTTCGTCATCGGGGCATTGGTCGACCTTGGCGGCGCTGAGCATGAACGTGGCCTGTTGGCACAGACCGAGAATAGGGTTTTTGAGTTGCATGTGATTTCCGGTGAAGGCCTTGCCTGCAAAGGGTGCGGCAAGAAGTTTCGGTTTCGTGTGGAAGCGTGAGCCTATGATGACACACCTGCAACCCGGCCCACACTCACACCGTGTCGGGCCGCTCTGTCTGGCGTACTGGAACATTCAGACATGACCTGCTTCACTCCTTCAGCAAAAAGGCCTTCCAAGGCCACCCATTTTTATAACCTCAGCGTTACACTAACGAACTCAGGCTTTCGCGTTCGGTCGAAACACCGTCGCTTGAAGGCGACTCAATCTGCTCAGGAGTAAAGCATGCGTAATCTGATCATCAGCGCCGCGCTGGTTGCCGCCAGTCTGTTCGGTATGTCCGCCCAGGCCGCCGAGCCTATCGAAGCCGGCAAACAATACGTCGAGCTGAAAAGCGCTGTGCCTGTAGCCGAGCCTGGCAAGATCGAAGTAATCGAGCTGTTCTGGTATGGCTGCCCGCATTGCTACGCGTTTGAGCCAACCATCAATCCGTGGGTTGAAAAACTTCCGTCCGATGTGCACTTCGTACGTATCCCTGCCATGTTCGGCGGTCCTTGGGATGCCCACGGCCAACTGTTCATCACCCTCGACACCATGGGTGTAGAGCACAAGGTCCACGCTGCGGTATTCGAGGCCATCCAGAAAGGCGGCAAGCGTCTGACCGACAAGAACGACATGGCCGATTTCGTCGCCACTCAGGGCGTGAACAAGGACGACTTCCTCAAGACCTTCGATTCCTTCGCAGTGAAGGGCAAGATCGCGCAGTACAAGGAACTGGCCAAGAAGTACGAAGTGACTGGCGTTCCAACCATGATCGTCAATGGCAAATACCGCTTTGACCTGGGTTCTGCCGGCGGTCCGGAACAGACCCTGGAAGTTGCCAACCAGTTGATTGCCAAAGAGCGGGCGGCTGCCACAGCCGCCAAGTAAGCGCACGTCATGCGCCGCTGGGGCAAAGGCAGCCCGCGTATCGTTGGCCTGCATGATCCGCAGGTCAACGAACATCATCTGCTGCAAAACGGCTTGCCGGAAGACGGCAGGCTGCGTTTGCTCAGTTTCAATATCCAGGTGGGTATAAGTACCCAACGCTACCATCACTACCTGACGCGCAGCTGGCAGCACTTGCTGCCGCACGGTGGGCGAGCAGGCAACCTGCAGAAAATCGGCGAGCTGATCAACGATTTCGATCTGGTGGCGCTTCAGGAAGTGGACGGCGGGAGCGTGCGCTCCGGCTTCGTCAATCAGGTCGAGCATCTTGCCCAGCTGGGCGGTTTCCCGTACTGGTATCAACAGCTCAATCGCAACCTCGGGCGCCTTGCGCAGCACAGCAATGGCGTGCTGAGCCGTTTGCGGCCGACCAAGATCGAGGACCACCCACTGCCCGGCCCGGCCGGGCGCGGTGCAATTCTCGTGCGCTTCGGCGAAGGAGAGGACGCGCTGGTAGTGGTCATGATGCACCTGGCCCTCGGCACGCGGACCCGAACCCGACAGCTCGCCTATATTCGCGAACTGATCGGCGGCTACCGCCATCAGGTACTCATGGGCGACATGAACACCCACGCCAATGACCTGCTTGAGCACTCGCCGCTAAGGGATCTCGGGCTTCTGGCCCCGCAGATAGAGGCGACCTTTCCAAGCTGGCGGCCACAACGCTGCCTCGATCACATTTTGCTCAGCCCGACCCTGACGCTCGAACGCGTGCAGGTGCTGGCGCAACCCATTTCCGATCACCTGCCTGTCGCTGTCGAGATTCGCCTGCCTGACTCACTGCGGGGTGACTCACTGCCTGTGCCCTCTGGTGGAAGCCTTGCATGAGCGACGACGCGGAGCGTTGGAAAGAGAAATACCTCAAAGGGATCGAGCAACAGGACAAGCTCGAAAAGCGCTGGGATGCGCGGCTCGACTTGCTGCGTCGCGGTTTGGTACGCAGCAGCCTGGCGGCGGAGGGCTCTGACCGGGCTGTCGACGAATGCATGAAGGAAATGCGCGAAATCGTCCGCACCGACGACATGGACGCGGGCCTCGCAGCCCTGATCCCGCGCCTTGAAAAAGCGGTACTGGATTCCGAGCATCGCCGTGAAGTCCGCGCCGGGCAGATCAGCTCGGCACTGACCGCACTGGTCACCCAGCTCCAGGCATTGCCGCTGCCACGCGAAGTGCGCAAACCACTCAAGCGCTTTGCCAAGGACCTTGAAGAGCGGGCGTCTCACGCACGCGAGCTGCCCGTGCTGCTCAGTGAGCTGAGCGGGCTGCAAGGCCAGGCCCTGACCCAGATTGAAAAACCCGAAGAAGGGCCCCGCCAAGGGCTGCTGCAACGCCTGTTCGGCTCGCGAGAGACGCACAGCGATGAGCATACTCCTGAAACGGCTGCGCCCGAAGCTGCTCCGGCCGAGATACCACCGCCCGTGCACGAGCAGCGCGACAACGCGTATGAACCGCCCGAACCCGCTGCCGAGGCAGATACGCCGCCAGCGCCGATAGCACCGATAGCACCAAGGCCAACGCTGGCGCCGACACCAGTAGTGCCCCCTGAAGAGAAGACTGATCCGGTTATCGAACCCGCCCCGGCACCAGAGCCAGCTCCAGAAGTCGATACAGTCGCAGCCACCGCGTCGGTGGAAGCTGCACCTTCAGTGGCTACTACGCCTGCCACGCCGATCACCGCAGACATCGTTCCAGAGCCAACGCCCGAACACGCTTACCTCTACGTCGAGCCTGTCGACATCACCGATATGGCGGCCCCCATACCGAGCGTGCCCTATCAGCAAAGACCGGCACCGGTCGTCGTCGCAGCAGAACAAGCAGAAGAAGAGCCCGATACCGAAGCTGAAACTACAGAAGGCGACGACGGTTATGCGCTGCCCTCCTCCCCGGAGCCGAGTTACAGCTCGGTCGCTGCACACATTGAAGAAACCCTGCTGGGCTTGCTCAACGACCTGACGTTGTCCGAGCATTTTCGTCCGCAGGTCGAGGATATGCAGTTACGTCTGAAACACGGGCTTAACTGGTACGAACTGCTGCCGATCCTCGACGATCTGGCGGTTTTGATGCTGGCGATCAATAACGGCGGTCAGCAGGAATTCGGCAGCTATCTCAAGCAGCTCAATGAGCGACTCGAATCTTTCCAGAGCCATTTGCAGGCTGCCAGCGAGGATCACGCCGAAGACCAGTCCGCGGTTCGCGATTTGAACGAGCAATTGCGCGAACAAGTGGGCGGGCTGCAAAGCAGCGTTCAGGATGCTTCCGACCTGACCAGCCTCAAGCAGGTACTGGATAACCGGCTCGAAGGCTTGCTCAGCACCATGGATAACTACCAGCGCAAGCGCGACAACCGCGAGCAGGAGGTCGCATCGCGCCTGCAAAGCCTGTCGGCCCGAGTGGCAAGCATGGAGCAGGAGGCATTGGGTTTCAGGACCCACCTGGAAGAGCAGCGACAGAAGGCGCTGGTTGATCCGCTCACCGAACTGCCCAACCGGGCTGCATGGGGCGAACGCCTTGAGCATGAGATGGCGCAGTGGCAGCAGGAAAAGAACAGCCTGCTGGTGTGCATTCTCGACCTCGACCACTTCAAGCGCATCAACGATGGCTACGGGCATCTGGCTGGCGACAAAGTGCTTAAAATTGTCGCCAACGTCTTCAAAAAGCGCCTGCGCCCGGGTGATTTCCTCGCCCGCTTCGGTGGCGAAGAATTTGTCATGTTGCTGCCTGCAACACTTCCAGAAGCCGGATTGATACTGGTCAACGAACTGCGCGCCGCCGTCGAGATGTGCCCGTTTCACTTCAAGGGTGAGCGAGTAACGATCACCGTCTCAATAGGGATGACTGCCTTCCGCGCGGGCGAACGCCCTGATACCGCTATAAAGCGCGCCGACCAGGCACTCTACAAAGCCAAGGAAAATGGCAGGAACCGGTTAGAGCAGGGCTAGCTGAAACATTTTAACCTGAACAAATGTTTCAGCCTGAAGCTATTCGCCGCCGTTTTGTTATGATGTTGCATTCCCTGCGGACGCTGCCAATCCAATGAAGCTGTATTTCTCTGCCTTCCTGTTACTTGTCCTGACGGCCTGCTCAAGCGGTCCGAAGCTGGATACCAGCCATCCGTCCGTGAATTTCGACGGTCGGATTCAGTACGTCGTGATGCACTACACCTCGACTTCACTGGAACGCTCCCTCCAGTTGTTGACCCATGGCGAGGTCAGCAGTCATTACCTGATCGGGGATGACCCCCAGGCCACGATCTACAAACTGGTCGATGAAAGTGCCCGAGCCTGGCACGCGGGTGAAAGCGAATGGGAAGGCCGCACATGGCTTAACTCCAGCTCCATCGGCATTGAAATCGTCAATCCAGGCTTCAAGGACACGCCGACCGGTCGCCTGTGGTATCCGTACACCGAGGCACAGGTCAAGTCGATCACCGTACTGCTCAAGGACATCGTCAAACGCAACAGGATCGACCCCAAACACATCATTGGGCACAGCGACATTGCGCCGCTGCGCAAGCAGGACCCGGGTCCGCTGTTCCCGTGGAAGCGTCTCGCAGCTGAAGGACTCGGCATCTGGCCAGACGAACGCCAGGTTGCCCAGCGTCAGGCGCTGCTGGCCGTCAACCTGCCGAGCATCACCTGGTTCCAGCAGCAACTGGCGCGCCTGGGCTACACCACCCCGCAGACCGGCGAGCTGGACGTCGCAACACGCCAGGTACTGGCAGCCTTCCAGATGCACTACCGCCCTGCGCGCTTCGACGGCGAACCCGACGCCCAAAGCGCGGCCATTTTGCAGGTGCTTAATCACTCGAATTGATCGGCTTGGAGCCGGGCGCTCAATCATCTGATGAGGGCTTGGCAATCAAGCCCTCAAAGCGGCAACGCCATATAAAACTGCGTGCCCTGCCCCGGCCTTGAGTAAACGCCCATACGCCCGCCGTGCAACTGGACAATCTCCTTGCACAGCGCCAGCCCGAGCCCGGCGCCGCCTTTTTTGCGACCGACCTGCACGAAAGGCTCGAAGATGCGCCCTTGCTGGCCGTAGGCGATACCCTCGCCGTTATCCTCGACACTGATAATCGCGCGCTCGCCGTGACGCCGCGCCTGCAAGCGGATCAGTCCCTTCGGCGGTGTATGACGCAAGGCGTTGTCCAGCAGGTTGTCGAGTACCCGCTCGAGTTGCGACTGGTCGGCGTGCAGACGCGGCATGGGCTCCGGCACATCCAGCATCAACACAATGTCCTGTTCCAGAGCTTGATCTTCGAATCGGGCCTTGGCCTCTTCCAGCAGAGTCTCGATAGAGCACGGGGCCAGTTTGAGTTTTTGCAGGCCGTTCTGGTAACGAGAGAAATTCAGCAGGTCATTGATGAGCTGCATCAAGCGCTGCATCTCTTCGGTGACGGTATTCAGCAGATCGGCTTCGCGGGACTCCGGCGCGAAATGCAGCCGCTCCTGCAACAGGCCGAACGCCATGTGCATACCGGTGACCGGCGTGCGCAGCTCGTGTGAGGCGCGCAGTACGAACTCACTGCGCACACGTTCGAACGCTCGCTGCTCGGTAACGTCATGCAGCACCATGACCGCACCCAGAATATGCCCCTTGGTATGGCTAACCGGCGTCATGCTGTAGGTCAGCAAGCGAGACTCGCCCTCTATTTCGATGGCCAGATCTTCCGGCGCACGCTCCAGGGTCCCGCCGCGCAGCACCAGGTGCAGTTGCTCATCCAGCTCGGGACGTCCCAGCGCTTCACCCAGACTCTGGCCCAGACGGCTCTCGTCCCAACCGAGTTGCCGCTGCGCCACAGGATTCATGTGCTCCAGATGCCCTTGCCGGTCAATCATCAACAGGCCGTCGTCGATACTATCGAGAACCGCTTGCAGACGCTGCTGCCCGGCCAGCAGCTCGTCAACGTTGGTCGCCTGATGCTGGCGCAGGGCCTCGGCCATGATGCCGAAGCGCCGGGTCAGCAAATTCATCTCGGCAGCCGAGGAAATAGGCAGCATTACCTCGTAATCACCCTCGCCTATTCGGTCGGCCGCCTTGGCCAGCGCCTCGATCGGTGCGCCGAAACGTCGGGCAATACCGTGCGCGGTCACAAAGCCGATGCACAGCACCGCCAACCCGACGAGCCCAAGCAGGCCAGCGATCCACAGCGCACGATCCCGAGAATTGATCTCGGCATTGCTAATGTTTTCGAGGGCAGTGCGATGCACACTCAACAGCCCGTTACGCAGAGTGTCGAAGCTCTCGCTCAACTGCGGCGTGCCGCGTATGCCCCGCGGGTCATTACCATAAAGCTTCCAAGCCTTCATGAAGCCCTGGTAATCACCCTTGGTCTTCTCGAAACCGCTGCGCACTTCCTGCTGGGTGTCCTGCATCGAGCCCTGTTCCAGCAGCTCTTCAAACTGACGCTGGATTTTTTCCAGTTCAGGCTCATCACGCTGGGCGCCTGTCATCAGTACCAATTGATCGCCGAGGTTCTGGCGCAGCTTCAAACCCAGATCCAGAATGGCAAAGTTGTGCTGAATCAGCGACTCCTGAGTCCGGGCCATCTGCATGACACTGACGAGCCCCAGCAGCAGGCCGAGCAAAGCGACCGTGATCAGGGCCGAAATACTCAGAAAAAGGCGGGTGCGCAACTTCATGGCCAGTTTCATTTGAGGTCATTCACAGGTTGTACTGTTTACGTTTGCGGTAAAGAGTAGAAGCGTCGATACCCAGTGTTTTCGCGGCCTGATCAAGTGTTTCACTGGTAGCGAGCACCGCGCCGATGTGGGCTTTTTCCAGCTCGTCCAGACTCAACGCTGCACCTACACGCGGCGCGTTGTTCACCGGTTGCTCCGCCATGCCCAGGTGGCTGACCTCCACACGCTCTTGCGGGCAAATGATGCTCGCGCGCTCGATAACGTTACGCAGTTCGCGGATATTGCCGGGCCAACGGTAGTTGAGCAGCGCCGCACGCGCTTCGTCGCTGAAACCGCGCGCTGGACGGGCATAGTCCTTGACGAAACGCGCCAGAAAACGATCCGCCAGGGTCAGAATGTCTTCGCTGCGCTCACGCAGGGCCGGCAGATGCAGGGTGATGACGTTCAGACGGTACAGCAAATCCTCGCGGAAACGCCCACTGCGCACCATGTCCTCCAGATTGAGGTTGGTTGCCGCCAGAATGCGAACATCGGCACGGCGGGTGACCGGGTCACCAACGCGCTCGTACTCCTTGTCCTGAATGAAGCGCAGCAGCTTGGGCTGCAACGTTAACGGGAAATCGCCGATCTCGTCGAGGAACAGCGTGCCGCCATCCGCCTGATTGACCCGGCCCAGCGTGCTTTCACTGGCGCCGGTAAACGCTCCGCGGCTGTGACCGAACAGTTCGCTTTCCATCAATTCGGCGGTGAGCGACGGGCAGTTGATCGTGACGCAGGACTTCTTGGCGCGCTTGCTCCAGCCGTGAATCGCGCGGGCCAGCTCACCTTTACCTGTACCGGACTCACCCAGAATGAGGATGTTGGCATCGGTCACCGCAACCTGACGGGCGGTTTCCAGAATGGCCATCATCGATGGACTGTGGGAATCCAGACCGTCCTTGGGTTTACGCACCTCGCCTTCCAGCGCTTCCAGACGCGCCGAAAGCTGTCGCACTTCCAGTTGCTTGGCGGTAGCCAGGCGCAGTTGATCAGGGCTGCACGGTTTTACCAGATAGTCGGCTGCGCCAGCCTGAATGGCATCGACGGCGGTGTCGACGGCCGAATGCGCGGTCACGATGACCACGCGCATCCACGGCGCCTGAATGCGCATCTGCGCCAGCACATCAAGGCCATTGTCCTCACCCAGACGCAGGTCCAGGAAGCACAGATCAAACACCTGACGCTGCATAAGCGTGTCGGCCTGCGCTGCGCTGTTGGCAGTGGCGACACTGTAGCCTTCGTCTTCCAAGCAGTACCGGAAGGTGCGGAGGATGGCGGACTCGTCGTCCACAAGGAGAATACGGCCCTGATTCTCAGTGGCTGCTTCCATTTTTCCTACGCTCCTTAATGAATTGTCTCAGTTAGTCTCGGAATCATCGGGCAAGTTGCATGGTCAATTCTGATTGATTCTGCGGCATTCGTGGTAGCTATCTGTTCGTTTAATGCCGAATAGCCCGATTAGCCCGTGTTTATGCCGCTTAAACCGTCTGCCCGGAGACGAAATTCACTCCAAAAGGAACGCCCACATGTTTTCAATGAAAAAGATCGCTCTGATCACTGCCGCCGCCGCAATGCTTGGCAGCGGCCCCGTGCTCGCCCAGCCTGACCTGCCCACTCAACTCGCCGAAGCGCGGCAGGAAGGGTCGATCTGGACTGCCTTCGCACTGAACAAGCATCTGAGCCCTTTCAAGATCGATGTGGATGTCGAGCAAGGCACAGCCATCCTGAAGGGTAAGGTCGAAAGTGAAGTCGATCGCGAACTGGCGGAGCGCATTGCGCTGGACGTCAAAGGCATTGAAAAAGTCGATAACCAGTTACAGGTCGATGCCTCGGTCGCCAGCGACGCCGGCACTCGAACCGACATGGCTCAACGCTTCGACGACGCCACGCTGGTCGCAACGGTGAAATCCAAACTGCTGTGGAGCAGTGTCACCGAAGGTTTGAATATCGATGTCGACAGCAAGGACGGCGTCATCACCCTCAAGGGCCGTGCGCAAAGCCCTGAAGCCAAGGAGCTTGCGGGAAGCCTTGCCAGCAATACCGATGGCGTGGTCAGCGTCAACAACCTGATCAGCCTGAGCGCAGCCGACTCCATAGCCTCCAAGGCTCAGCCGCAGTCGCTGACACCCACTGAAGAGATGAGTGACGCATGGATCACCAGCAAGGTGAAGGCGAGCCTGATCTACAGCCGGACTCTGGACGGTTTGAATATCAAGGTGGATACCAAGGCGGGAGTGGTCAGCCTGAACGGCGTGGTCGCCAACTTTGCCGAGAAGGAACTGGCGGTTGAAATTGCGAAAAACATCCGCGGTGTCAAAGGCGTAAACGGCGATGCTCTGAAGGTCATGGCACGTAGCGCAGGCTGAACCTGACGGCATTCAGCGCATGAGGCCTCGTGCAGAACGCACGATTACAAATGTGTAATCGTGCAGCTTGCTGGTAGGACCCGCCTGTAAAACTTTATAACCTGTTGATTTTATTGGCTTTAATATCGTGTAAAAACTTGGCATGCAGTCTGCAATATCTCCTGCAACGAGGTCGGTATATGGCGACCCACAAGATCGTACGACTACGGGTCAGGGGAGTTTGCAGATGAACATCCAGCGAGTTGCACAATTGCGTATTTCTCCCCTGCACATCCAGCAAGGTCTTTTCCTGCTGCTGGCCCTGTTGGTCACCCTGATCGCCATTCAACAATACCAGCGCTGGGATCAAACCAGCCAGGCAGCTCAAGCCAGTCAGCAATTCTTTCACAGCAGCAATGTTTCTTACCGCAGCGTTAGCTCGCCAGTGGTCAAAGAAGCATCGTCGAGCCTTCGCCCTGTCGATGGCATCGTCTCTGTGGATGAAGCCGCGCCGCAGCAAAAATGGGTTTTCTGACCCGACTAGAAAAAAAGCAGCACCCTTAGATCATTAAATAAAACGGCATTAAAGGAGTATCACCATGTTGAGTTGGGCTATCACGTTTCTGATCATCGCCATCATCGCTGCAGTACTGGGCTTTGGCGGTATCGCTGGTACGGCTACTGGTATCGCCAAGATCCTGTTCGTCGTCTTCCTGGTGATGTTCGTTGTGTCGTTCTTCTTCGGTCGTCGCGGTCGAGGCTAAAGATGCACACGTCATTTCGCACACTGGCCGCCGCCCTGCTGTTGGGCGGCAGTGCCATGGCCACGGCTGCCAACGATGGGCAGTCCAGGGTCAATGAGCTTCTGAGTTCGTCCCCTGAGTACCGCACTACCTGGACGAAAGTCGTCAAGAAGGAAGAGCGGTTGCCGGATTGGGTTCTCAACCTGTCCGGTGCCTCCGAGCAGCAAATGACGGCGGTCACCGAGGACGGTGACAAGTATCTGGTGGGACCGCTTTGCGAAACCGCCGATACGTGCAAGAGCAAGCGTCTGATCGTGGCTGTCAGCCTCGACAAGGAAGACGCCTACGCCATGCTGGTTGAAGTGCCTGCAGGTCTTCCCGCAGATAAGTCACCTACCCGTCACGCGACTTACCGCTATCTGGGTGAGCCTGACGAGGGCATGAAGGGTCTGCTGCAAGAGCAATTGCGCAAAGACCCGAACTGGTATTGATCCAGCAGGGAAGGTGTCGGCTCTGCGAGCCGCTACCTTCCTGATCTGTGCAGCCTGAGGAAGGTTTGCACATGACCATGGGGCCGGGATGCGTTGACCGATAAGATCGGCGTGACCTAGGGGTACAGGGAGTACCTCCGTAAAGGGCCGGGTCAGGCAAGTTGCCGTGCAAGGCCATGAGTGTTTTCCGACCTGTCGGAATCTCTTACTGGCTGATGCACGGCGCTTTATATTCTGGTCAAACCCGCCTTCAAGTCGCATCCCTCGGCAGCATCAGCCCTAACGGCAGACGTACCCGCGCCTCAAGCCCACCCCCTGATCTGTTTCTCAGCTCGACATTGCCACCGTGCATCGCAGCAATGCGCTTGACGATGGCCAGCCCAAGCCCGGTGCCCTTGCCGCTGCGAGCCCGGTCGCCGCGGATGAACGGGTTGAAGATCGTGTCCAGCTCCGAAGGGTCGATACCTGCCCCTCGGTCCAGCACGCTGAGCACGACGTAAGGCGCGTTTCTGTCGCCCGACACGTAAGCCGCCACTTCGATGCCGTTGCCCGCATGATGCCGCGCGTTGCCTATCAGATTGGTCAACAAGCGCTTCATCGATACTCTACGCAGCGGGAAAGGCGGAATCGGCTCGAGACACAATCGGATGCTGTCTTCATCATTGTTGAACGGTGCAACGACATCGCGCACCAGATCGCCCAGATCGACTTCCTCAATCTCTTCGTCGCGACCATCGCGTATGAACGCCAGGAACTGATCAAGAATAGCGTCCATGTCCTCGATGTCGCGCACCATGCCTTCGGAAAACTCGTTGTCGTTCATCAGTTCCAGCGACAGACGCAAACGAGTCAATGGCGTTCGCAGATCATGCGAGACCCCCGCCAGCATCAGCTCGCGCTCCTGCCCGGCCTGCTCGACATCCTCGGCCATCTGATTGAAGGCTCGATAGACCTCGGTCATCTCGCTGGGCGTATCACTGACCGGCAAACGCACGCTGCGCCCCTGACCCAGTTGCCGAGCGGCGAAGACCAGGCGTTTGAGTGGCTGATTCAGCTGACGGACGAAAATCCAGGCGGACGCGGTAGACAGCAAACCAATCGCCAGGAACCAGCCCAGCACGCTCCAGATCTTCTGACCGCGCAAGGGGTGCGGATAAAGCGGTACTTTCAGCCAGCCATCCCCAAGGCTGGGCGCTCGCACCCACAGCGCGGGCGGCGCATGCACGCGCAGACGAACCTCGGTGTCGGCGCCCAGCTCGGCCTGCATCTGGCGCTGATAAATCTCGCTGTATGGCCAGTGCTGCTCCCCTTCCGGCACGCCACCGCCCACGACACGAATCAGACCGGCCGCCTCGGCAATCGCGTCGCGATCGTTTTCATCGGCTGCCCAGTAAGCGCGCAGGGTGAGCGCGACGCCATGGCTGTACTGCCTGTCGACCAGCACGTCTTCGTTCATCAGCAGGTAGACCAGGGTCAGGGCCTTGGAAAACAGCACGACGATAAGCACCAGCCAGAGCGTGCGGGAGAAAAAGCTTTGCGGAAACCAGAGCGGAGTCTTCATAACAGCAGCCATACACTTTGCAAGGCGAGCCAGGCTCGCAGGTTTGCCGAACGCGGGCGAGACCCGATGGACGAACGCAAAAAACCAGAACGTCGATAACCTGTTGGAAGGTTATCGACGTAACTGGCAGGAATGACGGATTTCAGTGCTGACAACGCGTTGTCAGCGATTTCCGGCGCCATCTGGAACGAATACATAACCCACACCCCAGACAGTCTGGATGTAACGGGGCTTGGACGGGTCCGGCTCGATCAGACGACGCAGACGGGAAATCTGCACGTCGATGGAGCGCTCCAGAGCATCCCACTCCCGGCCACGGGCCAGATTCATCAGTTTGTCTCGGGTCAACGGCTCGCGAGCGTGCATCACCAGCGCCTTGAGCACCGCAAACTCGCCTGTGGTGAGCATGTGGACTTCTTCGCCACGTTTAAGCTCGCGGGTCGCCAGGGACAACACGTAATCGCCGAAGCTCACCGACTCGTCTTCACTGCCGGGCGCACCGGGTACAGGCGCAGCCTGACGACGCAATACAGCCTTGACCCGAGCCATCAACTCGTCCGGGTTGAACGGTTTGGCCAGGTAGTCGTCGGCACCCAGTTCGAGCCCCTTGATACGGCTCAGCTCATCGCCCTTGGCGGTCAGCATGATGATGGGCACCTGATTGTTCGCGGCACGCAGCCGGCGGCAAGCGGAAAGACCGTCTTCCCCCGGCAGCATCAAGTCCAGCACCACAAGGTTGAACACCTCACGGGCCAGCAATCGGTCCATTTGCTCCACGTTCGCCACAGCGCGGGCACGGTAGCCCTTGCTGGTGAAAAAACGTTCAAGGAGACTGCTTAACCCCGGATCATCATCGACAATCAGGATTTTTTCGCCTTCAGCATTTTGTGCGGTGCTGCTCATCGGATGCTCCTCTGATCTCGGGGCGCATTATGGCTTAGCTGCGGTGATGCGCACCGTGTGCATTGTTAGCAGATTTTACTGGGGGCGACACTTGCGCATGCATTTGCGCTGAAAAAAGACCACGTTTGTCGGCCAATCCCCTAATCCTTCTTCGCCGGGTATAATGCGCCGCCCTCAAAGTCAGGCAACGCCGGACTTGCAGCAGTCCGCCAGCATTGAAGATAAACACTGCCGGACGAACGTCAGGCAAGGCAATTCGTATACAGCCCAGTTTTTTGCTCACAACTCCAGGTGGTCTTATGGACAGCATCAACAGCCGCATCGCCGAAGAACTCGGTGTACGCCCACAACAGGTCGCCGCGGCCGTAGCACTACTGGATGAAGGCTCGACCGTGCCCTTCATTTCCCGTTATCGCAAGGAAGTGACCGGCAGCCTTGATGACACGCAACTGCGCCATCTGGAAGAACGCCTGCGCTATCTGCGCGAACTGGACGACCGGCGCGTCAGCATCCTTGCCAGCATCGAAGAGCAAGGCAAGCTGACCCCGGAACTCGCTCGCGATATCAAGCTGGCCGACACCAAGACCCGTCTTGAAGACTTGTACCTTCCTTATAAGCAGAAACGCCGCACCAAGGGTCAGATCGCCCTTGAGGCAGGCCTCGGCGAGCTGGCCGACGGCCTGTTCAACGACCCGGGCCTGAACCCGGAAACCGAAGCGGCACGCTTTGTCGACGCCGAAAAAGGCGTGGCCGACGTGAAAGCCGCGCTGGAAGGTGCCAAGTACATTCTGATGGAGCGCTTCGCCGAAGACGCTGCCCTGCTCGACAAGCTGCGCAGCTTCCTCAAGCAGGAAGCGGTGATCAGCGCACGCGTGGTGCCGGGCAAGGAAGAAGAAGGCGCCAAGTTCCGCGACTATTTCGAACACGACGAGCCGCTCAAGAGCATGCCATCGCACCGCGCCCTGGCGATTTTCCGCGGCCGCAATGAAGGCTTTCTCAGCAGCGCGCTGAAAGTCGGCGAAGAACTGCCGGGCGCCATGCACCCATGCGAGCTGATGATTGGCGAACGCTTCGGTATCCAGAACCAAAGCCGCCCGGCTGACAAGTGGCTGGCCGAAGTGGTGCGCTGGACCTGGAAGGTCAAGCTGTACAGCCATCTGGAAACCGATCTGCTGGGTGAACTGCGTGAAGGCGCGGAAACCGAAGCGATCAACGTGTTTGCCCACAACCTGCACGACCTGCTGCTCGCTGCCCCGGCCGGCCAGCGCGCCACGCTGGGCCTCGACCCTGGCCTGCGTACTGGCTGCAAGGTCGCCGTAGTGGATGCCACCGGCAAGCTGCTCGACTACGCCACGGTCTATCCGCATGTGCCGAAGAATCAGTGGGACCAGACCATCGCCGTGCTGGCGGCCCTGTGTGCCAAGCATGCGGTCGACCTGATCGCCATCGGCAACGGTACTGCCAGCCGTGAAACCGACAAACTGGCCGCAGATCTGATCAAAAAATACCCGGGCCTGAAAATGACCAAAGTCATGGTGTCCGAAGCCGGTGCATCGGTTTACTCGGCGTCGGAGCTGGCTGCCAAGGAGTTTCCAGAGCTGGACGTGTCGATCCGTGGCGCGGTATCGATTGCCCGTCGCTTACAGGATCCGCTGGCCGAGCTGGTGAAAATCGATCCGAAATCCATTGGTGTCGGTCAGTACCAGCATGACGTTTCGCAATTGAAACTGGCTCGCGGTCTGGACGCTGTGGTTGAAGACTGTGTGAACGCCGTGGGCGTGGACGTGAATACCGCTTCGGTTGCCCTGCTGGCACGGATTTCCGGCCTCAACACCACGCTGGCGCAGAACATCGTGGCGCATCGTGATGAAAACGGTGCGTTCAAGACCCGCGCTTCACTGAAGAAAGTCAGCCGTCTGGGCGAAAAAACCTTCGAGCAGGCCGCAGGCTTTCTGCGCGTCATGAATGGCGACAACCCGCTGGACTCCTCGGCTGTTCACCCGGAAGCCTACCCGCTGGTGCAGCGGATTGCGGCTGAAACCGACCGCGATATCCGCTCGCTGATCGGCGACGCCAGCTTTCTCAAGCGTCTGGACCCTAAGAAATTCACCGACGAGACCTTTGGTCTGCCGACCGTGACCGACATTCTGCAAGAACTGGAAAAACCGGGGCGTGACCCGCGTCCGGAGTTCAAGACCGCCGAGTTCCAGGACGGCGTCGAAGACCTGAAGGATCTGCAACTGGGCATGATCCTCGAAGGCGTCGTCACCAACGTCACCAACTTCGGTGCGTTCGTCGACATCGGCGTGCACCAGGACGGTCTGGTGCACATCTCGGCGCTGTCCGAGAAGTTCATCAAGGACCCGCGTGAAGCGGTCAAGGCCGGTGACGTGGTGAAAGTGAAGGTCATGGAAGTCGACATCCCACGCAAACGCGTCGGCCTGTCGATGCGCATGAGCGACACGCCTGGCGAGAAAATCGACGGTGCTCGCGGCGCACGCCCAGGCTCTTCGCAGCGCCAGCAGAGCAGCGCACCGCGCAAGGAAACCAGCGCACCCGCCCCGGCCAACAACGCCATGGCTTCGCTGTTTGCCAACGCCAAACAACTGAAGAAGCGCTGATGGACATCCCGGAAGATCTGACCCACAGCGCCTATTTCAAGATGCTTGGCTGCGAGCTGCGGCGTCTGGACGAAGGCGTGGCCGAGGTCGCATTGCCGCTGGAAGCGCACCTGCGCAATCGCGGCAACGTGATGCACGGCGGGGCAATCTTCAGCCTGGTCGATATCGCCATGGGGCTGGCCTGTTCCAGCTCCCACGGTTTCGACCAGCGCAGCGTGACCATCGAGTGCAAGATCAACTACGTGCGTGGGGTGTCCGAGGGCGAGGTTGTGTGCATCGCCAAGGTGCTGCATGCGGGCCGCAGAACGCTGGTCGTCGAGGCGGAAGTCGTCCAGGGCGACAAGCTCGTTGCAAAAGCCCAGGGCACATTTGCAGTTCTCTAAACGTCTATAAAGGCTGATAAACGCAATCGCTTTGAACAGAACCTAGCCCTATCGACATCATTTGAGTTAATTTCGGCACCATTAGCGTGGTGCCGAGTCCATTTGGGAGGTACGACGAAGAGCAGCGATTGTGAACGGGCGTTACAGATCCAACCAGGCGACCACGCCAGTTCCTTTCTTCACCCTTGTAGACCGTCAAGTCCACCCCCATATCGGGGCGACCGATGCGTGAAGGATTACACCTTGAGCGAACTTTTAAACCGCCGTCTTGCCCTGCTCGGCGAGCGCAACAACCTCTCTTTGCTGGAGCAATGCCTGCACGGTATAGAGCGAGAGTGTCTGCGCGTCACTGCAACGGCAGAACTGGCCTGCACGCCTCATCCACAAGCTCTGGGTGCCGCACTGACCAACGGCCAGGTCACCACCGATTATTCCGAATCGCTGCTGGAGTTCATTACGCCAGCGCTGAAGAACCCGGCCGAAACCCTCGACAGCCTCGACAAGATCCATCGCTTCGCCTACAGCAAGCTGGACAACGAGTTGCTGTGGAGCCCGTCGATGCCCTGCCCGCTGCCCGACGAAGAGCACATCCCGATCGCGTATTACGGCACGTCGAACATCGGCAAGCTCAAGTACGTGTATCGCAAGGGTCTGGCACTGCGTTACGGCAAGACCATGCAATGTATTGCCGGTATTCACTACAATTTCTCGCTGCCGGAAGACGCCTGGGCGTTGCTCAAGGGGACCGAAGACTTTGCTGGCGACGCGCGTGAGTACCAGTCGCACTCCTATATTGCGCTGATCCGTAATTTCCGCCGTTACAGCTGGCTGCTGATGTACCTGTTCGGCGCTTCACCGGCTCTGGACGCGGGTTTTCTGCGCGGCCGCGAGCATCAACTGGAGCAACATTTCGACGCCGACACGTTGTATCTGCCCTACGCCACCAGCCTGCGCATGAGCGATCTGGGTTATCAGAGCGATGCCCAGGCCGACCTGACGCCGTGCTACAACGATCTGGTCAGTTACACCGACAGCCTGCGCAAAGCCGTGGCCACGCCTTATCAGCCTTACGTCGACGTCGGCACTCATGACCGGAACGGCGAATGGATTCAGCTCAACACCAATGTGTTGCAGATTGAAAACGAGTACTACTCCAATATCCGCCCGAAGCGCGTGACCTATAGCGGCGAACGCCCTATTCAGGCGCTGGTGGCGCGTGGCGTGCAGTACGTTGAAGTACGCTGCCTGGACATCAACCCGTTCCTGCCTACCGGTATCAGCCTGGAGCAGTCGCGCTTCATCGACGCGTTTGTACTGTATTGCGCGCTTGAAGAAAGCCCGCAACTGGCTGGCCACGAATGCTCGAATGCCAGTTCGAACTTCCTGGCCGTGGTCAAGGAAGGCCGCCGTCCGGGCCTGAACCTGATGCGCGATAACAGCCCGGTCGAGCTCAAGGCCTGGGCCACTGAGCTGCTTGAGAAAATCACCCCGATTGCCAGGCTGCTCGATCAGGCGCAGGGCATCGACGAGCACATCAAGTCGATTGCCGTGCAACAAGCCAAGATCGACGACACAGCCCTGACACCGTCAGCTCAGGTCCTGGCGAGCATGAAAGCGCATAACGAGGGCTTTACCGCGTTCTCCCTGCGCCAGAGCCAGGTCCACGCCGAATACTTCCGCACCCACCCGCTGAGCGCCGAAGAACAGGCACACTTCGAAGCCCTGGCCAAAACCTCCATCGAGGAACAGGCCGAGCTGGAAGCAACGGAAGAAGTGGTGGATTTCGACACGTTTGTCGGGTCGTATCAGGCCAGTATTCTGTCGATCAGTAACTGATCAGGATGTGACGCAGAGCGTCACGAACTGCATTCCCACGCTGAGTGAGGAACGATCGGTGTATGAGCCGGGGCGCGAGGAACTATAGGTGGTCTGGAGAACACCTATCGTTCCACCGCTCCGCGTGGGCACGCCTTTCTGGACGCTCCGCGTCGGCGCTTGAGCTTAAATCGCCTTTTCGAAGATCTTCGAATTTCTCTGGAAGTTGTACAACGACGCACGCGCACTCGGCAGGCGGTCGACGCTGCTCGGCTCGAAACCGCGCTCGCGGAACCAGTGAGCGGTGCGAGTGGTGAGGACGAACAGGGTTTTGAGACCCAGCGCGCGGGCACGGCTTTCGATGCGCTCCAGCAACTCGTCACCACGACCGCCGTGACGGTACTCGGGGTTGACCGCCAGACACGCCAGCTCGCCCGCCTCTGAATCGGCAATCGGATACAGCGCCGCACAGGCAATGATCAAGCCTTCCCGCTCAACCACGCTGAACTGGGTAATCTCGCGCTCCAGCACTTCGCGGGAGCGGCGTACCAGGATGCCCTGCTCTTCCAGCGGTGTGATCAGGTCCATCAAACCACCGACGTCCTCGATAGCCGCTTCACGGACCAGTTCGAACTGCTCCTGCGCCACCAGCGTACCGCCACCGTCGCGGGTAAACAGCTCGGTCAGCAGCGCGCCGTTCTCGGCATAGCTGACGATATGGCTGCGCGCCACGCCACCGCGACAGGCTTCGGCTGCCGCATCCAGCAATTCCGCCTGATAGTTGCCACCCAGACGCTGCAAGTGCGCAGGCACCTGCTGTGGACGCAGCTCGCGCACCAGCCGGCCCTGCTCGTCCAGCAACCCGGTTTCAGCGCCGAACAGCAGCAATTTATCGGCGGCCAGATCAATGGCCGCACGGGTAGCGACGTCTTCGCAGGCCAGATTGAAAATCTCGCCGGTCGGCGAATAGCCCAGCGGCGACAGCAGCACGATATGACGCTCATCCAGCAGGCGGTTGATGCCCTTGCGGTCGACCCGACGGACTTCGCCGGTGTGCTGATAATCGACGCCTTCCAGTACGCCGATAGGCCGTGCAGTGACCACGTTGCCACTGGTCACCCGCAGGCGTGAGCCCTGCATTGGCGAAGCGGCCATGTCCATCGACAGGCGCGCTTCAATAGAGATGCGCAACTGGCCGACGGCATCGATCACGCATTCCAGGGTTTCGGTGTCGGTGATCCGCAGGTCACGGTGGTAACGCGGGGTAATCCCGCGCTGGGCCAGACGGCTTTCGATCTGTGGGCGCGAGCCGTGTACCAGCACCAGGCGCACGCCCAGGCTGTGCAGCAACACCAGATCGTGGACGATATTGCCGAAATTGGGATGCTCTACGCCATCGCCGGGCAGCATGACGACGAAGGTGCAATCGCGGTGGGCATTGATGTAAGGGGACGCGTGGCGAAGCCAGTTGACGTATTCGGGCATGACAACAAGAGCCTGTAGATAAAATGGACGAAAAGAAAAAGCACGCACAACGGTGTGGTGGTTATCGTCGGAACAGGCTTGGCAACACGCGCAGTCTCCTTTTGTTCAACCTATGTGGAACCTGACTCACTGAGGCGTCAGGCAATAATGTTCGATCAGCTGGCGTAACAGACGCACTGTAGGGTCCAGACGTGACATTTCGAGGTATTCCCCCGGCTGATGCGCGCAGGCAATATCACCCGGGCCGAGCACCAGTGTTTCACAACCAAGGCGCTGAAGATAAGGCGCTTCGGTGCCGAACGCTACTGCGGCGGCGGTATGACCGGTCAGTCGTTCAGCTACACGGACCAGCTCTGCATCGGCCACCTGTTCGAACGGCGCGCACTCGGGAAACAGTGGAGCGTAGTCGATCTGCACCTGATGCAACTCGGCGAGCGGTTGCAGCTTTTGCCGGATGGCGGCACGCAGCACGTCCGGATCCATACCCGGCAGCGGGCGCAGGTCGAACTCCAGCGAGCACTGGCCGCAGATGCGGTTCGGATTGTCGCCGCCATGAATGCAGCCCAGGTTGAGGGTCGGTTGCGGCACGCTGAATTGCGGGTTGCGGTATTCGGCCTGCCACTCTTTGCGCAGGCCCTTGAGCTCGCTGATCGCGTCGTGCATGGCTTCCAGAGCGCTGTGCCCGAGGCTGGGATCTGACGAGTGGCCGCTGCGCCCGAGAATATGGATGCGCTCCATCATCACGCCCTTGTGCATGCGGATCGGCTTGAGCCCGGTCGGCTCGCCGATCACCGCCGCACGGCCCAGCGGGCGGCCAGCCTCTGCCAGCGCACGGGCGCCGGCCATCGAACTTTCTTCATCGCAGGTCGCAAGGATCAGCAGCGGCTGCTTGAACGGCTGGTCGAGCAGACCGCGCACCGCCTCGATGACCAGTGCAAAGAAGCCCTTCATGTCGCAGCTGCCCAGCCCGACCCAGCGGCCATCGACTTCGGTCAGTTTCAGCGGGTCGGTTTTCCACAGCGCTTCGTCGAACGGCACGGTATCGCTGTGCCCCGCCAGCACCAAGCCGCCGGGGCCGGTGCCGAAAGTCGCCAGCAGGTTGAACTTGCCGGGCGAAACCTGCTGAATGTCGCAGGCAAAACCCAGATCGCCAAGCCACCCGGCCAGCAGGTCGATGACAGGCCGATTGGTCTGGTCCAGAGAAGGCTGAGTACAGCTCACCGATGGCGCAGCGATCAAGGCTGCAAACTGGTCTTTCATGGACGGCAACGGCATGGACGTTTCCTGTAATCAAGACAAAACAGGGCTCATCATAGGGCCATAGCAACCCAGGAATAAACCGTTTCGGGTCATGTCCTGTACACTGCCGCCCTCAGCAGCCGTTCAGCCATGGGCTGCGCTCCCGTTATCAGCATCAGCGTTTGGATTCCCCCGGCCATGCAAAAAGAAACAGAAATCAAACTCCGCGTCAGCCGCGAGACCCTCGCTGCACTGCGCGAACATCCGTTGCTCAAGAAGCGCAACAAAAGTGGCTGGGAGCGCCTGGAACTGTCGAACCAGTATTTCGATACCCCGGAGCGCGAGCTGGCACATGCCAAGGTCGCGCTGCGCATTCGTCGCGACGGTGATCAGATCATCCAGACCATGAAGACACGCGGGCAAAGCGTGGCTGGGCTGTCCGAGCGCAATGAATACAACTGGGACCTGACCAAGGCCAAGCTGGACCTGAAGAAGCTCGAAGGCGATTGCTGGCCCGAACAACTGGCCGGGCTGGACAAGAAAACCATCAAGCCGCTGTTCACCACTGATTTTGTGCGTGAAAAAGCCGAAATCGCCTGGGGTCGCGGCAAGACCAAGGTCGTGATCGAGGCCGCGCTGGACCTGGGCCAGGTCGTAGCGGGCAAGCAGAAGGAAGAAATCTGCGAGCTGGAACTGGAGCTGCGCGAAGGTGATCCTGCCGCCCTGCTGGAACTGGCGGCCGAGCTGGCTGCAACGTTGCCATTGATGCCGTGCGACATCAGCAAGGCCGAGCGCGGCTATCGCCTGCTCGACGCCAGCAGCTACTCCCTGAGCCTGCCTGCACCCACCCTGAACGCAGAAACGCCGCTGGACGACGCCTACTCGGCGCTGGCCTGGCATCTGCTGGGCAGCAGCCAGCGTCTGGCCGAGCAATACCGTTTCAATGGCCACTGGCGACTGCTGCAGGACTGGGTCGAAATGCTCGCTGAGCTGCGCGCGCTGACCAGCAGTCTCGGTCAGGCCGCACCGCGCAGTTCGTCGGCGCAACTGCGTACCGCATTGGATGCCCTGCTGGAAGACTGGCGCCCGCTGGTTCAGGCCGGTCAGGAAGATGGTGATGTTCGTGGCGCGGCTCACGAGCAGTTTCTTGAAGAGTTGCAGGACACCCGCTGGGGCGAGTTCTCGCTGAACACCTCACGCTGGTTGCTGGCACGCAGCTGGACGGCCGAGCGCAACACGCGCGGTAACCGCCAGGGCGCTGCGCTGTTGAGCAGCTGGCTGCCTCGCCTGCTGGGTGAAGAAGCGACCTCCCTGCAACTGAGCCGCTATCAGCAGCAGCCGGAAGACCTTGCCGAGCAACTGCCACGCATCGAGCGCATCCAGGCCTGGCTGCACTGGGCACGTGGCGCGCTGGACCTGCCGGAGCTGGATCGCCTGTACGGCGAACTGCGCAAACTGGAAGAGCTGGCGCATCTGGACATCAGCGACGAAGTCCTCGACGCCCGCGTTCAGCAAGCGATCACCGTGTTCCAGAGCCGCGCGTGGAAGACCTTGTTGCGTTTGTAACAGCCTTCAAACCACGACGATTATGGTGCCCACGCTCCGCGCTCGACGTTATACATAAGCCCTGAAGAACCTGGAAAACGGGCCTTTCAGGCTTCTGTCCGCAAGGCGTAGGAGCGACGGGGCGGCGATCCTACGCCCTGCGGCCAGAAGCAAAAGCGTACTTGTGTATAACGATGAGCGCAGCGCGTGGGAACGAGAGGCATGGCAGCAATCGAGCGACACCTCCCCCTCCCGGCTGAATCAATTTAGCTGCTACAGTAATTCCCGGTCGCACAGAAGGCGCAACGCTGCCACGCTGGGCGACTACTCTTGCTCATCGTCTGTTGATCAATAGTCTCAAGGAGCGCCCATGGCAGCCCTGGCCCCCTCTTCACAGGATCGCTGGCTCGATCTGAACGATGTGCTGCGTGATCTGGTCGCCGCAGGCTTTCTCGGTCAGGACGACTCGGAAACGGCGCTCATCCAGCGCCGCAGTGCGGTGAACATTCAGCTGCACCCTCTCGAATTTCTTGCGTCGTTGCAGTTCGACGACCTGAAACGGCCTGGCAAAAAACTCGACCTGGAAACCCTCACCGCTTGGCTGGCGAAGGCCTGTGACCAGCCCTACATGCGCATCGACCCGCTGAAGATCAATGTAGCGGCGGTCACGCCATTGATGTCCTACGCCTTCGCCCAGCGCCACAAGATTCTCGCCGTGGCGGTGGATCGCGAATCGGTCACCATCGCCAGCGCCCAGCCTTACGTCAGCTCGTGGGAAGCCGACCTCGCCCACGTGCTCAAGCTTCAGGTAAAACGCGTCGTCGCCAACCCGACAG
This sequence comes from Pseudomonas syringae CC1557, assembly GCF_000452705.1. NCBI lineage: Bacteria > Pseudomonadati > Pseudomonadota > Gammaproteobacteria > Pseudomonadales > Pseudomonadaceae > Pseudomonas > Pseudomonas syringae. The sequence continues at coordinate 5,442,200 of NZ_CP007014.1, forward strand.
ACATCCAGCGCATGGCGATGGAGTTTTTCCGGTTGGCGAAGTCGGTCAGCGGTGCCAACGCGTCTGAACAGAAAATGAGCAACATGGGCAACTTCGAACAGTTGCTCAAGCTCGGCGCCAGCGATCAGGAACCCGACGCCAACGACGCGCACATCGTCAATATCGTCGATTGGCTGTTCCAGTACGCGTTCCAGCAACGTGCCAGCGACATTCACATCGAGCCGCGTCGCGAACAGGGCACTGTGCGCTTCCGCATCGATGGCGTGCTGCACAACGTCTATCAGTTTCCGGCGCAGGTCATCATGGCGATTGTCAGCCGCCTGAAAAGCCTGGGGCGGATGAACGTCGCTGAAAAGCGCAAGCCGCAGGACGGCCGCGTCAAGACCACTACCCCTGAAAACCGCGAAGTGGAATTACGCTTGTCGACCTTGCCGACGGCGTTCGGCGAGAAGATGGTGATGCGGATTTTCGATCCTGAGGTGCTACTCAAGGATTTCGATCAACTGGGTTTTTCCAGCGATGATTTGCGGCGCTGGCAGGAAATGACCCGCCAGCCCAACGGCATCATTCTGGTCACCGGCCCGACCGGTTCGGGCAAGACCACTACGCTGTACACCACCCTCAAGAAGCTGGCGACCTCGGAGGTCAACCTCTGCACCATCGAGGACCCGATCGAAATGGTCGAGCCTGCCTTCAACCAGATGCAGGTGCAGCACAATATCGAGCTGAGCTTTGCGGCAGGCGTGCGCGCATTGATGCGACAGGACCCGGATATCATCATGATCGGCGAGATTCGCGACCTGGAGACAGCCGAAATGGCGATCCAGGCCGCATTGACCGGCCACTTGGTGCTTTCGACGCTGCACACCAACGATGCACCCAGCGCAATCAGCCGGATGCTGGAGTTGGGCGTGCCGCATTACCTGCTCAAAGCCACCATCCTCGGCGTCATGGCCCAGCGTCTGGTGCGCACCCTGTGTCCGCACTGCAAGGCACCAATCAACCTGAACGAAACCGACTGGCAAACCCTCACCCGTCCGTGGCAAGCCCCCGTACCGCCCGGCGCTCATCAGGCGGTAGGCTGTGTGGAATGCCGTGATACCGGTTATCGGGGCCGGGCCGGGGTCTACGAGATCATGGTCATGTCGGACAACATCAAAGCCTTGATCTCCGCAGACCTCGACCTCAATGCCATGCGGCGCCAGGCGTTCAAGGAGGGCATGCGCAGCTTGCGCCTGTCCGGCGCCCAGAAAGTCTCGGCCGGGCTGACTACACTGGAAGAAGTGCTGCGGGTTACGCCACAGAGCGAGCAGCGCTAGACACGTAGAAGGCGGTATTGCCGCAGCCCGCCAGCTAAAGTGAACCACTTAGTTCACATTGATTGAACTAGTTCATGGCTTTGGCTATCCAACCCCTCAGAACAACCACAGTCGGAGTATCTCACCATGCGTCTCAAGTTTGCTGTCGCCACCGTAGCCTTGCTTTCCATCCCGATGGGTTCAGCGATGGCTGACACCTTCTGGCGTAACGTGCTGTCCTCGGGCGCTACCACCGGCTCGACTTACCTCACCTTCAAGGATCACAAGCTGATCGTTGCCGCTCAGGATGATGCCGGCAGCTATGTCGCCAGCAACGGCGACATTCGTGGTCCGTTTCTGGAAGCAGCTATCCAGCAGGTGCGTAAAGACAATCCTGGCTTGAAAGCAACCGACATGGAACTGGCCAACGCAATCCTGGACAAGAACCTGGTTGCTGAAAGTCAGTAAGTGTCAGGCATAAAAAATGCCGCTCGATGAGCGGCATTTTTTTCGCCCGGTGATTACTCGCCGATGGCGCTTTTGTAACCTGCGGAGTCCAGCAGTTTAGCCAGATCAGCGTCAGCGTCAGTCGGCTTCAACTTGAAGATCCAGGCGCTGTAAGGCTCGCTGTTGAGCGACTCCGGCGAATCACCCAGTGCTTCGTTGACTTCGACCACTTCGCCCGCCACTGGCGAGTAGATGTCCGAGGCAGCCTTGACCGACTCGACAACACCGGCAGCATCACCTGCGGCGAACACCTTGCCGATTTCCGGCAGTTCAACGAAAACCACATCGCCCAGCGCTTCCTGTGCGTGGTCCGAGATGCCGACAGTCACGGTGCCATCGGCCTCAAGACGCGCCCATTCATGACTTTCGGCGAAACGCAGCTCGGCGGGAATATTGCTCATTTAGTCATCCTCAACATCGATCGGGTCAGCGGAAAACCCGCCATAGGTTAGATCAGGGCTTTGCCATGTCGCACGAACGCGGGCTGCACCACCCGCACCGGATACCACTTGCCGCGGATTTCCACCTCGGCCCGGTCGGCAGTCGCCATCGGAACACGCGCCAGCGCAATGGATTTGCTCAACGTAGGAGAGAAACTACCACTGGTGATCTCACCTTCGCCAATTTCTGCGATTCTTACCACCTGCTGAGCCCGCAACACGCCGCGCTCTTCGAGCACCAGACCGACCAGTTTGAAGGCGACCCCTTCGGCTCGTTCGCGCTCCAGAGCCTTGCGGCCTATGAAGTCACGGTCGGCAGGCTCCCAGGCAATGCTCCAGGCAATGTTCGACACCAGCGGTGAAACGCCCTCGCCGATGTCCTGACCATACAGGTTCATGCCCGCTTCAAGGCGCAACGTGTCACGAGCACCCAGGCCGATGGGGGAAATACCCGCGCCGACCAGCTCATTGAAAAAGCTCGGCGCCTGTTCGGCAGGCAGCATGATTTCCAGGCCGTCTTCGCCGGTATAGCCAGTACGTGCGATGAACCAGTCGGCATCGTCCCGACCTTCGAACGGTTTGAGCTCGGTGATCAGCCTGGCGCGCGAACTGGAAACCAGCTCGGCAATCCGTGCCCGGGAGCGTGGCCCCTGGATGGCCAGAATCGCCATCTCGCTGCGCTCGTTCAGTTGCACATCGAAGTCGCCCAGTTGCGACTTCATCCAGGCAAGATCCTTGAAACCGTTCGCGGCGTTGACCACCAGACGATAACCTTCAGCGGTCAGGTAGACGATCATGTCGTCGATGATTCCGCCCGCCTCATCCAGCATGGCGCTGTAGAGCGCCCGGCCCGGTGTAGTAAGCCGGTCGACATCATTGGCCAGCAAGTAACGCAGCCAGGCATTGGCCTGACGACCGACCACGTCGATCACATTCATGTGCGAGACATCAAAGACCCCACAGTCGCGACGCACCTGATGGTGCTCCTCAACCTGCGATCCATAATGCAACGGCATGTCCCAGCCACCAAAATCGACCATCTTCGCGCCAAGGGCGAGGTGCAGGTCGAACAGGGGGGTACGCTGTCCCATGGGTTTCTCCTTCCGGGCGTGGCGAGGGTGCGGGTGCGGGCAGAAAAAGTCGGCAAGCCCCCAATGGACCGGGGTTTGCAGCACGTTTACAACTGGCCGAATAATCTGACAGACCGCACCGATTGCGGCGCATTGTAGCCGCAAGGTGTGGACCCCGCACCTAACCAATGTGACGAGCAGAGCGCCGAATCAACCCGATGACGGGCAATAATCCTACAAGTACCAGCGTCAAAGCCGGCAGCGCAGCGCGCGCCCACTCGCCCTCGCTGGTCATTTCGAAGATCCGTACGGCGAGCGTATCCCAGCCAAACGGGCGCATCAGCAGGGTTGCAGGCATCTCTTTGAGTACATCGACAAACACCAGCAACGCGGCGCTCAGGGCTCCGGGCACCAGAAGCGGCAGGTACACGTTAAGAAACAACTTGGGGCCGCTGACGCCCAGACTGCGTGCGGCCTCGGGCAATGAAGGTCGAATGCGCGACAGGCTGTGCTCCAGCGGACCGAAGGCGACTGCGATGAAACGTACAAGGTAAGCCAGCAGCAGCGCTGAGAGGCTGCCCAGCAACAAGGGCTTGCCTGCCCCGCCCAGCCAGCCGGACAGCGGGATCACCAGTTCCCGGTCCAGATAACTGAAGGCCAGCATGATCGAGACCGCCAGCACTGAACCCGGCAGCGCATAGCCCAGGTTGGCGAGGCTGACCCCGGAGCGAATCGCGGGCGTCGGTGCCATGCGTCGGGCAAAGGCCAGAATCAATGCCACGCTGACAGTGATCAGGGCGGCGATACTGCCCAGATAAAGGGTATGCAGGATCAGACCGACGTAACGCTCATCCAGATCGAACCGGCCACGTTGCCAGACCCAGATGATCAATTGCAGCACCGGTACGATGAAGGCGCAGAGAAACACCAGACCACACCAGGCACTGGCACCCCATGCCTTGAAGCCGCGCAGCGGGTAGAGCGCCTGGCCTCGGGGGCGTTCGTTGGTCGGGCGACTTGCGCCTCGGGCACGGCGCTCGCCGTACAACAGGATCAGCACCGCCAACAGCAGCAGGCTTGCCAGTTGCGCGGCGCTGGAGAGGCTGAAAAAGCCGTACCAGGTTTTGTAGATGGCGGTGGTGAAGGTGTCGAAGTTGAACACCGAGACTGCACCGAAGTCCGCCAGGGTTTCCATCAGCGCCAAGGCCACACCCGCACCGATGGCCGGGCGCGCCATCGGCAGTGCCACTCGCCAGAACGCCTGCAAAGGGCTTTGCCCCAATACGCGTGCGGCTTCCATCAGGCCCTTGCCCTGCGCCAGAAAAGCCGTGCGTGCCAGCAGGTAGACGTAAGGATAGAAAACCAGCACCAGCACAATGATCACCCCGCCCGTGGAGCGCACACGCGGCAGGCGCAGGCCAGCGCCGAACCAGTCACGCATCAGGCTCTGCACCGGGCCGGAAAAATCCAGCAGGCCGACGAAGACGAACGCCAGCACATAGGCGGGAATGGCAAACGGCAGCATCAGCGCCCAGTCCAGCCAGCGCCGACCGGGAAATTCGCACAGGCTGGTCAGCCACGCCAGACTCACTCCCAGCAGCGTCACACCCACGCCCACACCGAGCAGCAGAATCAAGGTATTGCCCAGCAGGCGTGGCATCTGGGTGTCGAGCAGGTGAGACCAGATCTGCCCGTCAATCGTCCCCCACGAGAGCAGCAGAACGCTCAGCGGCAGCAACACCAGCGCAGCGATGGCGAAGACCAGGGGATACCAGCGACGTTGGACAGGATGGGCCAAGGGATTCTCGAAATGAGGGGTTATACGTCTCTAAGTCATGCATTCATGCGGCACAGCCCGCTCAAGATCGGACGCGGAGCGTCCAGAACGGCGCTCCCACGCTGGAGCGTGGGAGCGATAATTAATAGAGCCAAGCGTTGGGTATTAAATCAATTCCAGCCCGCGCGATCCATCATGCGGATGGCTTCTGCCTGGCGCTTGCCTGCCACTTCGACCGGCAGGGTATCGGCCTTGAACGGCCCCCAGCTTGCCACTTCCTCCGAGGGTGCCACCTTCGGGTTGGCCGGGAACTCCTGGTTGACGCTGGAAAAAATCGTCTGCGCCTCAGGACCGGTCATCCACTCGACCAGCGCCTTCGCAGCTTCCGGGTGCGGGGCATACTTTGTCAGCCCAATACCCGACAGGTTGACGTGTACGCCACGATCAGACTGGTTCGGCCAGAACAGTTTTACCGCCAGGTCAGGGTTCTGCTTGTGCAGCCGGCCGTAGTAGTACGTGTTGACGATGCCGACGTCGCACTGCCCGGCATTGATCGCCTCAAGCACTGCGATGTCATCGGAAAAAACGTCCGTGGACAGGTTGTTGACCCAGCCCTTGAGAATCTTCTCGGACGCTTCAGCACCGTGGGTTTCGATCAGTGTGGCGGTCAGCGACTGGTTATAGACCTTCTTTGCGGTACGCAGGCACAGGCGCCCTTCCCAGTTCTTGTCGGCCAGCGCTTCGTAGGTGGTCAACTCCGCCGGTTTTACCCGATCCGTCGAATAGGCAATGGTCCGTGCGCGCAGGCTCAGGCCGGTCCAGCCGTGAGTGGACGAGCGATATTGCGCAGGAATATTGGCTTCGATCACCGGCGAGGTGAACGGCTGCAGGATGCCCATTTGCTCGGCCTGCCAAAGGTTGCCGGCATCGACCGTCAGCAGCAGGTCGGCAGTCGCATTCTCGCCCTCGGCCTTGATGCGCTGCATCAAGGGCGCTTCCTTGTCGGTGATGAATTTGATCTTCACACCGGTCTTGGCCGTATAGGCATCAAACACCGGTTTGATCAGTTCGTCTATCCGGGAGGAATACACCACCACCTCGTCGGCGGCCTGAGCGGTGCCGCCCAGCAAAGTCAGTGTCAGAGCAGCCAGAAGACGCTTGCTTGCCTGCATCGGGGTATCTCGCGTTCGCAAATGAGGCGAAATGGTAGTGAATCCCATTTGCTATCTCAATCGAAGCGCAAACAGAGCAGTTACCGAATGTTTCCAGGCTTCATCAATCAGGCGCTCAGCAAACCGCCTTCGCCTTGGAAAAGTTTGCGATCTTGCGCAATTTCTCGACGTCGAACACTTCCAGTTGCCCTATGCCCAAGCGTATGACCTTGCGCTCGTGCAGGTCCTCAAGCACTTCCAGCAAGGCTGAAAGCGAGAGGCCTTGCAGCGAGCTGATTTCATCGAGCGTGATCAGGCGCCGCGCATGGCTCAACGGGCCATACCCCTCACTCAGCACCAGCAGCCGCCATGCAACCCGTGAACGGGGCGGTAACTGCCGCAGCTTTTCGGGATTTTGCAGCGGCAAGCCGAGCTTCTGGCTCAGCAGCGCCGCGAACGATCGCCAGTACTCCGGGTGCTGGTCGAGCAGCGACGCGAGGAATGACTGCGGCACATGCAAAAAGATCGTCTGCTCCAGCGAGCAGACCTCGAACCGGCGCGGCATGCCGTCAAACAGCGAGACCTCGCCGAACCAGTAAGGCCGCCGGATCGGCTCATGCCGAGGCCCCAGCCGCTGAACATGCGCGCCGCCAATGCGCACATTGCCTTCCAGCAGCGCGTAAAGACCGCACGGCGCAGCGCCTTTTTCGAACAGCATCTTGCCGGGCGTCTTGCGGATCTGGCGAGCTGCATGCAGCACGCTATCCTGCAACGCGGCAGGCAAATGGGAAAACCAGTAGTCGGATAGCAACGATGACCGCCACAGCACTCCGTTTGTCATTTTTGCTCCCTTTTATTGCGGGCATTCGTATTGCAAAGGCGATACGGTAGCTAAAACCGCTTATCGTCGCAGGCAGCATCATGAAAACCCTTGTCGATCATCTCAGTCAATACGCGTCCTATCATCGTGATTCGCGCAATATCGTGACGCACTTCGTGGGTATCCCGTTAATTGTGCTCGCGGTGGCGGTGCTGCTGTCGCGTCCGGGCTGGAACATCGGCGGGTTGTGGTGCTCGCCTGCGGCAGTGGTGACGCTGGCGTCGACGGTCTTTTACCTGAAACTCGACCGTGCGCTGGGCGTGGTGATGGCGGCGTTGCTGGTGCTGTGCGTCTGGGCTGGCGCGCTTCTGGCGCAGCAGGCCACCCTGGTCTGGCTGAGTGCGGGGGTCGGGTTGTTCGTGGTCGGCTGGGTGATCCAGTTCATCGGCCATTACTACGAAGGCCGCAAACCGGCGTTTATCGATGACGTGACCGGCCTGATCATCGGCCCGCTGTTCGTAGTCGCCGAACTGGCGTTCCTGATGGGCCTGCGCAAACCCCTGCAGCACGCCATCGAAGAACGCTCAGGCCCGGTAGGGCGACATGTGCGCAAAGCGGTGGTTTAGCACCGCTACGTGAAATCGGACGCAGAGCGTCCAGAACGGCATTCCCACGCTGGAGCGTGAGGAACGATAGGTGGCCGGAAAAACGCTTATCGTGCCGACGCTCCCTCGCTCCAGCGCACACGCTCACCCCCTCAAAGCTTCTGCCAGACCTTCGGTTTGAAGAATAGTGTCTCGCCCTTGGCAAGGCCCACCAGGCTGTCGTGGTCTTTCACCACTTCGGCTTCGATCAGTTCGTTCTGCCCTTCCACTTTCAACGTAACCCGCGTGGTCGCACCCAGCGGGCGGATGTCGCGGACTTCGGCGGCGTGGTGGTCTTCGATTTCCTGACGTGACAACGACACTTCGTGCGGGCGGAACAGCACATGGCCTTCGTCACCCAGGCTCAGGCGGTTGGAGTCGCCAAGGAAGTGGTAGACGAAGTCGTTGGATGGGTTCTCGTACACTTCGCCCGGCGAGCCAATCTGCTCGATCACACCCTTGTTCATGACCACGATGCGGTCGGCCACTTCCATGGCTTCTTCCTGATCGTGGGTCACGAAAACCGACGTCAGGTTGATGTCTTCGTGCAAGCGCGCCAGCCAGCGACGCAGCTCCTTGCGGACCTTGGCGTCCAGCGCACCGAACGGCTCGTCCAGCAACAGCACTTTGGGCTCGACCGCCAACGCACGGGCCAGCGCGATTCGCTGACGCTGACCACCCGACAGTTGCTCGGGATAACGGTCGGCCAGCCAGTCCAGCTGCACCATGTTCAGCAGTTCGTGGACCTTTTCGGCGATCCGCGTTTCAGTCGGGCGCTCGCGCTTGGGCTTCATGCGCAGGCCGAAGGCGACGTTGTCGAACACCGTCATGTGGCGGAACAGCGCGTAATGCTGAAACACGAACCCGACGTTGCGATCACGCACGTCATGGCCGGAAACGTCTTCACCATGAAACACGATGCTGCCGTCGTCCGGAGTTTCCAGACCGGCAATAATGCGCAGCAGAGTGGTCTTGCCGCAGCCTGAAGGCCCCAGCAAAGCCACCAGCTCGCCACTCTGGATGTCCAGACTGATGTTGTTGAGCGCCTTGAAAGCGTTGAAATTCTTGCTGACGTTACGGACTTCGATCGACATGATTATTCCTCCGCCGCGTTGTGGCGCAGACGGTTAATGCGGGATTCGCTCCACTGCTTGAGCAGCAGGATGAACAGCGCCAGGATCAGCAACAGGCTCGCCACGGCGAAGGCCGCAACGTGGTTGTACTCGTTGTAGAGAATTTCGACGTGCAGCGGCAGGGTGTTGGTAACGCCGCGAATGTGCCCGGACACCACCGACACCGCGCCAAACTCGCCCATCGCCCGTGCGGTACACAGCACCACGCCGTAGATCAGGCCCCATTTGATGTTCGGCACCGTGACGTGCCAGAACATCTGCCAGCCATTGGCGCCCAGCAGGCGTGCAGCCTCTTCTTCCTGAGTGCCCTGCTCCTGCATCAGCGGGATCAGCTCACGCGCCACGAACGGCACGGTGACGAATATGGTCGCCAGCACAATGCCCGGCAGGGCAAAGACGATCTGGATGTCGTGATCCTGCAACCACGGACCGAACAGGCCCTGCGCGCCAAACATCAGCACGTAGACCAGACCGGCGATGACTGGCGACACCGAGAACGGCAGGTCGATCAGCGTGACCAGAATGCTCTTGCCACGGAACGAGTACTTGCTCACGCACCACGCCGCACTGACGCCGAACACCAGGTTGAGCGGCACAGAAATCAGCACCGCAATCACCGTCAGCTTGAGGGCTGACAAGGCGTCCGGCTCGAGGATCGCAGTGAAGAATGCACCCAGACCGTTCTTCAAGCCCTGGGACACCACGATGAACAGCGGCAAGCCCAGAAACAGCACGAACACCAGCCAGCACAGGCCGATCAGGATACGTCGCGACACCGCGCTGCCACGACGGGCGGCGTTGGCGGAGGCGGCTGAAACAGATGAATAGGACATATTCTGCGCCTCCTCAGGATGGGGTTTCGATGCGCCGCTGCAACAGATTGATCAGCAGCAGCAGAATGAAGGAAACCACCAGCATCATCACGCCGATAGCGGTCGCGCCGGTGTAATCGTACTGGTCAAGCTTGACCATGATCAGCAGCGGCAGGATTTCGGTTTTCATCGGCATATTGCCGGCGATGAAGATCACCGAACCGTACTCGCCCACGCCTCGGGCAAACGCCAGGGCGAAACCGGTCAGCCAGGCGGGCAACAACGCCGGAACGAGAATATGGCGGAACACCTGCAACGGACGCGCGCCCAGACAGGCTGCGGCTTCTTCGACTTCACGGGGAATGTCAGCCAGCACGGGCTGCACGGTGCGCACCACGAACGGCAGCGTGACGAAGGTCAGCGCCAGGGTGATGCCTAACGGGGTGTAGGCGATCTTGAAGCCAAGGTCTGCAGCGAACTGCCCGACCCAGCCATTGGGCGCGTACAGCGCGGTCAGGGCGATACCGGCCACGGCAGTCGGCAGGGCAAACGGCAGATCGATCATCGCATCGATGATCTTGCGGCCGGGGAAGGTGTAACGCACCAGCACCCAGGCCAGCAGCGTGCCGATCACACCATTGATCAGAGCTGCATAAAAGGCGGTGCCGAAACTCAGCTTGAGTGCCGCGATCACGCGAGGCGCCGTGATGATGGTCCAGAACTGATCCCAGGTGAGCTGCGCGGCATGCACGAACATGGCGGCCAGCGGTATTAGCACAATCAGACTGAGGTACACCAAGGTGTAGCCCAGCGTCAGCCCGAAGCCGGGTATGACGGGGGAGATACGACGCGACATAGAAGTCCCTGGTTTCACTTGCACGAAGCCCGGAGGTTAATCCGGGCTGCTTGACCCAACCTGCGGTGCCACTTGCACAGCACCGCTATTCGGTTTATTGCGCTTGGTAAATCTGGTCGAACACGCCGCCATCATTGAAGAACTTCGGCTGCGCAGTCTTCCAGCCACCAAAGTCTTTGTCGATAGTCACCAGATCGAGTTTCGGAAACTGCTTCTCGTATTTGGCAGCGATTTCCTTGTCACGTGGACGATAGAAGTTTTTTGCGGCGATTTCCTGACCTTCCTTGCTGTACAGGTGCTTGAGGTACTCGGTCGCGATTTCAGTGTTGCCCTTCTTCTCGGCATTCTTGTCGACCACGGCCACTGGCGGCTCGGCGAGAATCGACAGCGAAGGCACGATGATGTCGAACTTGTCCTTGCCGCCATCTTCTTTCAGCGCGAGGAACGCTTCGTTTTCCCAGGCCAGCAAGACATCGCCCTGGCCGTTGTTGACGAAGGTAATCGTCGAACCCCGAGCACCGGTGTCCAGAATCGGCACATGTTTGAACAAGGTCTGTACGTATTCCTTGGCCTTGGCTTCGTCACCGCCGCCGGCTTTCAGGCCATAGGCCCAGGCGGCCAGGAAGTTCCAGCGCGCACCGCCGGAGGTCTTCGGGTTAGGGGTGATCACCGAAACGCCTTCCTTGGTGAGATCGCCCCAGTCCTTGATGCCTTTCGGGTTGCCCTTGCGGACCAGAAACACGATGGTCGAGGTGTAAGGCGTGCTCGCGTCCGGCAGGCGGGTCTGCCAGTTTTCAGGCAGGGTCTTGCCAAGTTTGGCGATTTCGTCGATGTCACCAGCCAGCGCCAGCGTCACCACGTCGGCACGCAGGCCGTCGATCACGCCACGCGCCTGCTTGCCCGAACCACCGTGAGACTGCTTGATCTCAACCTTGTCGTCCGGATGGGCTTTCTTCCAGTAATTGACGAATTCTGCGTTGTAATCCTGATACAGCTCGCGTGTCGGATCGTAAGACACGTTGAGCAGTTCGTAATCCTTGGCAACAGCCGAACCTGCGAAAACAGCACTGGCGATGGCGGCCAGCGCGAAGCGGCGAATGGACATAGATGAAGCTCCTGGAAATTCTGTGTGTCGGCTTTTTGAATTCTTCTTGGCGCGTCAGAACGGCATCCGTGCTGGCGAGCTGCTTGTCTTCAGCGGTGCTTCAGGAGTCAGGATGACGCCCTCCGGTTGACCAGTCGGGTTGCAACGTCAGCTTTGCTTGGCGGGGTTCTGCAAGCGGAATTTTTCCTTGCGCTCGATCTGCACCACCTGTGCGTTGTGCACAGTGATTTCGACGGCGCCAAACCGCAGGTCACGCAACGCACTCTGTATCTCACGCAGAATGGCTGCTTCGTCCTGACCGTCAACACTACGTAGAGATGCGCTCATTATCTTATTCCTTGAAAGGTGAGAAACCTGCCGTCGTGACTGGGTCGATGGCTGTGGAGATGGCGCAATCATAGTGAGGCGGAGATATTCTTAAAAAGACTATTTAAGAATGCAGATATAACCAAAAGAAATTTAGCGCGCCGGTATACGGTCAGGCTGTATTGCACATCCTGACTCGTATCATTCGTTCGGGTAGCGGGCTAGTTGAATGCGGGCGCGTGAGCCCAGTCGATTGCCTGGGCCGGCATTGGGCGGGCGAACCAGTAGCCCTGGCCCAACTGGCAACCATTGCTCAGCAGAAATGACGCCTGGCTGGCGTGTTCGATACCTTCTGCCAGCACGCGCATGCCCAGGCTGGAGGCCAGCGCGATGACCGTCCGGACAATCGCGATATCATCATCGTCACCCGGCAGCCCGGCAACGAAGCCTTGATCGATCTTCAGTTTCTGTACCGGCATGCTCTTGAGCCGCAAGAGTGACGAGTAGCCCGTGCCGAAATCGTCGATGGCGAGGCTCAGGCCCAGTTCACGCAGCCGATGCAATTGTTCGATGGCCTGCTCGGGGTCCTCCATGACCGCGCTTTCAGTGACTTCCAGCTCAAGAAACGTCGGATCAAGCCCGGTATCGTTCAGCACCTGTGCCACTTGCCGATCCAGATCGCCCCGGCTGAACAGACGGCTGGACACGTTGACCGCAACGGACGCAATCGCAACGCCGGCCGCCAGCCAGGCCTGCATTTGCCGGCAGGCGGTATTCAGCACCCAGGCGTCGATATCGACGATCAGCCCGTTCTGCTCGGCGATGGGGATGAAATCGCCCGGCGACACCATGCCGCGCGTCGGGTGCTGCCAGCGCACCAGCGCCTCGACAGCGCAAATGCGCCCGGTCACCAGGTCGTGAACCGGCTGGTAGAACACTCGTAGCTCTTCCTGCTCGATTGCCTGACGCAGTTCACTGGCCAGTTGCACCCTTTGTCGGGCTTGGGCGGTCAGTTCTTCGGTATACAGCGCAAAGCCTTCACGGCCGTCACTCTTGGCCTTGAACAGCGCCGAGTCGGCATTGCGCAACAACTGTTCGGCGGTCAGTGCGTCACCGGGAAACAGGCTGATGCCGATGCTCGCAGTGACAAACAGCTGATGCCCGGCAATGGCGTACGGCGCCTTGAAAGCGTTGATCACCTGCTGCGCAAGGGCGGCAGCATGAACCATCTGTGTACAGTTTTTGACCAGCAGCGCAAACTCATCGCCGCCCAGGCGCGAGACCGTCAGGTTGCTGTTGGCCAGCCCCTTGAGGCGTTCGGCAACTGCCTTGAGTACCTCGTCGCCGATGTTATGGCCAAGGCTGTCGTTGATGTTTCTGAAGTTATCCAGATCCAACAGCAACAACGCACAGCCGCGCCTGCTGGAGCGTGCCGAGGTCAGCGCCTGGCTGATACGGTCGGTCAACAGCAGACGGTTCGGCAATTCGGTCAGCGCGTCGTAGTGTGCCAGTTGCGCCAGTTCCTGCTCGGAGCGCTTGATGGCCGTGATGTCGGAAAACACCGCCACGTAGTGCCTGGCTTTCCCGTCTTCCCCCTTGATGCTGCGGATGGTTTGCCACTGCGGGTAGATCTCGCCGCTTTTGCGCCGATTCCAGATCTCGCCGCTCCACTGACCGGCACTCAGCAGCGAGTGGTACATCTGCCGATAAAACTCGGGGCCATGCCGACCGGACTTGAACTTGCTGGGGTTGAAGCCCAGGACCTCTTCGGCCTGATAGCCGGTGATGTCGACAAAGGCGCGATTGACGTGGACGATACGCCCTGCGGCATCACTGACCAGCACACCTTCACGCGTGCTGTCGAATACCACCGCCGCGAGCAGCAGCCGGTCATAATCCTGCTGTTGCCGCTCAAACAGTGCCTCGCCGCCGACGATGCACTTCAATTTGTCACGTGCAATGAAGATCATGACGGCGCTGAGCAGCGCCCAGCTGCAACCGATCATCTGGTGCCCGAAGACCAGTTGCGCCGGGTCTTCGACCAAAAAAGGCAGCAGATAATGGCCGGTCACGAACCACAGAATCGACAGCAGCCCATACAGGACGGCGGTTCGCAGTGCGCCACGGGAATAATCGGACATAAAAAACCAAGCCTGACGAAAGGTTTGGATTATAAAGCAAGAAACATCCTGCGACGCTTATCTGCAAGGGTGACTGGTTTTCTGTGCAATGTCAGTGATAATGCCACTGTAAATTTTTTCTTCACCGGTAATTTCTACGAGGGCCAAACAGCCTATGTGGTACAACGGTTTGCTCGACCTCTCCGTCTGGCAGGTAATAGCAGTCACGCTGGTAATGACCCACGTGACGATTATTGGCGTCACGGTCTATCTGCACCGCTATTCAGCGCACCGCTCGCTTGAACTCAATGCGGGGCTGAAGCACTTTTTCCGTTTCTGGCTGTGGCTGACCACTGCCCAGAACACCCGCGAGTGGACAGCCATCCACCGCAAACATCACGCGAAATGCGAAACCGTCGACGACCCGCACAGCCCGGTCATCAAAGGCCTGTCCACGGTTCTGCGCAAAGGTGCGGAGCTGTATCGCGAAGAAGCACAAAATCAGGACACCCTGCGCATCTACGGCAAAAACTGCCCGGAAGACTGGATCGAGCGCAATCTGTACTCGCGCTACAAGCTGCTGGGTATCGCCCTGATGGCGGTGATCGATGTGGCGCTGTTCGGCGCCCTCGGCATCACGGTCTGGGCTGTGCAGATGATTTGGATTCCGTTCTGGGCGGCAGGTGTGGTCAACGGCCTTGGCCATGCAGTCGGCTATCGCAATTTCGAATGCCGTGACGCAGCGACCAATCTGGTGCCATGGGGCATCGTGATCGGCGGCGAAGAGCTGCACAACAATCACCACACCTACCCCAACTCGGCCAAGCTTTCCGTCAAGCCGTGGGAATTCGACATGGGCTGGGCGTGGATCAAGGTATTCAGCTTCCTGCGTCTGGCCAAGGTCCAGCGGGTTGCGCCTATCGCCCACCGCGTCGAAGGCAAGGGCAGCATGGACATGGACACCGCCATGGCGATCCTCAACAACCGGTTTCAGATCATGGCGCAGTACCGCAAGCTGGTGATCGCGCCACTGGTTGCCCAGGAGCTGGGCAAGGCTGACGAATCGGTGCGCCATCAGTTCCGTCGTGCCAAACGGCTGCTGTCGCGTGAGACCAGCCTGCTCGATGACAAGCACCACGTGCGTATCCAAACCATGCTGGAACACAGCCACGCGCTGAAGGTGATCTATGAAAAACGCCTCGCGTTGCAGCAGATTTGGGCCAAGACCAGCAGCAATGGTCACGACATGTTGTCAGCCATGAAAGAGTGGATTCACGAAGCCGAAGCCAGTGGCATTCAGTCCCTGCGCGACTTCGCTGACCAGCTGAAAACCTACTCGCTGCGCCCTGCGCACGCCTGATACCGTTGATCGGCGCGCCCCTCCTGGGCGCGTCCGTTTTTGAACTTCCCCCCGCTCAGCCTATCTCATCAACTTTCCCGGGAACTATGGGAAAGGGTTTGGCAGTGCCGCCAATGCTTGAGATGCATGCTCATGGAAAAGCAGTCCCCTATCGCCTCATCCGGCGCACCGATCACAGATATGCCTGCAACCGCAGAAACCCTGTTAGCCCTGATGCACGCTCAGGCCGAAGTTGCACGCCTGAGCGAGCGCGAACAATTGTTCAGCTCTTTGCTGGTGAGTGTGAACGCTGTTCTGTGGGCGTTTGACTGGGAAACCCAGCATATGGTCTACGTCAGCCCGGCCTACGAGCGCATCTTCGGGCGGTCGGCGGGTTTGCTGCTGGCCGACTACGGCGAGTGGCGTGACAGCATCTACCCGGACGATCTCAACTACGCCGAACGCAGCCTGAGCGAAGTCATCGAGAAAGGCGCCATTGAAGATCGCGAGTACCGGATTATTCGTGCCGACGGCGAAGTCCGCTGGCTCAGCGACAAATGCTTCCTGAGCCATCGCGCCGACGCTAGTCAGCGCTTGATAGTAGTGGGCATCGCCGAAGACATCACCGAGAAGAAGCACCTCGAAGATGAACTGCAACGCTTGGCAACCACCGACGTACTGACCCAGAGCAGCAACCGCCGTCACTTCTTCGAATGCGCCCAGCGCGAGTTCGAACTGGCGCGTCTGAACGGCACACCGCTGGCCTTTCTGTTGCTCGATATCGATGACTTCAAACTGGTGAACGACACCTACGGCCACCAGGAAGGCGATACGGTCTTGCAGCGTATCGCGGAGAGCGGCCGTTCGGCATTGAGGCGGGGTGATCTGTTCGGGCGCATTGGTGGCGAAGAATTCGCTGCGGTGTTCCCCGGCTGCGCACCGGAAATGGCCATGCAGATTGCCGAACGCCTGCAACGCGAGATCCAGCGTCAGAACTTCCAGGCCAGTGGCGTCACGTTCAGTATTACTGCCAGCCAGGGCCTGACCAATCTTGGCCCGGACGACCAAAGCCTCGAATCGCTCTACGGCCGCGCCGACGCCGCGATGTATCAAGCCAAACGCCAAGGCAAGAACCAGATCGTACTGGCTTGAAATGCTTTCCCTGATGAGGAAGAGCCCAGAACCCAAAGCCTGTGCTCAGCGTCATACACAAATCCAACTGCACTAACCCAGGAAAACGGGCCCCGGATCGCGATAGCTCTCGCCCCGCGCATAGTAGCGAAAGTGTTCTCCCGGACGCCTCTCGTTCCTTACGCTCCGCGTTGGCACGAGAGTCAGTCAGTTTTTTACTTCTCGGGGGAACCCTGAACAGCGCCGGCCGGGTCCTCAATCTCAGCAGGCTCTTCGGCTGGCGATTCAGGTGTCATATCGAGCAGGTCGGGCCCGCCTTCCTCCTCTGCCGCCTGAGCAGCATCAGGCTCGACCGCAACCGGCCTCAGCAGACTCGGATCGGTCACACCGGTCAGCTTCTTGCGCAGCCGCTGCAAATCACCCACGCTCAGCTTCAACAGCTTGGCCGACTTGGTCTTGACCAGCTCAGTGACACTCTCCTCCTCGCCTAACCGCGCCATCTGCCCCGCCAGGTTCATCGTCAGTACTTCGCGCGTGTAGATGCCGGTGTTGTACTGATACACCGCAGCGATCAACTCACGCAGTTCCAGCGGCAAGCGCCAGCGGGTGCGCAACGCCGAACCGAATGCGGCGGAATACTGCTCCAGAGCGTGTTTGATGACCTGCTCGTTCAGCTCGCCACCGGCCAGCAGCCATTCCTGCAGGCAACCCAATACCGCCAGATCGCCCAGCGATTGCAGCAGCCCGGCGCAAAAACAGCGCTCCACATCCAGTTCCAGCATGCCGCCCAGAATGCGCGCGTAGTCGGCGGTGCGCTGCGACATGGCCCACAGCTCACTGGCCTGCGCCAGCAACGCATCGTCGGTGAGTACAGCCATGCGTTTTTTGGCCAGCCCCGAAGCAATGTTTGCGCCCTGCACCGGCCCCAGAACGGCCAAAGCCCCGGCCAGCGACTGAATCGGCTTGCCCAGATGCTGGGCAGCGCTGTTAGCGGCGGCAACCAAAACGGCGGTGATGTGCGGATCATTGCGCAGCTCCTGTTCCAGCAACACTGGATCAGTGCCGCCCGGCGTCTGACTGAGCTTTATCGCCGTCGCGACATCGACGTACAGCGGCGCACCGTCCGCAATATCACGACGCTTGTCGAGAAACGCAGTCAGGGTCAGCCCAGGCGCCAGCGCTGGCACCTCGCCCGGAGCCGGAGCGCGATGCTCCAGCAGCAGCCCTTCCAGGCGATGGCGCAAACCCTCGGTGTTCAGCGGCTTGGTCAGGTAGGCGGTCGGTGCCAGCGGCACGACCTCGCGTACGCTGGCGCTGTCGTTGCGGTTGCTTAGCAGAATGAAAGGGATGGCGGGCTGACGACGCAGGTTGCGAACACCGCGCAGCAGGCTCAGCCCATCAATACCCGGCAGCTCGCGCGAGGCGATGACCAGATCAGGAAGATGCTTCTTCATCCACTCGACAGCCTGCTTGCCATCGGTGCACATCTCCAGTTCGACATCCGCACGCACACCCAGCACCAGATCACTCAGCGTCTCGCGGACCCAAGGGTCAGACTCAGCAATCAATACGCGAGGAACCGCGGGCAAAACTACAGCAGTCATCATGACTCTCCGATGTCGATGCGCTCACCTTAGCCAATGCAATCGTCCGTACATAGCCAAAACAGCGAAATACCTTGCTCCAGACGAAAAAAAACCCGTCGAAACGGGCTTTTTTTGTCTGTTTGGTCACAAATTAATCAATTCGTGACTTCACACTTTTCAGACGATTTCAGCAAAACATTCGTCGAGAATCGCCAGACCACGGTTCAGCAATTCATCTTCGGCGGTCAGCGGTACAAGCACCCGCAACACGTTGCCGTAAGTGCCGCACGACAGCAGGATCAGCCCCTTGTCACGCGCTTTCGCCACGACCTGCGCGACCGCTGCAGCGTTAGGCTTGTGCGAGTCGCCGTCTTCGAACAGCTCGACAGCGATCATCGCGCCCAGCGCACGCACTTCACCGATGACCGGGTACTTGGCCTGCATCGCCTTGAGCGACGTCACCAGGTGTTCGCCGAGTGCCTTGCAGCGCTCCAGCAGATGCTCTTCTTCAAAGATATCCAGAACCGCCAGTGCCGCCGCACAGGCTACCGGGCTGCCGGCATAGGTGCCGCCCAGGCCACCGGGTGCGATGGCGTCCATGTACTCGGCCTTGCCGCATACGCCCGCCAGCGGGAAACCGCCAGCAATGGACTTGGCAAACGTGGTCAGGTCGGCAGCAACGCCCATCTGCTCCATGGCGAAGAAGGTGCCAGTACGGCCAGCGCCAGTCTGCACTTCATCAGCGATCAGCAGGATGCCGTGCTTGTCGCACAGCTCGCGCAGACGCTTCATGAACGCCTTCGGCGCCACGTAGAAACCACCCTCGCCCTGCACCGGCTCGATGATGATTGCAGCGATGTCCTTTGGCTCGGCATCGTTCTTGAAGATGCGCTCGATGCTGGCGATGGAATCGTCAACGCTCACGCCATGCAGCTCGCATGGGTACAGCGCGCGGAAGATACCGCCCGGCATCAAGCCCATGCCAGCCGAGTAAGGCACCACCTTGCCAGTCAGACCGAGGGTCATCATGGTCCGGCCGTGGTAAGCGCCGGTGAATGCAATCACACCGGCACGGCCAGTGGCCGCACGGGCGATCTTCACGGCGTTTTCCACCGCTTCGGAACCGGTGGTCACCAGCAGGGTTTTCTTCTCGAAATCACCCGGGACCTTGGCGTTGACCTTTTCGCACAGCTCGACGTATGGCTCGTAAGCCAGCACCTGGAAGCAGGTGTGGGTCAGCTTGGTCAGCTGCTCTTGCACCGCTGCAACGATTTTCGGGTGCAGGTGGCCAGTGTTCAGCACAGCAATGCCGCCGGCGAAGTCAATGAATTCACGACCTTCTACGTCGGTCACAGTCGCGTTCTTCGCCGAAGCAGCGAAGATCGGGTGGATCTGCCCAACGCCGCGCGGGACGGCAGCATGGCGGCGTTGCATCAGGGAGTCGTTAGTCTTGCTCATGTATTCCTCATTCGCCGCTCATCGGTCGGCGTGGCTCAAGGATCAAGCGGGCTGGATCAACTGCGGCAGCATACGATGATCGACTGCTGCAGCCTTCAGGCCACCAAGAAACTGCTGTGCTGCAAAAAGCCGATGACACGTCGCTCTCGCGCGCCATCGGCTGCAATACCCCTGCGTCAGTCAGACCAATTCGATCAAACCGACAGGCAGAGGTATTTGATTTCCAGATAATCTTCGATGCCGTACTTGGAGCCTTCACGGCCCAGACCCGAAGACTTGATACCGCCGAACGGTGCCAGTTCGTTGGAGATCAGGCCGGTGTTTATACCCACCATGCCATATTCCAGCGCCTCGGCAACCCGGAACACGCGGCTCATGTTCTGCGCATAGAAGTACGACGCCAGACCGAACTCGGTGTCGTTGGCCAGCGCAATCGCCTCAGCCTCATCCTTGAAGCGGAACAGCGGTGCCAGCGGGCCAAAGGTTTCTTCCCTGGCGACGGCTGCATCTTTCGACACATTGACCAGAATGGTAGGTTCGAAGAAAGAACCTTCCAGACTGTTGCCGCCGGTCAGCACGGTCGCGCCTTTGCTGACCGCATCGGCGATGTGTTCCTTGACCTTGGCCACCGCCTTGTCGTCGATCAGCGGGCCGGTGGTGATGCCGTCTTCCAGACCGTTACCGATCTTCAGCTTGCCGACCGCCGCCTTGAGCTTCTCGGCGAACGCGTCATACACCGCGTCCTGCACATAGATGCGGTTGGCGCAGACGCAGGTCTGGCCGTTGTTGCGGTACTTGGAGATCATCGCGCCTTCGACCGCCTTGTCGAGATCGGCATCGTCGAACACGATGAAAGGCGCGTTACCGCCCAACTCCAGCGACACTTTCTTGATGTCCTTGGCGCATTCAGCCATCAACTGGCGACCAATCTCGGTCGAGCCCGTGAACGACAACTTACGCACAATCGGGTTGCCGGTCAGTTCGCTGCCGATATCGCCAGCGCTGCCAGTCACGACGCTGAACACACCGGCCGGAATACCCGCACGCTCGGCCAATTCAGCCAGCGCCAGTGCCGAAAATGGCGTTTGCGACGCAGGCTTGAGCACCATGGTGCAACCCGCAGCCAACGCAGGACCGGCCTTGCGGGTGATCATCGCTGCCGGGAAATTCCACGGCGTAATCGCCGCCGTCACACCGATCGGCTGCTTGAGCACGATCAGGCGCTTGTCCGGCTGGTGACCAGGAATCACATCGCCATAGACGCGCTTGGCTTCTTCAGCGAACCACTCGATAAACGACGCCGCATAGGTAATCTCGCCCTTGGCCTCGGCCAGTGGCTTGCCCTGCTCCAGAGTCATCAGCAGCCCCAGGTCGTCCTGGTTCTCGATCATCAGTTCGAACCAACGACGCAGCTTGTTGCCACGCTCTTTCGCCGTCAGCGCACGCCAGGCTGGCAGCGCCTTGTCAGCCGCCTCGATCGCCCGACGCGTCTCGGCCGCGCCCATTTTCGGCACAGTGCCGAGGATTTCGTTGGTCGCAGGGTTATTGACCTTGATCGACTGACCACCGTCCGCGTCCAGCCACTGACCGTTGATGTAGGCTTGCTGGCGGAACAGAGTGGAATCTTTAAGCTGCATGTCGGGCCTCCTAAAAAGCACCGCACGAAGGCGGAGCTAACAATTGAATATCGATGCACCCCGTTTGGAAGCCATCGTCAGGAAAACATTCCATCGGGTTCCAGCGATGCGCAACGCATAAAAGCAGGAAGACCGAACAAGAGCGTTTGAAATCTCAAACGAATCCTAGGCATTGCGGGGGCAAAGGACAATAGCCCGTTCGAAAAAAAGAACGGCTGAACATTCGACTGTTTTTTTGCATCCGCGCTAAGCTGGGTTACGCCGGTGAAGTCACCCAGCCTGACTGACACGGATTTTTGTAGATTCTTAATGCGGTTACTGACGACTCGAAGGCAAAAATGACGCAATCCCAGAGTTTCACGATACTGCTCTTCTCCTACGGCACCTTGCAGGACAAGGCTGTACAGCTGGCCAACTTCGGCCGGGAACTGACCGGCCAGGCCGATCAGATGATCGGCTAC
Organism: Pseudomonas syringae CC1557; assembly: GCF_000452705.1. Taxonomy (NCBI): domain Bacteria; kingdom Pseudomonadati; phylum Pseudomonadota; class Gammaproteobacteria; order Pseudomonadales; family Pseudomonadaceae; genus Pseudomonas; species Pseudomonas syringae. Next base: position 5,463,851 of record NZ_CP007014.1, read on the forward strand.
AAGCAGTCTTACGTTGAAATCACCGATCCGCAGGTGCTTGCCGAGAGCGGCAAGACGCATCACCCGATCATCAGCCCCAGTGCGGACCTGAACGACACCGTATCAGGCGCTGTTTACCAGATAACCCCGCAAGAACTGGCAGCGGCAGACGCCTATGAAGTTTCAGACTACAAGCGCATCGCCGTAGGGCTCGCCTCAGGCCTGACCGCTTGGGTCTACGTCGAGGCATGACCGTAAAGGGTTTGCGGACCGGCGCTTAGGCTAATTGTCCGGGCGCAGGCCTTTTCAAATGCAATCGGTTTATCAGGCTGCCCTGCCCTTCAACGTGAACAGGCTCAACCCCAGGCCAATGAACGACGCGCCAAAGACCCGGTTCACGTTCTGGCGCCTGCGGGCTGACGTGAGGTGGCGCTTGAGCGTCTGTGCCAGCAACACATAAAAGACATGAGCGACCACAGAACAACCGGCGAAGGTCACGATCAACACGCCCGTCTGCTCCACCTGAAAGGTGCCGGGCTGGATGAATTGCGGTAGAAACGCGATAAAAAACAGAATCGCCTTGGGGTTGGTCAGCGCCACCGAGATGCCTTTGAAAAACAGGCTCCCTGTCGATACCGCTTTGGGCTCGGTCGCCAGCGCATCAAACGCGCTGCTTGCGCTACGCCACTGTTTGATCCCCAGATAAACCAGATACCCCGCACCCGCGAGTTTCAGGACCAGAAACGCACTGGACGACGCCACCAGAACCGCCCCCAGCCCGGCCGTTACCGCCGTGGCAACCACGATCAGCCCCAAAGCGTTGCCGAGCGAACCGACCATCGCACGAGCCGGACCGTGGCTGATTGAATTCGACAGCGCCATGATCACCGCTGGGCCCGGTGTGAGCGTGACAAACAAGGCGATCATCGCGAAGCTGAGCCACTGCTGTATTGATTCCATTTTTTACTCTCCATGGGGCGCAGGTGTTAACCCACGTCTGTAGCGCTATCGATAATCCGGAAGCGTGAACGCCTGTACAGCCGGAGTCAGCGCCTTGGCCGTACGCCTGACAATAAACGGGGTTGCAACAATCCGCTGCACGGCGCGAAGAATCTTCACCCCCGCACGACTTTGCGGATGAACCAGACGCGGAACAAGCTTCGGCACACTCTGCGACTTCTTCACCACCGGGCGCAGAACGTACTCATACGCGGTGAGGGCCTCTGCAATCGTGTCGGTTTTGGTGAGTTCGCCCGCCAGCACATACGCGCCAATCAGCGACAACGAAGCACCGACACCGCCCAGCGGCGTCACACACCACGCCGCATCACCCAGCAACACCACAGGGCCATTCGACCAGCGATCCATCTTCACCTGGCGCAGGTCATCGAACCAGAAGTCCTCCGCGACCTCCATCCCGGCCAGCAGACGAGGCACCTCCCATCCAGCGCCCTCGAAAGACGCCCGCAGAAAAGCCTTTTGCTCTTCAACGCTGCCGCCGACCGCAAGGTGCTTCTGACCCTGCACATTGAAAAACGCCCGCGTCGTACCGCGGTTATCCGGACGAACGCCGGCACTTCGACCACCCACCGCGTTATACCAACGCGCAGTCTGGCTATCCGTAGGTGCGCGAGGCACGGTAAAAAAAGCGCTCGCCAGATCCATCCTGCGCGGCCGATTCTCACCGGGGAACACCAGCTCCCGCGTACGCGAACCGACACCTTCGGCAATGATCAACAAATCAAAACGCTCCTCGCTACCGCTCTCGAACGTGACACTCACACCCGCATCATCGTGCTCGACCGAAACGATCCGATCACCAAAACGATAGAACGCATCAGCAGACGACGCCTCATACAGCAGACGCGCAAGGTCACCGCGCAACACCTCAAGCTCAGCCGTCGGACCGTCGCCCTCCAGACCGGACAGATCAATGCGCGCCGCCGTGCGGTTGTCCTCATCGACCCACGCGATCCCCGTCTCGCCGGTATTAAGGTTCTTCACCGCCTGCTCAAGCCCCATCAGACGCAGCACTTCACGCGCAGCACCCCGCACATCCACATTCTGCCCGCCATCGCGAAAGGCAGGCGCCTGCTCGATAACCGTGACATCGCAGTTACGCTGCGTCAGCCACCACGCGGCAGCACAGCCCGCGATGCTGGCCCCGCTGACAAGAACGCGACACGGGCTGCGCTCGATGCTTTTGAACTGATTGATAAGAGGCCCTCGGTGAGAACGATCCGGGTGAGTGGTATGGGGTGCATCATGCACCCGAAGCGGACGGGCTGAAAGCCGGGTGTGGGTTTAGGTGTGGTGCTTTGAACGCCAGTTTATGTAACGCGATGAGACGCGGACAGGCGTGGGCCAATGGGGGCGGCTAATCGTATTTGCGTCACGCACCGCCCGCAACTGGACGCCCCGTACCCATGTGAGTATCATGGCGCCCGCGCTGCACCAGTAGCTCAGCTGGATAGAGTACTGCCCTCCGAAGGCAGGGGTCGTGGGTTCGAATCCCGCCTGGTGCACCATATTGAAATCTGGACATGTCCTGAATAATGGACAGTCTACGAAGAACTCCGAAAGCCCGCCTTGTGCGGGCTTTGTTGTTTCTGGCTTTTGGTATTCCCGCAAAGCATCGGAATCTATCGCGGTCGACTTCGGTGTCGAACCAGTAATTATTCGTTTCACCAGTTGGTCTCGCAATCCAAGCGGCACTGACTGGCGCTGATTCATGATAAAAAGCAGGGCCGACGCCTTATTCAGTAACAGGTATCGGGCGATCTGAAGATCGATTGCATGGAGCAGCCATAGTGACCTACCCGAAGCGCCGCCCCTCTCCAAGGGCTCCCATCCCACGCACGTCTCTCCTCGACCGGATACCCAAGAGACGCCAGCCCTTCTATGCCGTGGTGCTCGCTGTATTCGGTTTGGTGGGAGCTTGCGGTATGAGTAGAGGACTCTACCTGGCGTTGGTGAGCGGGCAAATCGAAATGTTTACCGGACCCAAGGGACACCGCATCAAGGAGATCGTCCTTTACGAAATCGAACCTATGCGCTTTGGCTGGAACGTAGCTGGGGCGGTGTTCATGATTCTTGTTTTGGCCGGAACGGCAGTAGCGATGTTGCGCTGGCTGGCTAGAAGGGACGGATAGTGTGCTATGGCCCATTAACAGCCAGTGAGGAAAGTCAACTTTCGACCCAAAGGAGACTTTTATTCCCTGCGTCGCCTCTACAGACTACTCTTCGGTATATGAATTGCTAGATTTTTAATATGAATAGAGGGAGATGAGGGATGGAGGACGAGGTATTTAGTATTTGGACGTCTCACGAGGCATTCTATATTCAGTCGATGCTCTTCAATACGAACTCTGCCTTACAATCGTGCAGCATTGCAGAAGAGATCATCCAGAACATTTCAGTTGGGGAGATTGATCCGCAAGAGCAGAAGGACTTATTACTGGACTGCTTGCAGAACGTCGTCAACCAGTCTGGAGCTATATCGCGATACTTCTCCCCGTCGCGTGATGGTGTGAAGGGAACCGACAAGAAGACAACTCACAGAGATCGCGGACAGTATCTGTCAAGGGTCTTTGGTGTGAAGGACGACAGCCCACTGATGAATAGGGCGTTAAGAAATTCGATTGAGCACTTTGACGAGCGGCTTGATCTTTATATTCAAGAGGGGATAGTCGGATACATCTTTCCGAGCCTTATTCTTCCTGAGCCTCAAGACTCGGATTTACCCCATCACATCTTCAGGGCTTACTATTGGAAGGAAGGCATTTTTCAAGTGTTAGGTGAGCGATATGAGATCCAGCCAATTGTTGATGAGGTAGCCAGAGTTCATGATCTGTTGGTTAAATTTGACCGTAATGGCGGAGTCTTCCGCTCTTAAAAAGGGGCTTTACCAGACTGTGTGAAAACACATTGATGAAGGTACAAGCAAACGCCCCGACTTGTTCGGGGCGTTTTGTTTTGTATTGGCAGCATACGAAAAAATGACCGCTCAGCCCATCAAAGCCATCAGATAGCGCACACCGAGCACTTTAATCGCTCGTTTCAGGTTATAGGCATTCAGCGCCAAGGCCATTTCAGCTTTTGTCCCCTCCAGTTGTCGCAGCAAGAAACGGCCATTACCAAATAGCCATTGCTTGAGGTTGCCGAAGGGGTGCTCAACGATGGATCTTCGGTTGGCCATCATCTCAGGATGCGCCTGCATTCTTTGCTCCATCCGCTCGAAAGCCTCTTCATGGGCATGTCGTGAGACATAACGGCGCTGGGCTCGAGTGCATTGCGTTTTCAGCGCGCAGTTGGCGCAGTCATCGACCTCAGCCTGATAGATCCGATCACCTTTGTTGTGCTGTTTTAGCGTTAACCATTTGCCTGCCGGACACTGGAAACGATCGTGTCCGGCCTCATAGATAAAATCTTTTCGCTCAAAGACCTGCTCTTCCTGACTGCCAGGGTTTTTCGAACGATTGGGCGGTACATAGGCCGTAATCGAAGCATCCTCGCAGGCCTGAAACTGCTTGCCATTGGAGTAGCCGGCATCGGCAGTGACCGTCAGATCATCTTGCTGTAACTCTGCTTTGGCGGCCTTGGCCATCGGCTCCAGTTGCTTTCGGGCATCGCTTTCATGGGTATTGAACTGCTCGATGCCCATCGAACGCATCAGTGCCTGCCAACTCTGATTATCCTGTTGTCGAGCCTCAAGCTGTGCCAGGGCTGCTTTGATTGCGCTGCGATCAATTGAATCTGTGGTTTCAGCCTTGTCGGCCTCATCCAGCTCGGCCAGATACTGAGCGATGCGCTTATCCAGTTTTTTTTCCTGGCGCTTGAGCTGCTTCAAATTCACATGACGCTGTGAGGATGCGACCGCCTGAAACTTGCTGCCGTAGATGGCCACCAACTCACCGGCGATCAAGCCTGCCGTGCGACAAAATCGAACGAAACCACGGCAGGTCGCGATGAAGGTGGGTTTCTTGTTCTTGCGAAAATCGGCGATGGTCTTGAAGTCGGGCTTGAGCCGGTTGATCAGCCACATCACTTCGATGTTGCGCTGACACTCGGCTTCAAGACGTCGCGATGAGCGAATCCGCTGAAAATAGCCGTAGAGGTAGAGTTTTAGCTGATCGGCGGGATCATAAGCAGGGCGCCCCGTGCTTTTTGGAATCGCTTTATCGAAGCCCAGTTGCACCAGATCGAGCTTGGCAACGTACAGGTCAATGACACGAACGCGGTGATCCTCGGGGATCAACTCTTCCAGCGAGACCGGGAATAGGCTGGTCTGGCTGCGGGACATCACCTTGGATGTAGGCCATAACGAAAAATGCTCTGTATATTTCGATACGGAGCATTTTCTTTGAGCGCTGCGCAGATTGCTAGGTCTTCACACAGTCTGAGACGGGCCCTTTTTGGTGTAGACGCTTTACTGGAAATACACAGTATTTCTAGCCCATTGCATCAAGATAATGCTCCATAGGATGCGCGGCTCTCTACCTATCTAGTCACAGTCTGCTCTCGGCCAGAAGTAGTCAATGAGCATCGCCTGTCAACAGAACTACTAAACGAGTTGGTGATCGGTGACACACTGAGCATTGAGGTAATTGTTGACGAGATTTTTTTGAGGCCTGCCCGACGCCGTGTACCTACGCTAGGCGCTTTAATAAGCTGGCTTTGGCGAGGCGGCACGTGATCAGTTCAAAATATCAATGACAGCCGTGGCTTCGAAGGTGATTTCTTCAAACTTCAGGGAGTGTACCCTGCTTTAGACACCTCCCGAGTCGCCCATGCGTCAATCAGTTCGCGCGCTCGCGCATTGATGGCTGAGTTTATAGGCCGTTGTCGATTGCATCCAGCTATGAAAGCGCTTGTGTCTATTTTAGCTGCCTGCTACGTTTGGCCTAAGCAGGGAATCATCAGGCGGGAAGCCAACGTTACGCCCCCCTCTGAAAATGTGAGCAGCTAAAACACTAATGTCAGAGGAGAACGGCTACATGGAAGGCTTTCATGATCCTATTAGGCATTTAAAATATCTTCGACAATCTTTGTCACAAGATAATGAATCAATCGGCTTTTTTTTGTCTGCGGGATGTCCTCTCTCGGTAAGTATGCCAACAGATGAATGGCCATTAATTCCTGACGTAGCAAACCTTACAAAGTTTATTAACAGCCAGTTGGTGGAAGACGTTCAATATAAAATTCTTTTGGCTGAGCTGATTAAGGCAGAACGAAACTCTGAAAACATAGAAGATACACTAAGTTTCTTAAGAAGTCTCTTAACTGTATCCAAAGGCGGAGACGTTAGAGGTTTAAGTGAGGCTAATCTTTTAGACCTTGAGAAAAAAATCTGCAAGATTATTGTTAAAAAAATTGATGTATTACTTCCAAGCCAAGACACTCCATATCATCAGCTGTGTAAATGGATACGCTCTATAGACAGAAAAAACCCCGTCGAAATATTTACTACGAATTACGACTTGCTAATGGAACAGTCACTTGAGGATCTTGAAGTTGAGTATTTCGATGGGTTCGTGGGTGCCCGTAGATCGTTTTTTGACTTGCGAGCTCTAGAAGATAATCTAATACCCGTTCATTGGTCTAGACTTTGGAAAATTCACGGCTCAATCAACTGGTACAAGGAAGAAGTATCTGGCCAGAAGAAAGTCTATCGATCTTCGGAGATAAAGGAGGACGCATCCCACCTGATTTATCCTTCGCACTTGAAGTATGAAGAAAGCCGGAAGATGCCTTATCTTGCACTCATAGACCAACTAAATAGATTTATTCGTAAAAAGTCGTCATTGCTCATAATGTCAGGCTACTCATTTAATGATGGCCACTTAAATGACACCATAATAAACGCTCTAAAAGCAAACCCTACAGCGATGGTGCTGGCACTGATGTATGGAAATTTCGAAGATCAACTTCCTGACGGTTTAGCGAAAGAAAAGTACCCTGAAGCATATCGATTAGCAAAAAACCAGCACAATCTAAATATTTGGACATTCAATAAGGCCATTATTGGCACGAACCCAGGGCGGTGGTCCCTATTTCCTGAAAACGACGATACTGACCTAGATATCAGAGCATTCATTACTTCTACCAAGATTAATGACACATCAGGCAAGACAGAGAACATTATCAAACTTGGTGACTTTGCTGTATTTACGAGCTTTTTGAAAAGGATAATCGGCTCAGCATCAGGGGCAAATTAATGGCTAGCAAAGAAACCTACTTGGGCGATGTCCAAGATGTAAATGGGACGGCGGTTAGTATTTCATTATCCAAGCAGTCATTAACAGGCTTCATTTATATCGACGGCCAAGGATATAGGGTCGGACAGATTGGTAGTTTTGTAAGAATACCCATAGGTTTTTCTGATTTATTCGGAATTGTCAGTCAAGTAGGTGCAAGCGCTGTACCAGAAAATAAAAATATAATCGACGATCAAAGTAATAGATGGATGAGAATTCAGCTTGTCGGTGAGGGTCAACGAAATGGTTCATTTCAACGAGGTCTATCACAGTACCCCACCATTGGGGATGAGGTTCATTTAGTATCCGAAAAGGAACTAAAAACAATTTATGGCCGTCCAGATCGACCATACTTCGTTAAGTTAGGTCATATCTCAAACGCTGAATCTATACCGGCCCTGATTGACATTAATAAGCTTGTCACTCGTCACTCCGCCATCGTTGGTACGACAGGATCTGGTAAGTCCACAACGGTGGCAAGCATTATGAATGCGTTGTCCGACACTGAGAAATATCCTTCTTCGCGAATTATTATGCTCGACTTACATGGGGAGTATGGTTCTGCCCTTAAAGACAAGGCTGATATCTTCAAAATAAACTCATTTAAGCCGTCTAAACTCGCAGAAAGCGAGCTGCAAATTCCATTCTGGGCGTTAAATTTTGATGAGCTATGCGAAATTAGCTTCGGCGAGTTCAGCAACGAGAAAGAAAAAAACGTTGTTATGGAGCGAGTTCATAAACTTAAAGCCGAGTCGATTGCTAAATATCCAAGAACTGGCGCGTCCCTTGATTCGGTTAGTGTTGACTCCCCTATTCCTTTTAGTATTCACCATCTGTGGTACGACCTTTTCATTGAGACATTTGCAACTTACTACAAAGGCCGTACAGGAAAACCGATGGATAATCTTGCCTTTGAACTTGACCCAGCTGGCAATGAGCTAAGAGGAAATCCCGCTGCTGGGATACCTCCAATATTCAAGAATATCGTTACTGAGGCAAACGAGGAGAAAATCAACTATTTGCCAGGCTCATTGAACATCGGGAAAAATGTTTTGCTGCTCGGAACAAAACTTCGAATACCTAGGTATGACTTTATATTTCGTCCCGGCGATTGGATGCCGGAAGCAGACGGTTCAGTAGTGACTGATCTAGACAAATTACTTGAAAGCTGGATTGGCAGAAAATCGATATCTATCTTAGATTTATCTGGTGTCCCCCCAGATATATTGCAAACCACAATAGGGGCGGTACTAAGGATACTATATGAAGCTCTTTTTTGGGCAAGAAACCTATCTCAGGGAGGCAGACACCGTCCTTTATTAATTGTCATGGAGGAAGCGCATATATATCTCAATGACAGTTTCAAGGGCATGGCTTCTAAAATTGTACAACGAATAGTAAAAGAGGGGCGAAAATACGGTATAGGCGCAATGATCGTCAGCCAACGTCCGTCTGAAATAGACCCTACAATTCTCTCTCAGTGCGGTACTTTTTTTGCTCTTAGATTGACTAATTCGACAGATCGCGCGCACATCACCTCTGCACTTTCAGACAATCTAGACGGGTTGACTAGTATGCTGCCCATCTTAAGGACAGGGGAGGCGATTATCTTAGGCGAAGCGGTAAAGCTTCCTATGAGGACCTCTATTCTAGCTCCGCCGAAAAATCGACGACCAGATAGCCAAGATCCTATAGTTTACGATGAATTTCCTATCGATGAATCTCTTTCTCCCGGTGGATGGGGAATACAAATGGAGGGCAGTCCTAACTATGAAGAACTAGTAGAAACATGGCGAGCTCAGAACCCCCGTATTGATAAGATAAAACCTTAGGAGTAATTATGGAACGAAGCCCGGTATCATCTTCAAACGTAGAGTCTGTAGGCTATGACGAAGACAGTGAAACTTTAGAGGTGGAGTTTAAAAATGGTACGCTTTACCAATACTTCGATGTACCACAAAGTGCCTTCAATGGGTTGGTAAATGCCGACTCGGTTGGAGGTTATCTAGCCGAAAATATTAAAGGTGTGTATAGATATTCTCGCGTTTGAATAAGAATCAAAATGGAGTGGAGTTCTCGTCTGGCTATGTGAACAAGTACGGGGACATCCACTCTAACGATGAGCTTTAGCTACGCCCAAGCAAAAATACTCGTTTTTCGTCCTTGGACCCTCTGATTCAACGCTTCACGGCGGGCATTGAGCTTAGCGTCGCTGCGCCTAACATAAGCAATATGCGGGCGCTGTGAATCGCCCTTCATTTTGTACGCGGCGATTGCCTGCTTTTGGCCGATAGCTGCCGCTCACGATGAGCGTAATTGGCCACAAGAAGGTCTTCCTCCTAGTCAACCACCATGGGAGGCGAATTGGCCTGCGTCATGACTCGAGAGCGACTGATTACAAGGAAGTTTCTTTTAACTTATAGATCAATGAATTGCGGGTTTTTTTATTACGTACCTACGTCCTAGACGCTGTGAACTGCGTAAGATCTTGGGCCATTATTACGTGGTACAAAAGAGCGCTGAAAAAGAGGGAAAGCCCCGCCAAAGGGCTACGTTCGGCCAAAAGCCTATGGCTATGAGGGTTGGTGGGTTCACGTGATTCGCTAATGCCCCTTCTTTTCAGTTACTCACTGGGAGCTCTGCGAGCTATACTTTCTTCTGATCTTTGCACCACTGATCCACAATCAATAATAACTGCCGGTGAACTGGGCGTGTTAAGAACATCTATCCGAGAATAAAGCTATAGTGAAACTTGATCATGGTTTACTTCCAGATCCCTATTTACTTTAAACTACTTTTTTATTATTTTTCTAGGACGGTTAAAAATGACGGAAATTAACACGCCGGAACTGATTCAACAATATAGAGAAATAAAGCCAAAGCTTGAGCGGCTGAGGGTGAATCTTTTAGCAGCCTTGGAAGATATGATTGATCAAAAAAAAGTACCTATCTTTGCAATAGAGTCCAGAGTTAAGGACGAAGAATCTCTTCTCGAAAAAATCGTGAGAAAAGGACACGACACTAAGATTGAGAATATCGATGACCTTTGTGGCATTCGAGTGATCTGCTACTATCAAACTGATATAGATATAGTTTGCAGATTAATAGACGACGAGTTTCATATAGTCTCTAAACAAGATAAGCAGGACGAATTAGACGACAATAAGTTTGGCTACAGATCTTTTCATTATGTGGTGACGTTAAAGGATGATTGGCTAGCCCATCGTTCAGCCAGGGGCTTAGATGGACTCAGAGCAGAGATCCAGGTCAGAACTATGCTTATGCATACGTGGTCTGCCATCAGCCATAAATTGCTATACAAAAGAGTATCAGATGTTCCCTCGCAGCTGCGTCGAAAACTTAATCGTTTGAGCGCGTTGATTGAATTGGCGGATGAGCAGTTTGATGCTATCAAAGGCATGAAAATCGAATACAAAAATGATTTTTCTAGATTCAATCAAGACTTGAGTCACCTGAGTGAGCTGAATTCTGATAGTTTGCTTGCTTTGCGCGATAGATATTTTAGCGAACGAAACTACAATGATGACGATATTCCTAGTTTGTTAGAGGATATAAGGGGCGCTGGGTTTGATCTGAAAACCCTGGTTGAAAACATTGAATACACAAGTTCGGTATTGAATGAGATGGAAAGAGATGAGGCGGAAGGCGCATACGCTGAACTGCCTATGTGGGGTTTTTCAGGTGTTATCAGGACGATTTTAGATCTTACGAACGATAAGTACTTTCACGAGCGAGAACATACATTGCCAGATTATGTTCTAGCCTCTAGAAATAAATATAGACAGGTCTTAAACTTGGCGGACGCAGACAAATAATCCAGCAATGTGCTGAGCCATCCTTACGGCATTTAATATTTTACCGAGACATCGTAGTGGTCGCGGACTGAAACATCTTTACATATCAGGGCACCGTGACCGCCGGTTTGGGGCGATTACTGCCGATCGATACCTGTAGGCCACGTCGAGCGTAGCAGCGTTTTGACGTACCAATAACGGGACATTCGTTAAATGCCTCCCCACAGAAAAGCCCGCCTTGGCGCGCATGCTGGACGCCAGAGGGTGGGGGGGCTGACATACCACGGATAAGGCCGGTGTGTAGTGGTCAACTGATCCCGGACACGACATTAAGGTTTTTCTCGTACTGAGCGGGTGCCAGTCCATCATTGAACTGGTGTGGCCGAATCCAGTTATAACGATGCATAAGATAATGGCTTATATGCCGCTGAGCCTTTTGGGCCGTCATGTAGCCCACGGGCGGTATCTACTCAGTTTTCAAACTGCGGAATACACGTTCCATCGGCGAGTTGTCGTAGCAATTACCCCGACGACTCATGCTCTGGCGCATGCGGTATCGCCAAAGCCGCTGGCGAAACTGTCGGCTCCCATATTGGGAGCCCCTATCTGAGTGAAACAGCAGGCCTTGAGGCTTGCGGCGTTGCTCATAAGCCATGTCCAGCGCCTTGATCACCTGGTCCGTGTCCGGTTTGTTTGAAAACGCCCAGCCCACCACCCGACGCGCATAAAGATCCATAACCTCCGTCAGGTAATGCCATTTTCCTTGCGCCCAGATGTAGGTGATGTCGCCACACCAGACCTGATTGGGCGCGGGTACATTGAACTCTCGATTCAAGATGTTCGGAATGTCAGGTCGCTCCACTGTTGCTTTTTTATAAGCATGCGAGCCCGGTTGCTTGCTGATCAATCCCAGTTCCCGCATCAGGCCACGCACCTTGAACCGACCGATTTGCTCGCCATCTTCTTGCATCATCGACACGATACTGCGGCTGCCGGCAGCGCTTCGACTTTGCCTGAACAATTCAGTGACTCGGCTGAGTAAACGAACCCGCTCGGCGTCTGGAGCCCGACGCCGCTGGCAATGGTTGTAGTAGCACGAGCGAGGTGTCTCGAACACCTCGCACAGCAATTCGATCGGCTCATGGGCACCTAGCTGATCGATCAGCGCAAGCGCTCGTGTTCTTCCGACATCAAGAGCGCGGTAGCCTAATGAGATGGTCACCCCCACACCCTCAGAGGGCTAAGCTTTAGCAGGGTGCTTTATTTTCGGAGGACATCATCATGAGCGAGCCAGCGCTGATAGGTATTGATCTCGGTAAACATACATTCCATCTGCACGGCCAGGATAAGTCAGGCCGGGAGGTATTTCGCAAAAAATGTTCACGGGCGCAAATGATGCAATTTTTCGCCAGCTCGCAGAGCTGTGTCGTGGCAATGGAGGCCTGTGCTGGGTCGCACTGTGTTGCTCGTCAGTTGGCGGCAATTGGACACACGGCCAAGCTGATTTCCCCGCAGTTCGTTAAGCCCTTCGTCAAGGGCAACAAAAACGACTTTGTCGACGCTGAGGCGATTTGCGAAGCCGCTTCTCGTCCTTCGATGCGTTTCGTTACGCCCAAGACTGAATCCCAGCAAACCCTTTCTGTACTCCATCGGATGCGCGAATCGTTGGTGCGTGATCGCACCAGAACCGCTAATCAGATGCACGGTTTTCTATTGGAATTTGGCGTCAGCCTGCCCAGAGGTTTGGCCATCATGAAGCGTCTGGCGGTTGTTTTGGCTGAGCATGAACTTCCCGTTCGTCTGACGGTGCTGCTGCAGCGTTTGCACAATCACCTCATCTATCTGGATGAGCAAATCAAGGCAATGGATAAAGAGCTGGCATGCCAAGTGGCCGATGATGATCTGGGTAGCCGTTTGCTGAGCATTCCATGTGTAGGCCCGATCACCGCCAGCCTGCTAGCTGTGGAGATGGGAGATGGTAAGCAGTATCGATGCAGCCGGGACTTTGCCGCATCAGTGGGGTTGGTACCCAAGCAATACAGCACCGGCGGCAAGGCCAACTTACTGGGGATCAGTAAACGCGGCGACAAGCACCTTCGACAGTTGCTCGTGCAATGTTCCAGGGTCTACATGCAGAGACTCGATCACCAGAAAGGAGCCTTGGCCGACTGGGTTCGGTCATTGCTTAGTCGACGCCACTCCAATGTTGTGGCCTGTGCCTTGGCTAACAAGCTGGCGCGAATCGCTCGGGCGATAGCCGCGCACCATACGCAGTACGAAGCAGGGCCAGGCGCCTGAGCGCATGATTCGGCAGTTGTTGCTGTACCACGACTTACCTTTCAGGTTTTGCGATAGCTGAATAGTGGATGACGTAAACGGCCTATCGGCCTGACGAAGAACCTGTTTTAAAAATTGGCTCAGCAAGAAGCCGTTAGCCTTTTCAGGATCGTTAGGCGCGACTCTCATCATGGCGCGGGGTGAATCATCCAATAGACGCCGGATAGATTTAAGCAAGCCAACTACTTCGCCCATGAATCAGCATTGCAAAAAAGGGGGTGACCACAGATTTTTAAAATGGATTTCTCCCGCTCAAGACGAGCGATCCGCGCTTCCAGCTCCTGAATTTTCTGCTGCTCGGGCGTCAGGGCTTTGCTCTGAGGCGTTACGCCATTGCGCTCCTGCTGGAGCTGGCTCACCCAGCGACGCAGCGCAGACTCGACCACCCCTAGCGAGCGGGAGGCCTCAATGTGGCTATAGCCCTGATCGAGCACGAGGGCTGCGGCCTCACGTTTGAATTCAGCAGAGAATGTACGGCGTTGTTTGGTCATCAGACACCTCTATCTGGCGATATTCTCGCCTAAATGAGTGTTCGGAATCATTAGACCACTACATTACACCGCGTTTGAAGGGTCTGGCCCCCGCCCCCCTATGAAGTGAGCCCCATCAGCGAATGGAATCCGGCATAAGTCGGGGGACCCTGAGGACTTCCGTTGCATACGGGGTAGGAAACCCGCGCATCGTCAGTAGCCGACGTTTCCTCAGCTTAGTGAACTGGTGAACTAGGTGAACTCACCCAAACGGATGGTGAACCGAGGTCCATTCCTTCAGCCTCGGATCTGTATGCGTCCGGCAATGCCAGCTATACGAAAACTCATGAGCTCAGTCCCATAAAGGCTGCATGCCAGGTCTGGTATAACCCCAAACACGTGGCACTCCATCCTCTAGAGAAAAGGGCAGATTGTGCTTTCTTAGCATAGAGAGTAGCCAATCGAAGGAATCCGCTCTGAGTTCGATCCACTCAATTTCTGCCACCGGATGGATGTGGTAATGCCATTCTCCATCCCATTCTGTGCAGTAATCGCTTGGAGCTAAAGTGCTATGCAATCTGAACTCTGGCTTCATGTGCGGGGCATCAATCATTGCGTTGATCAGCTCAGCCCATCTGGTGTTGTTCATTACAGGAAAAATGGCACCGGTAGTCAGCAGCCGCCGAATTTTCGCTTTTGTAATCTCTTCGGGTTCAGGCAGTTGATGCATAAAATTCGCGCAATGGTGTGAAGTGCTCAGTTTAACCCAACACACCTTGGAGTGATTAAACGAGCACCTATCCATACGGTCATCACGGATAAAAGCGAGCGGCTAAGCGGCAATCTGATCCTAGCGGACGATAAAAGCATATTTTTACTTGTCGGAACAAAGGTCATTAAGCTGGATGGCAGTTCGGGCCGGTGATCCAGCAAACGGAGCTGACCGTCAAACAGCCACCTGATGAGCCCAAAAAGTAGACCGCGAGCACGACCAGTAGCCGGGACCTTGTATGCCCACGTGTATGCCTACGAAAACCGAAGACTGGTAGACCCAAAGAATCCGGCTTACAGCCTCCAGTTCAAACGACGCCTGGATATTGAAATATGGACATGTCCTGAATAATGGACAGTCTACGAAGAACTCCGAAAGCCGGCCTTGTGCGGGCTTCGTTGTTTCTGGCTTTTGGTGCTGGATGAGATCGTTATGTGCGCTCCGCACGTCATCGGCGAGAAGATGCTCGCCCGATGGCACCGCCAGCACCGCTGCTCAGGTGAGCACAGTGCATATGATCACAGGGCGAAGCCGGGTATTAGTTTGGACCTACCAGGCATAATCGGTGCATTCCGTTTTGACTCCGAGTTATCGGATGCTAATCAACGATCATGGCTAGGAAAAGAGTAATCATTCGGAAAAAGTTGTATTTATTTTCATACACAATTCGAAACACCTCATCCCCCTGAATCCGAACCTCTCAGACAATACAACCGGGCACGTTGTCGCACCCTAAAAAATGGCTTGCGGTTGTGATGAATCGTTTCATCTGGCATAAAAGGCTGGCTTCGGGCTCTAAAATCTAGAAAAACATAGATGAATGGGTCGACGATAGCTGCTCCAATGTCTGACCCCGCGCGTCAAATAATCAAGCCAGTTTTGCTCGCTGCCCGAAGCGGATGCCTGTGCTATCCAGTCTGCCTTTCAACCTCATCGAGGCCATTCATACGGCGCGCCCAAACGTCGTGCATCAAAAAGGACCGGAAAATTGAGCAATCAATCCACTCCGAACACTCCACTCGTTAGATTCTGCGAAAAAGTTGGTATTCCCTATCCCATGTTCTGGGGTTTTGTCGGCCTGTTGATCTTCATGATCGGCGATGGCGTAGAACTCGGATACCTCTCGCCCTTCCTCAGTGAACGCGGCATGCCCGGCGACGAGATCGCCATGATCTTCACCATTTACGGCGTCACGGTAGGTATTTCATCGTGGCTCGCCGGCGCGCTCTCCAATATCTGGGGCCCGAAACGGGTGATGTTCCTGGGATTGATGATCTGGAGCGTGTTCGAAGTGCTCTTCCTGGTCTACGGCCTGCAGGAATTGAGCTACTCCATGATTCTGCTGACCTATGGTTTGCGCGGTTTCGGTTATCCGCTCTTCGCCTATGGTTTCCTGGTCTGGATCGCGGCTTCCACGCCGTCCCGCAAGATGGGCATGGCCGTGGGCTGGTTCTGGGTGGCTTACGCCGCGGGCCTGCCAATGCTGGGCTCGCTGGTGGCGAGCATCGCTATTCCGCTGATCGGCGCAATGCAGACCTTCTGGCTGTCCTTCGCCCTGGTGGTCATCGGTGGTGTGATTGGTCTGGTCGGGATGCGCGAAGCTCATGGCATGCGGCGACTGGCACCGGAAGGCGAGCGTCCGCTGGTGTCGATGGCCAAGAACATCACCATCATGTGGACCCGTCCTAAAGTGTCGTTGGCCGGTATCGTCCGCATCATCAACACCTCGTCGATGTTTGGCTTTCTGGTGGTCATGCCAGGGTTCTTCATGGACACCGTCGGCTTCACTCTGGAAGAATGGCTGCGCCTGCTGACCATCGTTTTTGTGTTCAACATCATCGGCAACCTGGGCTCCAGCGTCATCAGCACCAAGATCGGTTATCGCAACACGATCCTGTGGTTTGGCGCAGTGGGTAGCACGATCAGCACGCCGCTGTTCTTCTTCATGCCGCAGGCGTTTCCAAACGACTTCCTGATCGCCTCGATCTTCGGCGCCTTCTACGGCCTGACCCTGGCGTGCTTCGTGCCGCTATCGGCGTTGGCCCCTGCTTTGGCACCGAACAACAAAGCGGCTGCCTTGTCGGTGTTGAGCCTGGGTGCAGGCGCGTCGACGTGGGTTGGCCCGGCTGTTGTTGCGATCTTCAATGAAAGTTACGGCATTGAAGGCGTGGTCTGGGCGTTCTGCGGGTTGTACGCACTGAGTGCTGTACTGACCGCATTCCTGAAAGATCCGGAGCCGGTGCACGACCCGATTCTGATCAAGATCAAGCGTCGGATCAAAGTGTTCGCGCCGCGTCTGGATTATCGTTGGGCTCACGCGGAGGATCCGAAGCAAGGGCAAAGCTGATTTAGCGCCCCAAGCTGTGTAGGAAAGAGCCGCCGCAGACTGCACACGCACTCTGCGGCGGTTTCGTTTTATTTCAGTGATTCACGCTTGGGCACACTATTGAAATCTAGATGTGTCTTGGACAGCGGACAGTCTACGAAGAACTTCGGAAACCCGCATGTCCTAGCCCTGAAAGTCGTTTTTGCCACAAATCCCACACTCTCAAGCGTGCCGGGAATGGTCGAAATGGCAACAATCAGGGATCGCGGCCCAGCCGTTACCTAAGGACAGTAGGAAACGCAGATCCCTAGTAAGGGCTATCCAGCCCAGCGCAAAACCTTCGAAACCAAATCCGATGCCCAAGCCTGGACACGCATGATCGAAAGCGAAATCGACCGAGGCATCTTTGTCTCTCAAGTCGAGGCTGAACGCACCGCCTTTCATCAACTCATTGATCGCTACATCTCCGAGATTGCTCCGAAGCAAAAAGGCGCGTATTCGGAAATAAAACACCTGGAAGCGCTATAGCGTCATCCGCTGGCGGCAAGCATCGTTGCCACCCTCACCTCTTCAGATTTCGCCCGCTACCGTGACGAGCGCCTGAAGATCCGCAAGGGCAATAGGGTGAAGCGTGAGCTGGCTTTGTTGCAGTGCGTGATCGAAGTCGCTCGCCGCGAGTGGGGAATTCACCTTGCGGAGAATCCGGTCAGGATGGTCAGCCAACATTACTGAATGCCCAACCTATGATTACCCCGACAACCATTACCACGAGCAATTTAATGCGATCACGAAGCTTACGCCGCTGCTTGTTAACGCGTTCCTGAGGGAGCTCGACGTGGTTGGAGAAGCCGGTGTGCAAGACCGCGTCGTTTTCCAGAATCAACGCGTAACGGTTTTGCTCTGCATAAATGCCCGCCAGCTTCTTTTCGCCGCTGTGTGCGGCATAGGGGGCATGTTCTTTATAGTCAGCCAGGCGCCGCAGGCCAGGATTGAATGAAAAACCCTGCCACTCGGGCTTGTGCGAGCCCAGCTTGTAGAAGGCGATGCCCTGCACCACCTCCCGGGCATTGAGGTACAGGTAAGGGCTGTGTACCCGAAGATCATGGTTGTAGCTGCGCAGCCAGACTTGCAAAGCCTGAGGGTCGTTTTCCAGCAGAGTCATTGACTCTTCGACGAAGCCTGGGCGGTAGAAATCCCAGTCGTCCTCGCAGTGGAATACCCAGGATGTCTGGATCAGCGCATAAGCGGCATCCACTGAACGCATCTGCCCCAATTTGGGGTTGTTGATGATGAAGCGGGTGAACGGGCGCCAGTGCTCGGGGATGCAAGCTTCAACCTGGGCATCCCCGGAGTCTTCGGTAATCAGCACGGCGCGAATCGGTGCAGAGTTGAACTGGTCAAACGTTTCAAGCGTGCGCTTCAACAGGTCGAACCGTCCGCAACTGGTGACCACCAGCGTTATATCGCTACTTTCGCTGAACTGCATCATGTGTACTCAATAATTGAAATTTCAAAGGCGATTACAGCCCCAACCGAGAGATCACGCGGCCTAGCCAGCTCATCACCGGCTTGGCCTGCATGCTGGGTACGTCTCGATACAGGACGATGTTGTGCATGTCGACAAAACCCAACGGAGCAAATCCGGTTCAGGGTATGGCAGTACTTTTCGCCAGCGGGCAAGCCAAAGGCGAAAGGTGCACGTGTCATCGCGGTTGCCTCCGGTAAGCATGAGAGGCTGCTTCGCGACTTGCGGTTCTATGTGAACTCTGAGGTTCGTCTGGCCGGGTTGTGCGTCCCACTTGCCTCCGATCGCAAGCCATCTGCGCACCGTTCTGCAGGACGGTTTGCGCTCTCTTCCGTACGCGCGATTCTAAGCTCCGTGACGGCAATGCCCAGAAGGATTAGCGCCGCCCCAACAAGTCTTTCAGGGGGCAAACGATCTCCGGCGAGAAGATAACCAAAAACCCCACTAAACACAGGTTCGCAAATAAGTATTAGGGCGACCTTTTCAGGGGCAAGCACAGCCTGAGCGCGATTTTGAATGGCATAAGCCAAGGCCGTAGCGAACAGCGCCAGCGAAAGGATGGTAACTGTCGTAGGGAGCGCGCTGGGGAAAGAAAACTGGTTACCGGCCAAGCTCCATATCAAAGAAAGCGAGCCAACCAGCCCTAGCTGGATTGAAGTTGATGCCATGGAAATGGCAGGTGTTGTGAACGTTGAGACAATCACGATGTGTAATGCGAAGCATGCCGCACATCCCAAAATCAGTAGATCACCGTAGTGCAGCGCGAATCCGTCAAGGCTGAGTAAGCCGAGCCCAAATACGGCAATCACTGTTCCTGCAGCCTGTTTAGGACTTGGGCGTCCTCTGCCCATGAGATAAACAAACAATGGAGTGAAAACTGTGCACAAGCCTGTGATGAACCCGGCATTGGAAGGCGTTGTGAGGGCCGTCCCTGAAGTCTGCAGTGAGAACGCGGCAAAGAGGACTATTCCGGCAAATACCGCATTCGCCCAGTCACGCGGCTTCAGATGTCGAAATGAGCGGATTGAAAATGGAAGGAGCGCTAAAGCCGCTAAGGTAAACATCCATGCGTTCAGCGTGGATGGAGCCATGATTGCCAACGTTTCGTGCTTAGCTACAAAGCTCCAGCCCCAGACAGCTGTGACCAGTAAAAGCGCGATAGGCCAAAAGGTTCGGTATGACATAGCTGTCCCCAAGGAAGACATTTATACCGAATGCCTTACCAAGAACTGTATGTCAGCGGTACCCAGAAAAACCTAGAATAATTTAGTGAGAAGGCATTGGCAATCATGAACGCCTTGGCTGGTGAGTGAACTCGGAGCCTCAAATCTCTACGAGGGCGATCAACAAGCATTGCCTTGCCAATGACCATTTGCAGATCCTTTTTGTAGACTTACCGTTCACCCATTATCGAGGTGGAGCGAGATCTCAATCTATCCTTTTGGGCGTATTTGCCTGAGCCATGCAGGTGATTTCGGCAGACGCTTACGGTACGTAAACATCCATATATCCTTGTAGCGAAGTGGTATAAAACAAGTGAAGGCGCCGAGTACGCCAGTGAGGAAGATGCTCGCTGGATATTCCGTCACCAAGGATCGAGTGCTGTTTCTACGATGGGCGCTTATGGCGTGGGAAAGTCGCAGGACGAGAGAATCTCCGCCCCTCCAGCGCGGCAACAGGGTAGTTTCCAGGAAGATAAAAGGTAATCGCCACCTCTGCCCCGAGATGGCGATCACCTGCCAGGCCCAACGCTATTTGTATGATGCGATCTTGGCGCTGCAGAGGACGAGGATCAGTGACGCAGAGGTGAAGAGCAAAGAGAAGCTTAGGGACGTAGCATGAGCGATAAATCCAATCGCAGCCGGCCCCATCAGTATGCCCAGGTAGCCGATCGCATTGATGATTGCCAGAGCTTGAGCGACGGGCATAACAGTCTGATGCCCGGCCTTGGAGCAAAATATCGGAACGAGATTCGAGATCCCTAATCCGACGAGTACGAACCCCAAAACCGAAACTATCCAATGGTCGATGCCCACCGCCAACGCCATGCCGCCCATTGCCAATACACTTCCTAGCAGTAGCACTGCTCGCGATCCGATCTTGCTTACGATCCAATCGCCTAACAGTCTCCCTACTGCCATGGTCACGGAAAACGCGGCGTAACCGATGCCCGCAATATTAGGCTCCATGTCCCGGTTCGAAGTCAGATAGACGGCACTCCAGTCGAGCATTGAACCTTCAACCAGAAAAGCGATGAAGCACAGCGCTCCCAGTAGCAACACCAGTTTGGTTGGCTTCATTTTGGCTGGCGCTCCCTCCAGCTCCGCGAACGGGAGCATGTGACGACCAAAAGACAAGAGCGCCACGCCCAATCCGAGAGCCAATATAAAGATTGACTGTACGGGATTGAGGCCGAGCCAGAGCAGCAAGCTTATCGTGCCCGCGCTGAAAATATTTCCGACGCTGAATAGCCCATGAAAGCCAGACATCATCTGCTTGCCGTGGTGGCGCTCAACAAGCGAGCCTTGAAGGTTCATGTTTACATCGGCTGTAGCGATGGCGGCCCCAAACAGAAGCAAAAAAGCCAAGAGCACCCAATATGAAGTGGCAGTTGCCAGGCCAACCAACCCAGCAGCGGTGAAAGCGCTTGCAAGATAGACAGTACTTCTGCAGCCAATTCGATTCGCTAAACGGGCAACAAACGGCATCATGCACATTGCTCCGGTCCCAAGGCCCAGGAGTAGCAGACCAAGTTCCGCCTCACCTATCTGCGCCCTTTCCTTGGCAAATGGAACCAAAGGTGCCCATGCGCCCATACCACATCCCGCCAGGAAGAATGCATATCTGGAAGCAGATAGCGTATGGGTAGTAAAAAAAGCTTGTTCCGTACTATTCATCAATAAAGCCTGTAGCTTGCAAACGGGCACCATGCCTGTGAAGACGGATCATGTCCATTAAGCCATGCCAACTGGATCCCCCCCCTCCGCTAGATCAGGTGCCCTCATCTCCATCGGACGGACGCGGGAGCCGGACAGTCTCCCCAGTGCCAGAACATCGCGCAAGGGACGATCCGCTCAGAAGACCTTTGCCCGATAACCCGTTCTTCAATCTGCTCGGCTACACCGGTTCTCATTATCCTTCGATCAGTCTCCATGAGCTGAAGCGCTTGAGCCTTGTCTTCCAAACTCAAGATTCGTTTTGCCGATGTAGAACTCTGGAGGCTTGCCAATTGGACCCATTCGATAGCGCTCAGGAGGAGTTTGCTACTGTGAGTCCTCTGTTTGACTCAGGCATTGGCTGAAGAAGATCCAGGGTCGCAAGCACATTGAAACGGGTTGCCCGTCGTCAAGAAAATTGGCCTCTCCCTTCTCGGGAGAGTTCAGGTATCGAGCGGAAAGAATAGCTAGACGTTATTGAGCAAGTTGGCCATATTATTTTCCGAATAGGCCAACGCCTCATCCCTCATCAGAGGCTCTACAAGACAATATGTCTAGCATTGCAATCAACGATCCGACTATCTCTTGGGACGTCGACAGCGTCTCGCGGCCCGTTGTCGCCTTGAGTGCCACATCGGTGACAAAGGACTGGGAAAATGCGAAGCATCAACACCGCAAGGCGCAGCTGATTTACTCCCTGCGCGGCATTCTCAATTGCGAAATTGACGACGGTGTCTGGATTGTCCCGCCGCAGTGCGCCGTATGGATACCGGGAGGCTTACCGCACGCGGCGCAGGGGTCGGGGGAAACGGAATGCTATTGCCTGTTCGTTGAGCCAGATGCCGCACCGCAACTTCCGAAAACCTGCTGTACGATTTCGGTGTCGCCATTGCTACGTGAGTTGATCCTGAAGGTGGCCGGTTTTCCTGAGTTATACGCGCAGGGTGGACGAGAGGACCGGTTGATTGCCGCATTGCTCGATGAGTTGGTGGCAGCACCGGTGGAAGACTTGCATCTGCCCATGCCGATTGATCCGCGATTGCGCCACCTCGTAGAAATGATGCTGGCCGACCCCACGGACAAGACCTCGAAGGCCGATTGGGCTACTCGAATTGGTATGAGCGAGCGAAGCATGAGCCGTCTTTTGCTGCATGAAATTGGAATGAGCTTTGGGCGCTGGCGTCGGCAGATGCACGTGATCCTTGCGTTGCAACGTTTGACCAAGGGTGAAAGTGTGCAAACGGTGGCATTAGAGCTGGGGTACGAAAACGCCAGCGGGTTCGTGACCATGTTCCGCAAGGCAGTGGGCAAGCCTCCGGCACGATACCTATCGGATCGCATCAGAGGCGCGGAGCTTGCCTGCGTGCCCAGCATCATGCTTCCCAATGAAGTATCACTCTGACAGATCAAACTACCTTGGCTGGGGCCATCGACTGCCGTCCATCCCCTGTGATTCTTCCTTGCGAAGTTGCCGACATTTAGCCCCCCCCTAGCGAGGGTTAAGACTGACGCCTCATGAGCAGAGTCTTCCTTCAATGCCAGCGACTGCTGGTGTACATGCAACGCCGGGTTTTCAATAAAAACCACGCGCGCGCCACAATAGCCTCACGCTTGGCCTGAATGAATAACAATCTGGCCTGGTTTCGCCATCGCGCCCCTCTGTCTCTATTGTTAAATACAACATCTAAATACAAATGAGTATTATTGATGTTTGTCATCACAACTGCTGGGAAGTCCCGTTGGCCAATTGACATGCGCGCAGAGCCCGGCGGTTATACCCATCTGAATGGGCCGTCCACAGGCGCAATCAGGAGCACGCCCCGCACTGTGCTGGGCTCGGCAGTTGCAGCGGCAGTTCTCATCAGCGCGCAGGGCGCATTCGCCGCCGATCCAGGGCAGATTCAAAGCAAGGTCGGGGGGAAGCCTCAAGAGGAGATAGCCTTGCCGGCCATCAGCGTAACGGGCCGCATGGATACGACGACCACCGAAGGTACCGGCTCCTACACCACAGGCGAGACAGCGGCGGCGACCCACCTGCCGCTGTCGCTGCGGGAAACACCACAGTCGATGACGGTAATCACCCGCCAGCGCATGGACGACCAGCAATTGAATTCGGTACAGGACGTGCTGAACAACACCACGGGCGTCTCGTCTTACCAGTCCGACAGCGACCGGACGAGTTTCTACTCGCGTGGTTTCTTGATCAACAACGTTCAGTACGACGGCATACCCACCGTCGTCGGCGACATCGTCAACGGGAGCGGCATCAGCTCCCTCGATACCGCGTTCTATGATCGTGTCGAGGTCGTGCGCGGCGCTTCCGGCTTGCTGACCGGTACGGGCAATCCCTCGGCCGCCGTCAACCTGGTGCGCAAACGACCGACCCGCGAATTCTCGGCGTCCGCGTCACTCGGTGCGGGGAGCTGGGATACCCACCGAGAAATGGCCGACGTATCGACTCCATTGACCGAGGACGGCCGCATCCGCGCCCGCATGGTCGGGACGTCCCAGGAGGGAAACTCGTACATTGATGGCTACAAGCCGCAGAGACAGGCGTTCTACGGCATCATTGAGGCAGATCTGACACCCGATACGACGGTGAGTCTGGGCTATGACTATCAGAACATCACGCCGAAGGGCTCCACTTGGGGAGGCATGCCTCTGTGGTTCAGCGACGGCACGCAGGCGCAGTATTCACGCTCCAAGAACTACGCGCAGAACTGGAGCCATTGGGATAACACTCTCAAGACGGCGTTTGCCGAGATCGAGCACCGCTTCGACAACGGCTGGAACCTCCGCGCCGTCGCTAACCAATACCGCACGCAATACGATGCCGAACTACTCGGTCTGATCGGTCGCCCTGACCGCGCCACGGGACTGGGGTCCTTTCCCAACGGGGCTTATCCGGTAGCACTGGCGTTCGGAGGTCGCAGCCGGCAGAACACCGTCGACGTGATGGCGAGCGGCCCCTTCGAACTGCTGGGCCGCCAGCACGACCTGGTGGTGGGGGCCACGAGCTCGCGCCGCACGGCCGGCCAGAATGCCGCTCCGTTCTCTCTAGGCTTTGCGCCGGTCAATGTCTATGAATTGAGCCCAGCCTATCCTCGCCCTGACTTCGATGCCATGGCGTCGATACCGACCCGCACCCAAATCAAACAGAGCGGCGTCTATAGCGCAGCCCGTTTTTCGCTGGCTGAGCCTCTGAAACTCATTGTCGGCGGCCGGTTCAGTAACTATGAAATTGACGACGCCGCCGGCGGCTCATCATTGCACTACAAAAAGAGCAGTGAATTCACCCCATACGCCGGCTTGATCTACGAGATCGACACCACCTATTCGGCCTACGTGAGCTACACGGGCATCTTCAATCCGCAAACCGACTATCGCGACAGCAAGGGCAACGTGCTCACGCCGTCAAAGGGAAAAACCAAGGAAATCGGGCTCAAAGGCGCTTACCTGGACGGGCGTCTGAATGCGTCGGTGGCCTTGTTCCATACCGAGCTGGACAACGCTGCACAGATGATCGCAGGAACCTATACGCCAGCGGGGGCCCAGGCCTATATGGGTTCGGATGGGACAAAGTCGCGTGGGATCGAGCTGGACTTGCAGGGCGAGCTGGCGCGTGGCTGGAACATCTACACAGGTATCGCCCACTTCACGGCGCAGGATGGCGATGGCGTGCGCTTGAATTCGCAAATACCGCGCACCACGGCCCAGCTTTTCACTACCTACCAGTTGCCTGAAGCATGGAGCAAGTTGACGCTGGGCGGAGGCGTCAAATGGCAAAGTCGCTTCTATCAGTCTCCCGGCACCGGAATAAGCACCCTAGGCGGGGAGCAGGATTCTTATGCCTTGGTATCACTGTTGGGGCGCTACGCCATCACGAAGCAGATCACCGCGGCAGTCAATGTCAACAACGTGCTCGACAAGAAGTACGCGTTGCAGAAGGGCGATTTTGACACCGTAGGGTATGGCGCACCCCGCAACTTGGTAGTGACGCTGGATTATAAGTATTAATGACCCGCAGGCGGACGCTTCACCCGTTAAAAGCCCCCAAACCTAGAACAGCCCATTGATTATCGAGAACGCTCCTATGTCTTTTCAGACTACCTTGCACCCCACCGAAGTGCTGGCCATGAACAACCCAAACAGAGTCGCCTTGTTGTGGCTGACCGCCGCCGCGGGTGCCGTACTTTTTGTAGCCCTCCAGGTATTCTCCTACGTGAACGACTTTGTGAGAGCGCATGGAGTAACGCCTGCAATTACGTTCGAGCCCTACATGCTGTGGATCTCTTCCGCGTTCTATGGTTGTTGGATCGTCACGGTGCTCGTCGCACTGATCGGAACCCATAAGGCCCAGTGGGTTGCCCTGGTCCTAGGCAGCCTGCTTGTCGTGCTGAATACCCTCGGGGGAATCTCCGACGGGTTGCGCGACGGTTGGCATATTGCCTTTTCGGCAGTGTTCTTCATCACCCTGCCCGGCGTGTTCGCTATTACGGCCACCTGGCGTGACATCAAAAGCACGGGAGCCGACCATGTTGATTAATAGTTCTGACTTCCCTTTTGTCTGGATTAACTTTACGCAAGAATCCGGACACGACCACCAGAAGGACTTCGCAGAATTCGAGGCCAATTTGCAGCGCGAGGAACTCTTCGTGCTCTTGACCGATACTGTGCCTGCTGAAGACCATGAGCACTCGCCGGAAGAAAAGAGACGTACCGCGCTATGGATGAAAAAGCACAAGGTTGAATTGCGAAAGTGGATTTTGGCAATGATCATGATCGAACCCAACTCGGTTAAACGTCTTGGCTTCAAGGCGTTAGCGGTCGTTTTTGCCAAGTTCTGGGGCTACCCTTTGCTTCTAGCTGCTACGCGTGATGAGGCCATGGAGATGGCAAGAGAACTGCTCGCAAAGGCTGGAAACTCATCTCACTGATGGCCCACGCCGGCTTCCCAAGTCCCGTAAAACTCTGCCGCCGCGCACTGTCGCGGCGAGCTACTGACCTGCACGTCGCTTGAAAAGCGCCTGTTTAAATCCGAGTCAGAATACCTTTGCGATGATTCAAGACTTCATCTCAGACGCGTACTTGGTGGATGCACTGTCGGGCGATGGTGTAAGAGCAGACACACATCGTTACCAACCGCTAAAAGGTTTAGCATCCAGCCGACCTCCCGATGTGAAGTTTTCTGCATGACTGCCTTCTACCTCAAGTTACTCATCACCCCCGCGCTCATGCTGGCCATTTCATTGGCCGCCAGGCGCTGGGGTACTGGTGTGGCGGGGCTTCTTTCCGGGCTGCCGATGACTTCGGCGCTGGTCATGCTGTTTCTCAGCCTTGAGCAGGGCACGGTATTCGCGTCGATGGCGGTGCCCGGGGCATTGGCCGGGCTGGCGGCGATTCAGGCGACTTATCTGTTTTATTTCCTGGTCACTCGACGCGTTTCAGCGCTGACGGGATGCGTCCTGGCGTTGGCGGTGTATGGCGCAACGGCCTTTTTGATGAACCTGTCGGGATCACTGGCGCTGTCGATCATTTTCACGCTGCTGATGGTTACGTTGATCATCATTGCTACCTCGAAGCAGACTCCGCCGGATGTAACGTCATACGTTGCGCTGCCGCGCTGGGTCATTCCGATGCGCATGTTGACGGCCACGCTTCTGCTGCTGGCGATTACCGCAAGTGCTACCTGGCTCGGGCCTGTGGTCAGTGGGCTGCTGGCGCCGATCCCGGTGATCGCCTGGCCGCTGGCCGTGTTCGTCCACGTTCAAGGCGGGCGCTATGAACTGGCGGCGATAATCCGCGGCAATGCGATTGGCGCTGTCGGGGTGGTGAGTTTTTACCTGACCCTCAGGTATTCCATATTGCAATGGGGCGCGCTTCTGTCTATCACGACTGCTGTTTTGCTGGCTGTCGTGGTGACAGCTGTGTTGGCGCGGTTGTTGGCGAAGCGGTAATGCCCCCTTGATTCACATCAGTCAGCTACAAGCGCTGACGATCAAAGCAATTAAAGCGGCAATGGCGCACATCGGAAGCCAACCGGCCCTTCGGAAAATAGGCTGAACTTGTATAAGGTGCCCCTATCTCAATAAATACGCGCACCTATTTATAAGGAAACACAATGTCTAAACTCGCAGAATACCGTCAGCTGGAAAAGCACCTCGCCGAGCAACTCCAGGCACTTGAGGCCATGAAAGGTGATCAAGGCCTGAAGAAAGAAATCGAGTTCGAAACGAAGCTGCGCAAGCTGCTTGAGCACTATGGCTTCAGCCTGAAAAACATTATCAATCTGCTGGAACCACAGGGCCCGGCGAGCCGCCAGACTTCTGAAAAACCTGCGGGCAAACGCAAACCTCGCGAACTCAAGGTGTACAAAAACCCCCACACCGGTGAAGTGATCGAAACCAAAGGCGGCAATCACAAGGTTTTGAAGGAGTGGAAAGCAGAACACGGTTCTGACGTTGTTGAGGGTTGGCTGAAAAAGTAACGCCGCCTCGGCTAAAGAGGGCCCAAACGGGCCCTTTTGCACGGAGGCGTTCGACCTGGAGTCACCAAACTCCTTGTCAACTCACCGCCTTCCTCGCAACTCTTAGTTTGCTTTCAGACCGCACAGCATCTTGCGGCAGCGCCTACGCAGGATCACCCGGTAGGTCGCGCTGCGAAGCGAACAGCACAGGCAGTGAATCCAGGAAGTTATAGCTTTCAGGCTCTCTGATATTCAGGCTTCGCCCCCCATCATCTTCGTCCCGAATCAGCGCATTGCCGCTCTCCAGTTGACAGACCAGCCACTCGACAAACGCTTCCATCGAGAGAGCCAGCACGAACCTCTCATCTTCGTCTCGGCCAAAGTTGATCACTTGCCCCGAGGTCCCACGCTGTTCGGGGTCTAAATCTACTCCCAGGTAGTTACCGCCGTAATCATGCGCAAACGGGACCCAGTATTGGTTGGCATAGACTTCCTTGATGGCACCGGGCATTGCAGATTTGCAGAAGGCGCTGGCTTCCTTCATATCCTCAGGGGAGTATTCATCAACAATCTGCTTCCATGACTCCCAGTGGTTCCCCGCTTGTGTCAGCGACAGGAACGTGAGCCCGAAGCATGACTACCGGGAACATCAGCATCCGCCTGATGGACTAAATTGAATCAATTCTGCGGCTGCCCACCAGGAATAAAATCAATGCATATTCTTCACATTGCCAGTTCTCCACGCGGGGAGCGCTCAGCGTCCCTGAAACTGGCCTCGCGCTATCTTGAGACCTTGAACTCGCTTCATCCCGACGCCAGCGTAGATGTCCTGGACGTCTGGACGACCGATCTGTTGCCCTTCGATGGCCCGGCCTTGAATGCCAAGTACGCGGACCTCCAAGGCTTGCAAATGAGCGCGGAGCAACAGGCTGTGTGGAAGCAGATCCATGCATTGGGCGAGCGCTTCCACCGAGCCGACGTCATCCTTTTCAGCGTGCCGATGTGGAACTTCGGTATTCCGTATCGCCTTAAGCATTTGATTGACGCAGTGTCCCAACGCGGCGTGCTGTTCGAGTTCGATGCCCAAGGCATGCGGGGTCTGCTTAAAGGCAAGAAGGTGGTGGTGTTTGCCACACGCGGGGTAGCGCTTGGGGAAGACTTCCCTGTTGAAGCGTACGATCATCAGGTCGCGTACCTCAGAACCTGGGCACGGATGGTAGGTATTACCGCCGTTGACGCGGTGCTGTCAGAAGCAACGCTCGCGGACTCTGCGACGGCAGACGCCCATTTTACCGCAGCGCTGGCCGAAGCCTCGAAGCTGGCTGCCGACCTGGTGTAAAACGAGCGCGCCTGATCAAAAGCTGAAAGTGTTCTTCTACATCCATAGGCAGTGGGTGGGTGCTCATCTTTGCGTCACTTGCTTAGGCATGCGTCTGCTTTCCAGAGCAGAGAACCCCTACCTGTCTGCGAGGTAGACGCTACTGCTTTTGGACAGACGCTGCTCATTACGGGGCCAGTTGCAGTGCGCCCGGCCGAGGTGTCTTGACGTCACTTTCCAGGTAAGCGGCTTGTTCAGTAAACGGACAATGCGAATGTCATCATCCGTCCCATAAAAAGCCGTCGTCACACCACGAATCGGTTAACCAGTTGATTCAGGTTAACCGCCAGTTTGGACATTTCGCCGCACGCACTTGCCGTCTGGCTGGCACCCGCAGCACTCTGTGTTGCCAGCTCGCGAATACTGACCAGATTGCGGTCAACCTCACGAGCAACATGTGACTGTTCTTCAGAAGCCGTCGCGATCATGAGGTTACGTTCGTTAATCTGAATAATGGCCGACGCTATTTGATCCAGCGAGGTACTGGCCTCCTGGGCGACGCCAAGCGATTCGTTCGCCAGGTCTCGGCTCGTGTTCATCGCCTTTACGGCCAGGTCAGAGTCGTTCTGAATGGCAGCAATCATCTGCTCGATTTCCTGGGTCGACACCTGAGTGCGATGAGCCAAAGCCCTTACCTCGTCAGCAACCACCGCAAATCCACGTCCTTGCTCGCCAGCACGTGCAGCCTCGATAGCGGCGTTCAAGGCCAACAGATTGGTTTGTTCTGCAATCGCCCGAATCACCTCGACAACTTTAGTGATGCTCTGGGCACGATCTGACAACCCTTGAATCTGTTCGCTCGTGTTTTCAACATTACCGTTCAGCTTTTGAATGGACTTCAATGTCTGAGCTACTCGCGCCAAACCTACCTCGGTATAGCCTTGGGTACGCTTTGACTCTTCGGAAGCTGACTCCGCGTTACGAGCGACCTCATCAACCGCCGCGCTCATTTCTGTGACCGCTGTGGCTGCTTGATTGACCTCGTCATTTTGGGCGACAAGACCCCGGCTCGACTCCTCAGTGACCGCTGTCATCTCTTCTGACGCAGAGGCCAGTTGGGTGGACGAATCGGATATCTGCAGGATGGTAGTGCGCAGGTTTGTCTGCATCTGCGCGAGTGCTTTCAACAGTCGCCCGGCTTCATCAGTCCCGCTGACCAATACCTCCCTGGAGAGGTCACTGGCCGCAATCCGCTCTGCGACAGACAGGGCATCGTTAATCGGAGAGGTAATACTTTTCGTCAGCAATAATGCCAATCCAACTGTCAAGATGACCACACCCGCTATAAGGCCGACAACAAGCCAAAGGCCATTGTCATAGAGATCGGTCGCGGTTTGCCCGGCCCGCGCTGCGCCTCTATCGTTGTAGGAGGCCAAATCCTTGATCTGCTGCTCCATGTTATTCGTCAGGGGGCGGATATTGGTACTGACCAGATTGACCGCTGCGGCCATGTCACCCTGCCTCATCAACGGTTCGAGAAGATCCAATTGTCTGGAATAGGCATCGGCACTGGTTTTTACCGGTGTGTAAAACGAACGCTCTTCATCGCTCGCTATGAGGGGCTCATAATTCGTCACCGCATCGGTGAACGCCTTGCGGTAGCCAGCGAAGCTTTCAATATTCTTTTGAATGGATTGGGGGTCAGCAAGGCCGCGCTGTGTTTCGAGTCTCAGGCGAAGGGTCGCATTGTTCATCAGCGCCGTTTGACGGATGCTGGCCATCCAGTTGAGTTCGACGTCTTTTTCGGAGTCCCGCAGCTTGCCCATTTGCACGACTGCGAATGCGCCGAGCACAAAAACCAAAGCGATTATCAACGCGAAAAACAGGGCGGCTCGTGGAGCTACATTGAGGTTTCTGAGGCGCATACGAGATTCCTGTTTTTCAAAGGACGGTTGACATACTTAACAGGCTATCGACCCAGCGCTGAAACTTTAAGCCTTGCGTGGAATAGCATCGGGCTTGGTAGAAACAGTGAGTCCCACTGTATGCGCACGGGCGCCCTTGGTCGCCTCTGATTGCCGGCCCGATTATGAATCAGCAGGCATGGCACAAACGCTAACCGTTGAAATAGCGCCGCAAGTCTGCAATGACGCCCGAACCGCCTGGCTGCCACCCCAGGCGCTCGCGGGTCTTGTTACTCAAGCTGCTCATATCCTTACCCACAAACCCCGACAACCAGCCAAAACTCGCAGCAGCCTCATGCGCGGACACCGAAACCACAGGCACACCCAGTCCTTCTCCAATAGCCTCGGCAATCACGCGAAACGCAATACCCGACTCGGCCGTCGCATGGTAGCGAGCCCCCGGCTGGTGTTTCTCCAGTGCAAGGCGATACAGGCGCGCGGTATCTTCCAGGTGAGCAGCGGACCACTGATTGAGGCCTTCATCGATATAGGCCGAGACGCCTTTTTCCCGCGCTTGATTGATGACTTCGGTCACCAGACCTTGCCTGACCGGGTTGTGAATCTGCGACAGCCGCATGACGACCACGTTGACTCCGCGTTGCAACAGCGCCTGCCCGGCCAGTTCGGAGGCAACTCGGGGATTGGGGTGGTTGGGGTCGAAGTGATCTTCGTCAGCGGCGCGGCCCGGTGCTGATGAGCCCATCGCGGTGCTGGAGGTGATAATCAGCGGGCGCTCGGAACCCTCCAGTACTGAGCCCAGGGCTGCAATGGCACGTGAATCCTTCTGGCAGTTGGCGACGAAGTTGGCGAAGTCGTGATCGAACGCGGTATGAATCACTGCGTCGCATTGCTCGGCACCACTTTGGAGGCTGGGCAGTTCTTCGATGTTGCCGCGATGGGGTTCTGCGCCTATCGCCATTAGCGCACGAGCACCGGCTTCCGAGCGTGTCAGCCCCAGTACCTGGTGGCCTGCGTGAATAAGTTCTCGGGCTACTTGAGCGCCAATAAAGCCTGTTGATCCGGTAAGAAATACGCGCATGGTTAAATCTCTCTTTGCTGAAGCCAGCAGAGTGCGCGTAACGTTTATCCGTTAAAAGACGTGACGTTATCAGGGTATAAGAACCAACAGGATCATCATGGCAAACTCGCTGGGAACGTATTTGAAGGATTGCCGGGCACGTCTCGACCCTGCAAGCCTGGGGCTTTCCAACACGCGTCGACGCACTCCGGGTTTGCGTCGAGAGGAAGTAGCGCAGCGTGCCAACATCAGCGCTACCTGGTACACGTGGCTGGAACAAGGGCGTGGTGGCGCACCGTCCGCCCAAGTCCTGGACAGGATCGCGCAAAGTCTGTTGATGACCGAACCCGAGCGGGAACACCTGTTCATGCTCGCCTTCGGTCATCTTCCCGAGGTTGTCTACTCTGCGCCCGAAGGTGTGTCGCCGCGCTTGCAACGCATTCTGGATACCCTCGCGTTCAGTCCTGCGTTCATCAAAACCGCTACGTGGGATGTTCTGGCCTGGAACGACGCTGCGGCAGCGGTATTCACCGACTACAGCCTGCTACCGGTGGAACAGCGCAACATTCTGCGCCTGATGTTTTGCAACCCCGGCACACGTGCAAAACAGGATGACTGGCAGGCTGTGGCGCGCTTTATCGTCGCCGCATTCAGGGCAGACGCTACACGTGCCGGAGCTTCCTCGGAACTCAGCGAACTTGCCGACGAGCTGTGCATTCTGAGCGCTGATTTTGCTGCGCTGTGGCGTGACAACGATGTGCGTCTGCAAGGCGAAGGAACCAAGCGTTTGCGGCACCCGGTTCACGGGCTCATCGAGCTGGAGTATTCGGGCTTTGCCGTAGATGGCCGGCCGGATCTGTCGATGATTGTGTATAACCCGGTTACCCCTGATGACGCGCAGCGGGTTCGGGCGCTTGTGGAGGAGCATTTGGCTGCAGCGCTTTGACGAGTCCATGATCAAGTGGCGCATTCTTTTGCGACTGCGACGCAGAGCGTCGAGAACTGCATTCCCGCGCTGGAGCGCAGGGAACGATAATCTCAACTATCGTGCGACGCTCTGCGTCGGCATGCCGTTCTGGACGCTCTGCGTCCGCGTTTGCTTCTGCGGTCGTGGCGCAGACTTGTAACGCGGAGCGTCAGCGAAGGAATTCCCTGGATAATCATCAAAATTGCCTGCCCACCACTTGCCCTGAACGCCCAAAAGATCGAACCCCCACCCCATCAAGTACTCGAAAGTTCGTGACCTCAAAACTCAACCCTTTCCTGTCCATCTGGCAACGCCGTATTTGAAGCCTATGGACCTTGCCAGAGGGGCAACCCGAATTCAAAAAGAGTAACCCTATGAGACCTCAAACCTCGTTCATTTTCGACCTGGACGGCACGCTGACCGACAGCGTTTACCAAAACGTTGCCGCCTGGAAAGAAGCACTGGATGCAGAAGGTATCCCGCTCGCGATGTGGCGTATTCACCGCAAGATCGGCATGAGCGGCGGGCTGATGTTGAAGTCGTTGTCGCGTGAAACCGGCTTGAGCATCACCGAAGCGCAAGCCGAGCGGCTCAGTGAGAAGCATGCTCAAGCATACGAGCGGCTACAGGGGCAGATCATTGCGCTGCCCGGCGCGGTCGAGCTGCTTGAAACGCTCGACAAGGAAAACCTCAAGTGGTGCATCGCCACCAGCGGCGGGATTGATACGGCGACGATCAATCTGAAAGCGCTGAAACTGGATATCAACAAGATCAACATTGTTACGCGCGATGACGTGAGCTACGGCAAACCGGACCCTGATCTGTTCCTCGCGGCAGCGCAGAAAATAGGCGCTCCGATTGATGAGTGCCTGGTGATCGGCGATGCGATCTGGGACATGCTGGCGGCGCGTCGCTGCAAGGCAACCAGCGTCGGTCTGCTCTCGGGCGGCTATGACATCGGCGAGCTTGAGCGGGCGGGTGCCTTGAGGGTGTATGAAGATCCGCTGGATTTGCTGAACCACCTGGACGAGATTGCTTCTCGCCCTTGAAAATCGGGTTCGCCCTTCCCAACCTGTGTGAGCAGCTCAACGTTCCCTGCATGAACACATTTGAGCTGTTACACCGCCTCAGCGCCAGGTGTGAACTCTCTCAGCCAGGCGAAACACCACCGCCCTCATCGGCTACGCTGCCCGTGTCGTCGGGATCCGCTTCCGATTCACCCTCGTCATAAGCCTCATCCTTTTCAGTACGTTTCTTCACTTCATCGCCCGTTTTCGAACTGACACCAGGTTTGTTCGAATTCATGGCCAGGACCGGGTCGGCTTCGCGATCGTATTGGCCGAGTTCCGGGCTGGAAGGGTCTTCTTTCGGTACGTGATTGGTGAGTATGGGATCGGTCGTCATGTCAGCCACCTTTTGGTTTGCCAAAGAATGTGGACGTGGCGTGGAGCTGAGGGTTCGATTCAATTGATGAGCGTGGCGCTGCTCATCCGCCAAACGAGGCGTATTGCAGCGGCAGGCCGGTGGTGAATTTGATCTGTTCCATGGCGAAGCTGGAGCTTACGTCGCTGATGCCGGGGATGCTGATCAGTTGTTTGTACACAGCGTCGTACCCGGCAATGTCAGCCACGACGATGCGTAGCATATAGTCGGTATCGCCGGCCATCCGATAGCACTCGACCACTTCGGGCAGGTCGCCGACTGCGGCATGGAACTCTTCAAGCCAGGCGGCGTTGTGTTGATTGGTGCGGATGGCGGCGAAGACGCTGACCGATACGTTCAGGCGCTGAGGATTAAGCAACGCGACGCGACGATCGATGATGCCGGCTTCTTCCAGTTTCTGGATTCGTCGCCAGCAGGCGGTGCTGCCCAGCCCGATGCGTTCGGCGATGTCGGCGACCGAGCGGGTGCAGTCGGTTTGCAGAATGTCGAGGATTGCCCGGTCGAACTTGTCCATTAGCTATTTCCTGATTTAGTCGCCCTACACTGATCGTTCTGGCTCAGATTAACTGCCTGACACAGCATCCTAGAATTTTTAATCGTATAAAACCAAGAAAAAGCGAATAATTTTCCGAATTAAATTTTGATACCCGCGCAAAAATCAAAAAAATTCGCCTCGTGCATCAGTAACCTTTCAGGCAATCGGCCTTGCAAGGCCAGCCCCTGATTCTGACTCGATGACAAAGCGAATTGCCCATGACCACTTCTACGCTCTACCTGGATTACGCCGCTACCACGCCTGTCGATGAACAGGTCATCGAAGCCATGGTTGCCTGCATGGGCCGTGAAGGTCATTTCGGTAATCCGGCATCCAGCGGGCATGGTTATGGGCAGGTCGCGCGTCAGGCTGTCGAGCAGGCGCGACGTCAGGTGGCTGATGCAGTAGGCGCACCTGTCGATACGATCGTCTGGACCTCCGGCGCGACCGAGTCCAACAACCTGGCGATCAAGGGCATTGCCCATGATGCCAACGCGCAACGTCGACACATTATTACTAGCGTGCTGGAACACAAGGCGGTCCTCGACACCGTCAGCACACTGGAGGGTCAGGGCTTTCCTGTCACCTGGTTGAAGCCGGACGCGCAAGGGCTGATCCAGCCGCAGGCCGTTCAGGAAGCTTTGCGTGAAGACACCTTGCTGGTGTCGTTGATGCTAGTGAACAACGAACTGGGCACGCTGACCGATATCGCTCGCATTGGTGAGCTGGTGCGTGAACATGGGGCGTTGTTTCATGTGGACGCTGCGCAGGCGGTCGGCAAGGTGAAGGTTGATCTGGCCAGTCTGGCTGTCGATCTGATGTCGTTCTCGGCGCACAAGGCATACGGCCCCAAGGGCATCGGCGCACTGTATGTGGGCCCGCGTGCTCATTCACTGTTGCAAGCGCAGATCCATGGCGGCGGACACGAAGGCGGCTTTCGTTCGGGAACGCTGGCAACGCATCAGATCGTCGGCATGGGCACGGCCTTTGCGCTGGCGATCAGCAAGGCCGACGCCGAAAACCAGCGCATCGAGGAACTGAGCAGTCATTTGCGCGAAGGCCTGCTGGCCCTGCCGGACGTGCACCTCAACGGTTGTCCTGAGCAGCGCATACCGCACACCCTGAATCTGTGCATCACCCGCAGCGGTTTCAGCAGTTCGCAGGTGTCACACAGCCTGGCGTTGTCCTCGACGTCCGCGTGCAACTCGGCGAGCAATGCGCCTTCACATGTGCTGCTGGCGCTCGGGCTGGATTCCGCGAAAGCGCTCTCCAGCGTCCGCGTCAGCCTGGGCCGCTACACCACGCAGGCCGATGTCGAACGCGCCATCGAGGTGTTCAGCAAGGCGCTCAGCGCGCCTGCTGCGTTCTGGTAACCCGTACTTTCGCAATCAGAAAAGGCAACAACGGAGCGATGTCGCTATATTGGCATCACCTGGCGGCCGCCCGGTGATGCTTACGGACTAGGTTTTAACTCTAAAGGAATAAGTCATGCCCGTTGCTCCTTCAATCAGGTGTATTTTCCTGGCGCTTTTGACGACCGCTATCAGCCCCCTTGGTTTTGCCAAGATGTATACCGACTCCGACAAAAATGACGCTTACTCTCCCTACACCCTTTACATGGAGCACTGTAAAAAAACGCAAGAGCAAGTGGATTTTCTGGAGGCTCAAAAAGGCCCACTGGGCCCAAAAGAAGTTATCAACTCGCTCACTATTACTTCCTACTCACTCAGCGCTGAAGACTACACCCCCAGCGAGATGGGGGTGAGCGCAGAGGAGCTTGCGCGCTGCAATGCCACGTACGCTAAAGCGGATAAGTTATGGAAGCAGGCCAAAGCCACCCTGGCGGCGGCTCAAGCCATTGAAGACAAGAAGCAAAAGAAAGCCGACTTGATCGCTCACCAGAACTTGCCTGAATACAAACAGGCGAGATCGTTGGGGTTCAAGGACGTAGGCAATATCACGTTTCTGAAAATGTATGACGACATGGTCGGTGATGCCGAGCTGAAGTCAACACTGATCAACGTTGACCAGCAATGCGGAAAGTATCTCCGGGCCACCCAGTACGTGGAGCCGTACGTCATTTATACGACGGCCGCGAGGTTCAACGGCCCATGTGGGTCAGTGAAAAAATTCGCGATCAAAGGGACTCGCGGCGTGAACAGCGGTGACTGGATCAACCCCGACGCCCAATTCAGGTACATCGGCTGGCAAAAAATCCTGGCACCCAACGGGTTTCAGATCCGGCTACAAGCGCTGGAACAGCTCTGAGCATCGCAGCAGTCCAGAGCGCTCTGAAAAAGTAGCGCCCTTCACCAGAGCCAGCCATCGCTGGCTCTCATCCTATCCCCCATCGCTTCAAGTCAATGCCGCGAAGGCCGAATACCGCGCGGCTGGGGTCTTTAGCTTCGATTACATGAAAATGTACCCCTCAAGATACAAAAAGACACAAATTGGCACAGTTCTTTCTAGTGGAACGGTCGTGCCATAAACCAATGGTGCTCGCAGCATTCAAGGGGGGCTTACACGCACCAACGTGCAGTCCACGAATGCCAAAACGTTCATAAACAGTGCAGGCGCCCGATCACGAGTCTCGCGCCTCACCAGGAAAGGAATCTCGCTGTGCCAAATGAGTACCGTTGCAAACCCGTGCTGCACCGACGACCTGCCTTCGCGCGATCGGTTGACGTCGACCAGACCTGTCTGGTTGCTTCATCCTGCGTCGTGCCGGTTGGCGACTGTCTGAAAACCCGGCACTTTTTTACGTAAAACCTTCGCGCCATTCTTTGGATGTTCTGATTGATTAATCAGGGCCCGGATACCTGCGCGCGCAAACAAGAGTTTTGCCTGAAAGCCACACCAACTAACAGGCAACGACTGCCGGACCTTTTTATCGGATTAGTTTCTCCAGACCCTCTTCCTTCGATGGTTATTTATTTCAATACCTTTATCGATCACACACGCCGGGAGTGTCTGTACTTGAGCGAATAACTTACTCATGCACCAACTTGATCATCGACATGCTTTATTGGTGCATCCAGAAAACTGACCAACAGGTCATGCTTTTCCAATTCGTCTGAATCAGCAGAGGGGATACATTCATCTGTCGATTTATTTCAAATGTCCGTCATATAAACAGCTTTTAACCAGCCGAACGCTGCAATCGATAAATAGTTACAGGAATGCGACATGTACACTGAATAAGCGCTGAGCGCTTGGGCCTTCTGGCACAGCGGTTGCAATGTATCCACTCAGGAACATGACTGTGCGTACGCGTACACGACGATAAGAAAACAAGGATCAGCAATGCGAACGCCCTAGTTAAGAACTCGTTTCCCTGTTTGAGCCTGTGTCTGCGCACAGGCTTAATGGTGTCATGCACCTGACTAACGTGCGGATATCCAACAGTCGAATATTCATAAAATATTCGAACGGACTTTTATTGCCCTTCACCTACCCGAGGGAGCGTTAATGAATGATGCGGTAATAATGAAAGCGGTTCCCTCCCCCTCGCCCGATGACACTTCGACGGCGTGGCAGGGCATTCCTTTCAGTGCCAATACGTCACGCCCGGGCGGCCTCAATAAGCCGCAAGTAATGGTGTTGATTGCTGCGTCGGTACTTATCCACGGTGTGATCTGGTGGTACATGCAAACAGCGCAGCCCGAGCTGCCGGAAGTTGCACCACAAGTTCCGGAAATGACCATTGAACTGACCAGCCCAACACCGCCTGCGCCAGAACCGCCGCCGCCCGAGCCACCACCTCCGCCACCTCCCCCGCCGCCGCCACCCGAGCCGGAACAGCCGGTCGAGGACCCGGACGCCGTGGAGCCGCCACCCAAGCCGGTGGAAAAGCCCAAGGTCGAGAAGCCCAAACCGGTCAAGAAAGTCGAGCCTGTGAAAAAGCCGACGCCGCCTGCGCCAACGCCTGTCGCCGCGCCGAGCCCGCCTGCGCCGCCAACACCTGCGCCTGCACCTCCGGCACCTGCTGCGCCACCGGCTCCGGCCAAGGAAAGCGCGGCTGTATCAGGGCTCGCCAGCCTGGGCAACCCGCCACCGGAATATCCGGGGCTGGCCCTTCGTCGCAGCTGGGAAGGCCGCGTGGTGCTGCGCATCAAGGTGCTGCCCAACGGTCGCGCAGGCGCTGTCGAGGTGACCAAATCCAGCGGCAAACCGGTACTGGACGAAGCGGCTGTGGAAGCCGTGCGCAACTGGAAGTTTATCCCGGCCAAGCGTGGCGATACGCCGATTGAAGGCTTCGCTACGCAGACCATCGACTTCAAGCTGCCGGAATGATCCGGCGCATGACAACCGACAATTCATTTAAAGCTGGTGAGGTTTAAACCATGAACGCATCGCTCTCTTCCATGATCGTCCCGGCCGTGCTCTGGGCATTGATTGTGTTTTCCATACTGAGTTGGGCACTGTTGCTGATCAAGTCGGCGCAGTACGTCCGTCAGAAGTCCCAGAACAAACAGTTCACCAAGGCGTTCTGGAGCGCGCCGGACCTGCTCACCGCTGCCGAGCACTCGGCGCAATACCCCGGCGCCCTGGCGCGTATTGCCAACAGCGGCTTTGAGGCGATGGCGGTCGATGACTCGCCGCGTACCACGCAGCAACTGGCGCACACCATCAACCGCTCGGACCGTCTGGAACGCAACCTGCGTCAGCAGATACAAAAAGAACGTCGCGCACTGGAAAGTGGCCAGGCGATTCTCGCCAGTATCGGCAGCACCGCGCCCTTCATTGGTCTGTTCGGTACGGTCTGGGGGATCATGGAAGCACTACAGAGCATCGGCGTGACCGGCTCGGCCAGCCTTGAAGCAGTCGCCGGCCCCATCGGTCACGCACTGGTCGCCACTGGCGTGGGTATCGCCGTCGCAGTGCCTGCGGTGCTGATCTACAACTTCTTTCTGCGCCGCCTCAAGCTCGCCGTGGCCGACATGGATGACTTCGCCCACGACTTCGATGCGCTCGCCCAGCGCAGCGCCTTTGCCGTCACGCGTCAGCCTATCGCCAGCAAGAACGGCCATGCCGTTCGGGAGGCCAGCTAATGTCGTTCTCCACTCAAGACAGCGATGAAGTACTCAGCGAAATGAACGTCACGCCGCTGGTCGACGTGATGCTCGTGCTGCTGGTGGTGTTCATCGTCACCACCCCGCTGATGACCAATGCCATCAAGGTCAATCTGCCCAAGACCGACGCGGTCGCGCCTGCCGAGAAGAAGAACCCGGTGGTGGTCAGCGTTGATCAGGACGGCAAGTTCTACCTCGCCAAATCGGAGATCGCCCCGGAGCTGCTGGAAAAAAGCCTGCAGGACGAAAAGGCCAAGGACCCGGAAATCCGCGTTCAGTTACAGGCCGACACGGCCGTGAACTATGGCCAGGTGGCCAAGGCCATGGCGTCCATCGAACGCTCCGGTATTACCAAGATATCTGTCATGACGGCGAAATGACTCGAATGTGATCTGAGGGCTTCGCCGCGCGAAGCCGTCTGACCCGACTCCCGTGAATGCGGTCGTCCGTGGGCTGAAAAGCCCCTGGAGGGGAGCGGCTTGCTGGAAAAAGAGAAGTGGAATACCCGCTCGGCACAACCGCGTCGGGAACAGAGGGCTCACAAGGCCATTTCAATAAATGTCTGGATCAAGTCGGAACTAACCATGCTGATGAATCTTCCCGGTTGCACCCTCAAACCACTGGCCCTTGCGGTCCGGCGTCATCCACGTGCCCTGCTCTGTGCATTGGCCATGGGCATGAGCGGTGCTCAGGCGGCAGACGCCGTCGATGCGGACACCAGCGGCTCGGCCGTGTCCTCCAGTGCAGCGGTTGTGCCTGCCACGACTCAATTGCAACGTGTCGAAGTGACCGGTTCGGCGATCCGCCGGGTCGATGCCGAAACCGCAGTGCCGATTACCATCCTGCGCGCCGATGACCTGAAGAAACAGGGCGTGACCACTACTCAGGAAATGGTCCAGCGCATCACCGGCAGCCAGTCGATCCAGAACAGTGCAGGCTCGATCGGCGCCAGCACCGGCGGCGCGTCCTTTGCCGACATGCGCGGCATTGGCGCGAACAAGACGCTGGTCCTGCTCAACGGCCGTCGTCTGGCCAATAACGCGATCTCGGGTGTGGGCACGCCCAACGGCAGCGCCATCGACCTGAACATGATTCCGTTCGCCGCCATCGACCGCGTCGAAGTGCTGCGTGACGGCGCGTCGGCGCTGTACGGCACCGACGCCATCGGCGGCGTGATCAACTTCATCACCAAGAAATCGCTGACCGACGGCACCCTGACCCTGGGTGGCGACACCCCGACCGCCAGCGGTGGCGGGGCCAGCAAGGACATGAGCGGCAGTTGGGGCTTTGGTGATCTGGAGCAGGACCGCTTCAACGTCATGGGCGTGTTCAACTACAACAAGCAGCAGAATCTGGACGCCAACGACCGTTCGTTTACGCGGGATTACCAGCCAGGACGCGGACTCAACCAGACGTCCGGCACCGCCTACCCGGCCAACTATTATCAGGGCGACAACTCGGGCAACCCGTTGGGCAGAAACTGCGGCGGAGCTAACCTGATCGCCAGCAACGGCATCTGCCGTTTCAGCACCCGCGAATACATCGACCTGATTCCGCAGACCGAGAAAACCTCGTTCTTCGGCAAGGCCACCGGCAAGCTGGCCGACGATCATAACGTCAGCCTCGAATACTTCTGGGCCCGCAACAACAACCACACCGGCATTGGTCCTGCGCCGCTCACAGGTCTGTCGCTGGACGCTTCATCGCCCTTCTATCCCGGCAACGGCATTACCCCGGCACCGACCGACTTCACCCTCGACCCGACGCAACCGGTCAGCACCGCCTGGCGCGAAACGGCAGCGGGCGCACGAGGCTCAAGTGACCAGAACACCAGCCAGCGCTTTCTGCTGAATTTCGACGGTCTGGTAGGTGGCTGGGACTACAACGTCGGCGCTTCGTACAACCAGAACAAGGTGCTGTCGTCGGTGACCAGCGGCTTTGTCAGTGACTCGGCGATGCTGAATGGCCTTGCCAATGGCGTCCTCAACCCGTTCGGCCCGCAAACGGCACAAGGGCAGGCGTTGATCGATGCCAACGAATACCACGGCCAATACTCCAGCGCTGTAGGCCGGGTGGCCGGTCTGGATGCGCGTATCAGCCGGGAAGTCGGCGACTGGTTCGGCGCGGGCCCATCCGGCCTGGCGCTTGGCGGTGAGTACCGCAAGGAGAAGATGCATCAGGACTTCGACCCCTTCGTCAACGACATCAGCAGCCTGGGTCTCGATGCCGCTGGCAGCGTATCCGGTGAGCGTAGCGTGAAGGCTGAATATGCCGAGTTGAACGTGCCGGTACTGGACAGCCTTGAGCTGACAGCCGCTGTTCGCCATGACAAATACAGCGACTTCGGCAGCACCACCAACCCGAAATATTCGTTCCGCTATCAGCCGTTCAAGCAACTGGTGGTCCGTGGTGCCTACAGCGAAGGCTTCCGTGCGCCGTCGCTGTATGAACTGTATGCACCTCGCAGCCTGAGCTACACCCAGGGCTATTACAACGACCCGGTACTGTGTGCGGGTGGCACCGTGCAACCTGGCGGCAACGCCGGTCGCGATTGCGCGCAACAGTTCCTCAACAACAGCGGTGGCAACACTGAGCTGGCTCCGGAAAAAGCCCGCAACGTGACCCTTGGCTTTGTCTACCAGCCAGTCAGCAACCTGTCGATGGGGCTGGATTTCTGGTGGATTCACATCTCCAACCAGATTCAGTCGTTCCCCGAGTCGACGGTGTTCGATGACCCGAACACCTACGCCGACCGTTACGTTCGCGCCGCCGATGGCTCGATTGCCAACATCGTGACCGGCAATGCCAACCTGGGCATCGTCAAGACCAGCGGTGTCGATGTATCCCTCGACTATCGCTTTCCGAACACGCCATACGGCCAGTTCGGTCTGGGCATGACCGGCACTTACGTCAACCGTTATGACTTCCAGAACATCATCGACGGCCCGTACACCGACAAAGTGGGCGACTTCCAGGGCGACGGCGTGATCTCGCGCTGGAAACACGTGCTGACCGGCACCTGGTCGTTGGGCGATACCCGCGCATCCCTCAGCAACCGCTTCACCAGCGGCTACAACGACTATGACCGCACCACCAACGCCCGCGTCGCGTCGTATACGCTGTGGGACATGTCGGTCGGCCACACCTTCGACAAGGTGCTGGATGTCGATGCCGGTGTGCGCAACCTGTTTGATCGCAACCCGCCATTCACCAACCAGGCCTACAACTTCCAGTCCGGCTATGACCCTCGTTACGCCGACCCACTGGGCCGCACCCTGTTCGCACGCGCGACTTACCACTTCTGAGTGTGACGACGCGGCCCACACCACGCTCCGTGGGCCACGTCAGATTGCGAGCTCGCCCCCTCCGGC
Source organism: Pseudomonas syringae CC1557 (assembly GCF_000452705.1). NCBI lineage: Bacteria > Pseudomonadati > Pseudomonadota > Gammaproteobacteria > Pseudomonadales > Pseudomonadaceae > Pseudomonas > Pseudomonas syringae. Next base: position 5,507,421 of record NZ_CP007014.1, read on the forward strand.
CCTGGTTTCATCCACCTTCCCCGGCCGGGGGCTTTTTCGCGACTCATCGTCATTCAGTGCGTACGAGGAAAGCCCCACCATGTTGCGTCATACCCGTTTTCTGCCACGCCTGATTCTGGGTGTTGCGCTGTGCAGTTGCTGGCAGGCCGCGCAGGCCGCGCCGACTTACGCCTTGACTGTCTATGGCGAGGCACCGAAATACCCGGCTGGCTTTCAGCACTTCAACTACGTCAACCCGAACGCCCCAAAAGGTGGCTCGCTGACGCGCTCGGCGGAAGAAATAGGCCAGTTCAACTACCTCAACCCTTACGTCGATCAGGGTATCAATGTGCGGGAGGTCGATAGCTGGGTGTACTCACCCTTGGCCTATCGCTCACTGGATGAGCCGTACACCGTTTATGGATTGATCGCGGAAAAAATGGAGGTGGACCCGGACGGTCTGTGGGTTCGTTTTTTCCTCAACCCCAAAGCGCGTTTCGAGGACGGCAAACCCGTCACTGCAGAAGACGTGCGCTACACCTTCGAGCTGATGACCACCAAGGCCAGCTTCAGCTATCGCCCCATGTTCGCCGACGTCAAAGCGGTGACCATAGAGGCGCCGCTACAGATTCGCTTCGACTTCAAGAACAACCTAAACCGCATGCTGGCGCTGGATATCGCCAGCCTGCACATCCTGCCGGAACACTGGTGGAAGACTCGCGACTTCGCCAACGGCGGCGGTTTCGAGCCGCCGCTGGGCAACGGGCCGTACCGGGTCGCCAAGGTCGACGCAGGGCGCAGCGTAACCTTCGAACGAATCAAGGACTGGTGGGGCAAGGACCTGCCAGTCAGCCGCGGCCTGTACAACTTCGACACCCTGGCCGTGAACTACTACGGCGACACGGAAATTGCCCGCCAGTTGCTCCAGGCCGGGACGTTTGATTACAACCGCGAGTATTCCTCTTCCGGCTTCGTGGTCGGTTACAGCGGCCCGGCGATTGACGATGGGCGTCTGCAAAAACGCATCACCGCCCAGCAACGTCCGGTGCCGGCGCAGGGCTTTGTGTTCAATCTGGACAAGCCGGTTTTCAAGGATCGGCGTGTTCGTGAAGCGCTGTCGCTGCTGTGGGATTTCGATTGGATTAATCGACGGGTCATGCGCAATTTCTACGTGCGCCAACAGAGTTACTTCCCGAAAAGCGACATGGCCGCCACCGAACTGCCTACGCCAGCCGAGCTGAAAATTCTTGAGCCATTGCGCGGTCAGGTGCCGGACGAGGTGTTCACGAAGGTCTATCAGCCGCCCAGGACCGACGGCAGCGGTTACATCCGCGACAAACAATTACAGGCCCTCAAACTGCTGGCCGAAGCCGGCTGGCACCCGAAAGACAACAAGCTGGTCAATGCTGCTGGCGAGCCGATGGTGTTCAGTTTTCTCGATGGCCAAGGCGGTTTCGAACGTCTGATTCTGCCCTTCAAACGCACCCTGGCGCAGATCGGCATCACCCTGGATTTCCTGCGTATCGATTCGGCGCAGTACATCAACCGGCTCAACGCCCGCGACTACGACATGATCGTGGTCAACCTGCCAAAGAACGGCAATCCCATCATTTCTCCCGGCCGTGAACTGTACAACCTGTTCGGCTCGCAGAGCGCCACCGAAGTCGGCAGCTCAAACGCGATGGTGCTGCGCAACCCGGCGGTTGACACGCTGATCGACGGGCTGGTGAGCGCCAACACCCGCAACGACATGGTGGTCTATGCCAAGGCGCTGGATCGGGTCCTGCAATGGGGCTACTACATGATTCCCAACTACTACTCCAAAGGCATACCGCTGGTGTTCGCCAACCGCTTCGGCATGCCTGACGTCGCGCCTATCTACGACGTAGGAATGGAAAGCTGGTGGCAGATAAGCCCGACGCCGCTGACCAACGCGCAGGCCGCTGCGCTCACCGGCAAGACCACCGCTGCGAAGGAGCATTGAGATGCTGGCTTACGTGATTCGACGCCTGCTGCTGATCATCCCCACGCTGCTGGCGATTCTGATTGTGAACTTCCTGATCGTGCAGGCCGCGCCCGGTGGCCCGGTCGAACAGGCCATCGCCCGCATTCAGGGTTTCAGCCCCAACGGGGTCGGTGGCGGCGGTGGTGAAGTGGCCGCGACCGGCACCGCCAGCCGCAGCACACGCGGGCTGGACCCGGCGCTGATCGAGCAGATCAAGGAGCATTACGGTTTCGACAAACCGATGCACGAACGGCTCTGGCTGATGCTCAAGAACTACGCGCAACTGGACTTCGGCACCAGCTTCTTTCGTGGCGCGCCGGTCACCGAACTGATTGCGCAGAAGCTGCCGGTGTCGCTGTCACTCGGGCTCTGGGCGACCTTGATCACTTACCTGATCTCCATCCCGCTGGGCATTCGCAAGGCAGTGCGGCATGGCAGCGCGTTCGATGTGTGGAGCAGCACGCTGGTGATCATCGGCTATGCCACGCCCGCGTTCCTGTTCGCCATTCTGCTGATCGTGGTCTTCGCCGGGGGCAGCTACCTGAGCTGGTTTCCGGCGCAGGGTTTGTTCTCGGAAAACTTCGACAGCCTGAGCACCTGGGGCAAAGTGAAAGACTACCTGTGGCACCTGGTGCTGCCGGTCAGTTCGCTGGTGATCGGCGGGTTCGCCACGCTGACCATCCTCACCAAGAACAGCTTCCTCAACGAGATCAGCCGCCAGTACGTAGTCACGGCGCGGGCCAAGGGCCTGACCGAGCATCGCGTGCTGTACGGCCATGTGTTTCGCAACGCGATGTTGCTGGTGATCGCCGGTATTCCGCAGGCGCTGATCGAGGTGTTCTTCGCCGGCTCGCTGCTGATCGAAACCATCTTCGGCCTCGATGGCTTGGGACGCATGAGTTATGAAGCGGCCGTCTCGCGTGACTACCCCATCGTGTTCGGCACGCTGTTCCTGTTCACGCTGTTCGGCCTGCTGATCAAACTCATCGGTGACCTGTGCTACACGCTGGTCGACCCGCGCATCGATTTTTCCGCGAGGAGCGCCTGATGTTCGAGTTTTCTCCCCAGACCCAGCGCCGCTTCGATCTATTCAAGGCCAACCGGCGTGGATGGTGGTCGTTGTGGATCTTCGTTGGCTTGCTGCTGGTGTGCCTGTGTGGCGAGTTGATCGCCAACGACAAACCGTTGCTGATCAGCTACGACGGCCAGATGTATTACCCGGTGTTGCACACCTACATGGAAACCGACTTCGGCGGCGAACTGCCCTTCGAACCGGACTATTCCAGCGACTACGTGCGCAAGCTGATCGCCGCGAAGAACGGCTGGATGCTGTTCGCGCCCATCCCGTTCAGCTACGACACCATCAACTATGATCTGGACGCGCCGTCACCCAGCCCGCCTGACGCGATCAACTGGCTGGGCACCGACGAACAGGCTCGCGATGTACTCGCACGGGTGCTGTTCGGGGCGCGGATTTCGATCCTGTTCGCGTTGCTGCTGACAGTGATCAGTACCGTGATCGGCGTCTGCGCCGGAGCGGTTCAGGGTTACTACGGCGGCATGACCGACCTGATCGGCCAGCGCATTCAGGAAATCTGGTCGGGTTTGCCGGTGCTGTACCTGCTGATCATTCTGTCCGGTTTTGTATCGCCGAATTTCTGGTGGCTGCTGGGGATCATGGCGCTGTTTTCCTGGCTGTCACTGGTGGACGTGGTGCGTGCCGAGTTCCTGCGCGGACGCAATCTGGAGTACGTCAAAGCCGCTCGCGCGCTGGGCCTGACCGATGCTGCGTTGATGTGGCGACACATCCTGCCCAACGCAATGACCAGCACCCTGACCTACCTGCCGTTCATCATCACCGGCGCCATCGCCACGCTCACCGCGCTGGATTTTCTCGGTTTCGGCATGCCGGCGGGCAGCGCTTCGCTGGGTGAACTGATCGGCGAAGCCAAGCGCAATCTGCAAGCGCCCTGGCTGGGCCTGACCGCGTTCGTGGTGCTGGCCCTGATCCTTTCGCTACTGGTGTTCATCGGCGAAGCCTGCCGCGACGCGTTTGATCCTAGGAGCTGACATGCAAGACAATCTGATTGAAATTCGCGACCTGCGGGTCGCCTTCAACGGCAACGAAGTGGTGCATGGCGTCAGCCTCGATATCCGCCGTGGCGAATGCCTGGCGCTGGTGGGCGAATCCGGCTCGGGAAAATCGGTGACCGCGCATTCGATCCTGCGTTTGCTGCCCACGAAAAACGTCAGCACTCAGGGTTCGATTCGTTACGACGGGCTGGATCTGGTGAAGGCCAGCGACAAACAGCTGCGCAGCCTGCGCGGCAACCGGGTGGCGATGATTTTTCAGGAACCCATGAGTTCGTTGAACCCGCTGCACACCGTTGAAAAACAGATTGGCGAAATCCTTGTCACCCACAAGGGCCTGAAGGGCAAGGCTGCACGGAGCAGAACGCTGGAGCTGCTGGAGCTGGTCGGCATCCGCGATCCTTTGTCCCGTCTTAAAGCGTACCCGCATCAACTTTCGGGCGGGCAGCGCCAGCGCATCATGATTGCCATGGCACTGGCCAATGAGCCCGACCTGCTGATCGCCGACGAGCCGACCACGGCGCTGGATGTGACCGTGCAGGTAAAGATTCTGGAGTTGCTCAAGTCCCTGCAACAGCGGCTGAACATGTCGCTGTTGCTGATCAGCCACGACCTCAATCTGGTGCGCCGTATTGCGCAGCGGGTGTGCGTGATGCGCGAAGGCGAAATCGTCGAGCAGGCCGATTGCCAGACGCTGTTCGACAGCCCGCAGCATCCTTACAGCCGCTTGCTGATCAACGCCGAACCGGACGGCGAGCCGGTGCCGTCCACGCACAGCAACACGCTGCTGTCGGTGCAGGACCTGAAGGTCTGGTTCCCGCTGGGCAAGGCCTGGTTCAAGCGCGAGCAGCAGTATGTGAAAGCCGTGGACGGGGTCAGTTTCGAGTTGCTCAAGGGCAAGACGCTGGGGATTGTCGGCGAGTCGGGTTCGGGCAAGTCGACGCTGGGTCAGGCGATTTTGCGGCTCATCGATTCAGAGGGCAGCATTCGTTTCGGCACCAAGGAACTGAGCCTGCACAGCCAGCACCTGATGCGCCCGTTGCGCCGCCAGTTGCAGGTGGTGTTCCAGGACCCGTTCGGCAGCCTCAGCCCGCGCATGACCGTGGAGCAGATCATCGCCGAAGGGCTGGTGACGCATCACATCGGCACGCCCAAAGAGCGTGAGCAGACGGTGATTCGGGCCCTGCAGGAAGTAGGGCTCGACCCCTCGACCCGGCATCGTTACCCGCATGAGTTTTCCGGCGGCCAACGCCAGCGTATTTCCATCGCTCGCGCCTTGGTGCTTGAACCGGATCTGATCCTGCTGGACGAGCCAACCTCCGCCCTCGACCGCACGGTGCAAAAGCAGATCGTGGCGTTACTGCGCGACCTGCAAATACGCCATGGCCTGACCTATCTGTTTATCAGCCACGACCTGGCGGTGGTCCATGCGCTGGCCCATGACCTGATCGTGATCAAGGATGGCAAAGTGGTCGAACAAGGTCCGTCCCGCGAAATCTTCGCCGCGCCGCAGCAGGCCTACACTCAGGAACTGCTGCGCTCGTCAGGGCTGGTGTTTGCCTGAGCCCGGGTTCGAAAGCTACGAGTGAAAGCTCTGGCCCAACGCTTCCAGACGTATGGCCAGCGGCGACAGGCTCTGGCTGCTGGTCGCCAGCACACCGATATTGGCAGCGGTGTGCTCGGCGATGGTCTGCACCGAGCGCAACTGATCGGCGATTTCGCGGCTGGCGGTGGCCTGTTGTTCGGTGGTCGTGGCGATCAGGCCGTTGAGCTGGGTGATATGACCAATGCCTTCACCCACCGAGCGCAGGGATTCCGACGCACGCTGGCTATTTTCCACACACCGGCCGACACCTTGCAGGCTGTCGCTCATGGCCGTGGCGGCCTGGCGACTGCCGCTTTGCAGGTCTTCGATAATGGTCTTGATTTCCTTGGTGGACGCCGCCGTGCGCTGCGCCAGACTGCGCACCTCGTCCGCCACCACCGCAAAGCCCCGGCCCTGCTCACCCGCCCGCGCAGCTTCGATTGCCGCGTTGAGTGCCAGCAGGTTGGTCTGCTCGGCAATACTGCCGATCACGTCCAGCACCTTGCCGATCTGTTCTGACTGATTGGCAAGCGCCTGCACCGTGACATCGGTGGTGTTGATACGCGCGGCAAGCTGGGTGATTTCGCTCTGCGCACGGTCGACGCTGTCCCGCCCGTGGGCGACCTGCTCGCTGGCATCACCGGCACGCTGCACCGCTTGCGCAACGTGGCTGGAGATGTCGTTCATGGCATCTCCCATGCGCTGCATGGCGTCGGTCATGCGAGCGATCTCGCTCAACTGATGCTGCGCACCGGTTTCCAGCGTGCCGCTGGCCTTGGCGAGGTCATGACCCAGTTCGCCAAGCCCGCGTGTGTCGCGCACCACACTGTCGACAAGGCCGGTAATCTGCGCCAGAAACTGCTCGAACCGCTGCGCCAGCGGCACGCGCTTGGCCGAACGCTCGCTGGTCTGGCTGTCCGGGGAGAACTTGTTGGTGGTGGCCAGCATACGGTCGAGCATGTCCTGATTCTCGACCGCCTCGGCCTGATTCTGCACGGCCAGGTAAACCAGAATCGCGCTTTCAACAACCACATACACCGCATGCACAAGCACCATGCTCCAGCCGAAACCGTGGTGCATGACGTAAACCGGGAAACCGGAATGCTGCAGGGCATGAAAACCGATGTGGTGAATGGCGATGGTGACGGCAGCGACCAGAACCGGCAGCCAGTCGCGGTAGAAGGTCAGCACCGCCAGCAAGACGAAGATGCCGAAGTGTATCTCGACCTGCCCGTGTGTCTGATTGATATGCAACGCGGCCATGACCATCAGCCCGACGCCAACGCAGCAGCGCATCATCCGGGTGCCACCAATGGCGCGATACAGCGCGCTCAGCACCACAGCGGTGCCGCCACCGACCACGACAGCCTGGGTGAACGTATCAAACCAGAACGCCAGCCCCAGCGCGTACACAAACAATAACCAGATCAGACCCAGCATGATCCGGTCAGCCTTGCGGTAATGTTCCAGAAACCGAGGGGCTACGCGCATCTAACACATCCTTTTGAAGTGCATTACGACAGGGAAGCCTTGTCGGTGTCCGGTATTCACGAGCAAAAGCCCGGCCAAAGCGCAGCCCAGATGGTAGCCCTCCGCCATGAATTCAGAAACAGATTATTTGCGCAGCGTTGAGGCGCGATGGCCACTCTGAATTGGACAAGCGGCGTGGCGCAGATATGTGACGCGCAGCGTTACCCAAGGCATTCCGACGCTGGAGCGTGAGGAACGATGTGCTCTCTGACGATCGATCCCACGCCAGAGTGGTAACGCAGTTATGGAAGCTCTGCGTCCGATCTTGATCAGCGTTTCAATGCCGCAGCAGTTTGCGCAGCGGCACGCCGTCTTTCATGACCGGGGATTTGATAACGATATAGCTGAAGTACTTGGAGATGCCGATGTTCTTGTCCAGCAACTCTTCGATCACTTCCTGGTAATGCTGAATGCTGCGGGTCATGAAGCGCACCAGGTAGTCGTAGCCGCCGCTGATCAGATGGCACTCCAGCACTTCGTCCACATGGCGAATATTCGCTTCGAATTTGGCGAAGTCTTCACGCTTGTGGTCGCTCAGGGAGATTTCCGTGAACACAGTGACCGATTCGGTAATTTTTGCGAGATTGAGGTGCGCCTTGTAGCTGGAAATGTAGCCTGCGGATTCCAGGCGTTTGACGCGTTGCAGGCAAGGGCTCGCGGAAAGTCCGACGGCATCGGCCAGGCTGACGTTGGTCATGCGTCCGTCTTTCTGGAGTTCTACCAGGATATTGATATCAATCCGATCCAGTTTGACCAAGCCTTCCATTACCTACCTCATGTATTGCCATTCACGGTGCCTACCTTCTAGCAAAATCAGCGCCGTAAAGACAGCTGATGCTGAGCAACCAGATCCGCCATGCTGCTGATGCAGATGTCTGCCGTGCAGGGCTGACGGTGCTGTTCACGGCCGCGACGGATCAGGCACAGCCCACCATTCGCCAGCGCCGAGGCCGGAGGACGGGAGACCCGCAGGGTTTCGCGCGGGTCCACGTCCATCCCGGCAAGCCAGCGTGGATCGTCCAGCGGGTGCGTGGTCAACGACAGCAGGCTGTCGGGCTCAAGGCCAAGGCGCTCGCACAGCAGACCGCGATCCTGCAGGTCACGGTCTGCATACACCAGCAACCGATAGAACTTGCGCAGGTAAAGCATCGCGCCGGGGGCATCCTCGAACAGCGTCCAGTTCGGCACTGAACGAGCAAAGGTCATGCCCTCCTCCCAACTGGCCTTGATGCCCAGGCGTTCTGCCAACTGCCGGTGTGCAAAGCACAGCAGACCGCTGAACCCCAGCTCGTCGAAGCGCGGATACAGCGTGCGGATGACGTCATTGAATTCGGTCAGTATCTGGTCTTTGTCAGGCGTGTTCAGGCCGTTATCCAGCAACGGCTGCAAGGCCGACCAGATGCCCGAGTCACGATCCACCAGAACTTCATCACAATCGATCAGCAGTGCGCGGTAATCAATAAGCCCCATGGCAGGCAACGTCTCCATTCCGTGATCCCAGCACCCGTGATCGCGGCGTCTGGCGACAACCGCGACCCCGTCTGGGCTTAGCTGGATTTCAATACTCGTGCCAAAGCAGCATCGAGAATGGTCAGCGCTTCGTCGATCTGCTGTTCGGTGGTCACCAGCGGTGCCAGGAAGCGCAGCACGTTGCGGTACACGCCGCACTTGATGACCAGCAGGCCGCCGATACGCGCCTGATCGATGACCTTCTGATTGAGGTCGGCGTCCGGGCTGCGGGCTGCATCATCCTTGACCATTTCCATGGCCAGCATGAAGCCGGTGCCACGTACGTCGCCGATGCAGCTGTAACGCTCTTTGAGCTTGAGCAGACCGGCCCGCAGGTGTTCACCCAGCTGTTCGCCACGCGCCAGCAGATTGTCCTGCTCGTAAGTGTCGATCACCGCCAGCGCAGCGGCGCAAGACAGCGCATTGCCGCCGTAGGTGCCACCCAGGCCGCCCGGAAGCGGTGCATCCATGATCTCGGCACGCCCGACCACACCCGACAGCGGCATGCCGCCCGCGAGGCTCTTGGCCACGGTCACCAAATCAGGCTGGATGCCCGAGTGCTCGAAGCCGAACCATTTGCCAGTACGCCCGAAACCGGACTGGATTTCATCGGCAATCAGCACGATGCCGTGTTGTTCGGTCAGGGCACGCAGGGCCTTCATGAACTCGACCGGCGCGGTCAGGAAGCCGCCATCACCCTGAACAGGCTCGATGAGGATTGCCGCCACGCGATCCGGCGCGACCTGGGTAGCCAGCAATTCATGCAGCGCCGCGAGAGCGACTTCGGTGGTCACACCGCGGTATTCGTTGGGGTACGGGGTGTGGAACACTTCCGGCGCCATCGGGCCGAAATTCTGTTTGTACGGCTGGCTCATGCCGGTCAGCGTGGTGCCCAGCAGCGTGCGGCCGTGGAAGCCACCGCGAAACGAGATGATCGCCGGGCGATTGGTATGAGCGCGGGCAATTTTTACCGCATTCTCCACGGCTTCAGCACCCGAGGTGAACAGCACCGCCTTGTGATCGATGCCGCTCTGACCGGCGATCATCTGGCTCAGGCGCTTGGCCAGATCGACATAGGGCTGATAGGAGACCACCTGAAAGCAGGCATGGGTGACTTTGGTCAGTTGCGCCTGGATGGCCGCGACCACGTTCGGGTGGTTGTGGCCGATGTTCAGCACGCCGATACCGCCGACGAAATCCAGATAGCGCTTGCCATCGACATCCCACATTTCAGAACCCTGCGCACGGTCGATGACCAGAGGATGGGCCGTGACGATGCCACGCGGCACGAACTGTTCACGCTGACGGAGCAGATGAGGGGTTTCGTCGACTTTGCTGTTCATGGCTATACCTATCATGGGCCGAGCAGCCGGCGGGTGGCTGCGATGCTGTTCAGGTTAAGCGTTCAGCGAAATGATCTACGCCGAACTTGCCCCTCCAGATATCCAGATCGACTGTTTTTTGCCCACCAAACGGCAGATTCCGTCAGGCCTGCGAAGCACCACGCAATCTGCCGGACAACGCTGCTTTTCAGGCGTTTCACCGCCCTGTAAACACTTGTTTCGACAGATCATGCTTTCGACTTGCGGCATGATGGGGGCCCTCTTTCACGCTCAGGAAATGCCCATGCCCGCCCTGCTCTACAAAGCCGACCCCGCACGCGCCGAACGCTGGCGCGTCCTGTTTGCCGAGCACGCGCCGGACATCGAATGGCGGGTGTGGCCGGACATCGGTGATCCGGCAGACATCCATTATCTGGGCGCCTGGCTGGCCCCGGATGATCTGCAAGAACTGTTGCCCAATCTGAAAGTGCTGTTTGCCCTGTCCGCAGGTGTCGATCAACTGGACTTGAGCCGTATTCCGCAATCCCTGCCTGTGGTTCGCCTGCTGGACCCCGGCATCAGTCACGGGATGTGCGAGTACGCGTCATTCGCCGTGCTGAGCCTGCACCGGGAAATGCTGCGTTATCGTCAGCAGCAGATAGAGAGCGTCTGGAAGGCACATCCGTTGATACCGGCGAATAAGCGTCGAGTGGGCGTGATGGGGCTGGGGTTGCAGGCGCAGCATATTCTGTCGAGTCTCAAGCCCTTTGGCTTCGAGCTATCAGGCTGGGCACGCAGCGCGCATCGAATCGACGCTGTCGAGTGCTACTCGGGAGAGGAACAACTGGATGCGTTTCTGGGGCAGTGCGAAATTCTGCTGTGCGTGCTGCCATTGACAGGGCAGACCGAAGGCATCCTCAATCGCTCGCTGTTCGAACGCTTGCCCAAAGGTGCGGCACTCATCAACATGGGGCGTGGCGGGCATCTGATAGAAGAAGACCTGATCGAGGCACTGGACAGCGGCCAGTTGAGCGCCGCAGTGCTGGATGTCTTGCAGCAGGAGCCAGCACCTGCTGATCATCCGTTCTGGAAGCACCCGAAGATCCTGCTGACCCCACATGTCGCGGCCATGACTCAGCCGGAAAGCGCTTTCCCAGGCCTGCTCGACAACATCCGTCGCTTTGAGCGCGGCGAAGCCATGCAGGGCCAGGTGGATCGCGGCCAGGGTTATTGAGGGTTGTGAATCGGCACTGCCGGATCGTTCCCCATTGCAGGGAACGATCCTCGATTGATCAGCCGATCAACTCAGCGCAGCAGCACCTACACGCTCGCCCTTGCGGCGGCGCGAGACAATCAGACCGGCACCGATCACCAGCAAGCTGAGCACGCCGGTGGCGATGATTTCGATACGGTGCTCTTCCTGGATCAGCATGATCGTCAGCACTGCCACGATGAACGCGATGACTGCCCAGGTCAGCCATGGGAACAGCCACATCTTGAAGTCGATGGCCTCACGCGCCGCAATACGCTTCTGGCGCATACGCAGCTGCGAAACGGCAATCACCAGATACACCAACAGCGCGATGGCGCCCGAGCTGGCGAGCAGGAAGTCGAACACTGCCGCCGGTGCGATGTAGTTGGCGAATACGGTCAGGAACGCCGCTGCAGTCGACATGATCACCGCCCAGTAAGGCGTGCCGCCCTTGCTGGTGCGCTTGGACAATGCGGGTGCATCACCGCGCTTGCCCAGCGAAAACAGCATGCGCGACGCGGTGTACAGCGCCGAGTTCAGGCAACTGGTCACTGCCACCAACACCACCAGATCTACAATCAGCTTGGCATTAGGAATACCCATCGCGTCGAGAACAGTCTGATACGAACCCACTTCGGCCAGGCGCGGATCGTTCCAAGGTACGAGCGACACCACGATGAAGATCGAAACCAGATAGAACAGGAAGATCCGCCAGATCACCGAGTTGGTGGCCTTGGTAATCTGCTGGCCGGGGTTCTTGGATTCAGCTGCTGCAATGGTCACGATTTCCGTGCCCATGAACGAAAACATGGTGGTCAGCATCGCCGCCAGCACCGCGCCCATGCCGTTGGGCAGGAAGCCACCGGTGTCGAACAGATGGCTGACGCCGCTGACGTTACTGGTTGGCAGCAGGCCAAAGATCGCCGCGATACCCAGCACCACAAAGGCAATAATCGCCACCACCTTGATCAGCGCGAACCAGAACTCGAATTCACCGTAGTTTTTCACGCTGAACAAGTTGGTCGCCGTCAGCAGCAAGGTGATGACCAGCGTGAACATCCAGATCGCGATGTCAGGGAACCAGGCGTGGAGGATGGTTGCAGCGGCGTTGGCTTCCAGCGGAATCACCAATACCCAGAACCACCAGTACAACCAACCGATGGTGAAGCCGGCCCAGTGACCGATAGCGCGGTCGGCATAGGTCGAAAACGAACCGGTGTCCGGCGAGGCCACGGCCATTTCGGCCAACATGCGCATCACCAGCACCACCAGCGTACCGGCAGCGGCGTAAGCCAGCAGCACGGCAGGCCCGGCTTCGGCAATCGCGTGGCCGGAGCCGACAAACAAACCGGCGCCAATCACGCCAGCAATCGACAGCATCGTAATGTGTCGAGGTTTCAGCCCTTGTTCGAGCTCGGAAGAGTTAGCGGTACTGCTCATAAAACCACCTGTGCAAGACGAGCGAGGCACACCGGAGCGTTACGTAAAAAGAAACCTACGGTGCCGTTCTTTATATTTGACGCAAGAATTGCGCCAAAATATTTCGAAAACGACGTCGCTTAGAGAATATGAGGCCTGTGGCTGGACCCGTGATGCGTGCAAGACGATGGCTTTTATACGCAGTCTGTAGGATTTGTTACCAAACGCCTCAGATTCGTCTATACGCACGCACCAAAAACGCCCCAAACCTTCCGCCAAGCGCAAACATGGTGCAGAAATCAGACCGCCGCTCAGCAAATGCTACTTCCAACATCAAACCAAAGCTGGCAGAATCGCGCCTTTTTCGCGCACGTCCCTGTTTTACAGGGCACCGTGCTTACCTTCTTGCGACGGTCCGTTGCCAAGATGAGACACCCCATCGAGCGCCTCCACGCTGGACGCGAGACATCGATGGTTGTCCTTTAGCTGTGCTAGCTTGGCGTTCGCTGGCAGCCAGCGCGCACACTTCACTGAGGACCTCACATGGCCGAGGCCACGCCCGCCCTGGAAATCCGCAACCTGCACAAGCGCTACGATCAGCTTGAGGTGCTCAAAGGCATCTCGCTGACGGCTCGTGAAGGCGACGTCATATCGATTCTCGGCTCATCAGGTTCCGGCAAGTCCACGCTGCTGCGCTGCATCAACCTGCTGGAAAACCCGCATCAGGGTCAGATTCTGCTGGCCGGTGAAGAACTGAAACTCAAGGCGGCGCGCAACGGCGAACTGATTGCTGCCGATAACCGGCAGATCAATCGCCTGCGCAGCGAAATCGGCTTTGTGTTTCAGAACTTCAACCTGTGGCCGCACATGAGCGTGCTCGATAACATCATCGAAGCCCCGCGTCGCGTTCTCGGCCAGAGCAAGGCCGAAGCCATTGAAGTCGCCGAAGCACTGCTGGCCAAGGTCGGTATCGCGGACAAACGTCATGCCTACCCGGCGCAACTGTCTGGCGGTCAGCAACAACGTGCCGCCATTGCGCGCACGCTGGCCATGCAGCCCAAGGTTATCCTGTTCGACGAGCCGACCTCGGCACTCGACCCGGAGATGGTCCAGGAAGTGCTTGGTGTCATTCGGGCGCTGGCCGAAGAAGGCCGGACCATGCTACTGGTGACCCACGAAATGAATTTTGCACGTCAGGTATCAAGTGAAGTGGTGTTTTTGCATCAGGGAATGGTCGAAGAACAGGGCACACCGCAGCAAGTATTTGATAACCCGCTGTCGGCACGCTGCAAACAATTCATGTCGAGTCACTGCTAACGGAGCAACACCCCATGCAGATGTATAAAAAGATCTTGCTGATCGCTGCAGCCTCACTGGCGTTCAGCGGCAGTGTCTTCGCCGAAAAAATGAAAATGGGCATCGAAGGCGCTTACCCGCCTTTCAATAACAAGGATGCGAGTGGCCAGGTCGTCGGTTTTGATCGCGAGATCGGCGATGCCCTGTGCGCGAAGATGAAAGTCGAGTGCGAAGTGGTGACGTCCGACTGGGACGGCATTATTCCGGCCCTCAATGCGCAGAAGTTCGACTTCCTGATTTCGTCGCTGTCGATCACCGAAGAGCGCCAGCAGGTGGTTGATTTCACCAACCCGTACTACTCGAACAAGCTGCAATTCCTGGCACCCAAAACCTCTTCTGTCGATGTCTCGTCCATTGATAAAGCCAAGGAAAGCCTTGCTGGCAAATCAGTCGGCGCACAGCGTTCAACGCTGGCCAGCACCTGGCTGGAAGACAAGCTCGGCATCATGGACGCCAAACTCTACGACACACAGGAAAACGCGTTCCTCGACCTGTTGTCCGGGCGCGTCGACGTCATGCTGGCCGACAAATACGTCAGCTACGAATGGCTGAAGAGCGAAGCCGGCCAGAACTTCGAGTTCAAGGGCGAGCCTGTCGTGCAGAACGACAAGATCGGCATCGCTGTACGCAAAGGCGATGACGCATTGCGCGAGCGTCTGAACGTAGCCCTGAAAGAAATCATCGCTGACGGCACCTATAAAAAGATCAACGACAAGTATTTCCCTTTCAGCATTCTCTGATTCACCTGATCACGTCGCCGCCGCTTCCCGTTGAAGCGCGGCGACCGGTCCTGACAAAGCCTGCCCATGAACATTGATCTCCACGGATTCGGCCCGGCCCTTGCGGCTGGCGCGCTGATGACTGTCCAGCTTGCACTCTCGGCGCTGTGCCTGGGTCTGATACTCGGACTGCTCGGCGCCCTGGCCAAGACCTCGCCCTACAAACCTTTGCAATGGCTGGGCGGTACTTACTCGACGCTGGTGCGCGGCATTCCCGAATTGCTTTGGGTGCTGCTGATCTACTTCGGCACCGTCAATGGCATGCGCGCACTGGGCGAGCTGTTCGGCATTCCCAACCTGGCATTGAGTGCCTTCGCCGCCGGGGTTATTGCCCTCGGGATTTGCTTTGGCGCCTACGCCACCGAGGTGTTTCGCGGCGCTATCCTCGCCATCCCCAAAGGTCACCGCGAAGCCGGGCTGGCGCTGGGCATGTCGCGCTCGCGCATCCTCTTCAAACTGGTCCTGCCGCAGATGTGGCGTATCGCCCTGCCCGGTCTCGGCAACCTGTTCATGATTTTGATGAAGGACACCGCGCTGGTCTCGGTGATCGGCCTGGAAGAAATCATGCGTCACGCGCAAATCGCCGTCAGCTTCACCAAACAGGCGTTCACGTTCTATATGGTCGCCGCCATCATGTACCTGAGCCTGACCGTACTGGCCATGATCGGCATGTACTTCCTCGAAAAACGCGCCGGTCGCGGCTTCCTGAGGAGCGCGTCATGAACTGGGAAGTGATCATCAAGTGGCTGCCACGTCTGGCACAGGGTGCGACCCTGACCCTGGAGCTGGTGGCCATCGCCGTCATCGCCGGGCTGATCCTCGCCATCCCGATGGGCATCGCCCGCGCCTCACGGCACTGGCCGGTACGCGCCTTGCCTTACGCTTACATCTTTTTCTTTCGCGGCACGCCGCTGCTGGTGCAACTGTTTCTGGTCTATTACGGCCTGGCGCAGTTCGATGCGGTGCGTCAAAGCTGGCTGTGGCCGTATCTGCGCGACCCGTTCTGGTGTGCGGTCATCACAATGACCCTGCACACCGCCGCCTACATCGCGGAAATCCTGCGTGGCGCGATTCAGGCCGTGCCGGTGGGTGAAGTCGAGGCGGCGCGGGCGCTGGGCATGTCGAAATGGAAGGCGCTGTTCTACATCGTCCTGCCACGTGCCACGCGCCTCGGCCTGCCCGCCTACAGCAACGAAGTGATCCTGATGCTCAAGGCCAGCGCCCTGGCCAGCACCGTGACCCTACTGGAGCTGACCGGCATGGCGCGCACGATCATCGCCCGCACCTACCTGCCGGTGGAAATCTTCTTTGCGGCGGGCATGTTCTATCTGGTCATGACGTTCGTGCTGGTGCAGGGCTTTCGTCTGCTGGAAAAGCTATTGCGCGTAGACGCAAGCCAGGGACGCTGATATGAAGGGTGCTGGCATCCCTCCAGCCAACACCCCGTCACGCGAAACCACCGATATGCCCTCAGATACATGCTTGCAGGATGAACACCTTGGCAGCCACTTCGGTGCGCTGGACAGCTTCCTGTTCGCGCATCAGGCGCTATGGCGACCCAAACCGTTCACTCACCTGCATCTGCCGTGGGAAACCAAATACCCGGAGTTGGCACACTGGCTGCGGCATCGCACGCTGGAACAGGCCGAGGCCGCGCACAATCATCCGGAACAGCTCGACGCACCCTTCCCCTTCACGCAACTGACCGCCGAAGCCGTCGCGTTGAGCCATGTCGCAGAGCTGCCTGTCTTTCCTCTGCCGCCCGTCGATGTGCGGATGAGCGTCGATGTGCCTGGCCGCAAGTGGCAACAGATCGAAGCCTTCGCCAGCCATCTCGACATGCGTGACAGCGCAACTCACTGGCTGGACTGGTGCGCGGGCAAAGGCCACCTGGGCCGACGCCTGACCGAACGCGGCCAGAGCCTCACCTGCCTGGAACACGACCCGGCGCTGATCGAAGCCGGTTTGAGCCTCAGCGCCCGACAGGGCATCGAGGCCAGCCATGTACGCCAGGACGTGATGGCTGATGACACCTGGCGCTGTCTGCACGCGCACCACACGCCCGTCGCGCTGCATGCCTGCGGCGACCTGCACATCCAATTGATGGAACTGGCCAGCCAGACCGGCTGCGAGCACATCGCAATCGCGCCGTGCTGTTACAACCGCACCCGACATGACACCTATCAGCCGCTGTCCAGCGAGGGCAAAGCCTCGGGGCTGAAGCTGTCGCGAGACGAACTCGGCCTTCCGCTCAGCGAAACCGTAACGGCAGGTGCACGCGTGCGCCGTCAACGCGACACTTCGATGGCCCGGCGTCTGGGCTTTGACCTGCTACAGCGCAACCTGCGTGGCATCGACGATTACCTGCCCACGCCTTCGCTGCCAACGTCCTGGCTGGACGTGCCTTACGCCGACTATTGCGGCCATCTTGCCAACCTGAAGAATCTGCCGCCACCGGGCAAACAAGACTGGGTTTCTGTGGAAGCCGCAGGCTGGAAAAGACTGGCTGAAGTGCGCAATCTGGAACTGCTGCGAAACCTGTTTCGACGCCCACTGGAAGTCTGGCTGGTGCTGGATCGTGCGATGTATGTGCAAGAGCAGGGTTATGACGTTCGTGTTGGTACTTTTTGCGACAGCCAGCTTACCCCTCGCAACCTGCTGATTCTGGCTCGAAAGTTGTGACCTGAATCCGTTGAGCAACCTGTGGATAAGTCTGTTGATGAAAATGTGGATGAGTGCGTTAAAGCTTGGCGCGCCAGTTAATCAGACCCCTGATTTTTTCCCGCCAACCTTCCCTTAACCCGCAAAAACAGTACTTTGCGACACAATGCGGGTGACTGCACACATCCAGTCACGCAGGCAAATCTTTATAGTGCAATTGTGCATAAAGATTTGGTAAAGGCTCTAGCGCAGGCTTTTTGTGCGGCAGAAATTGTATGTGGGAGCGAACCGGGCGATGCTTCGCTTACTCGCGAAGAAGCCGGTAGAGCGCTGGCACAAGAATCAGTTGAATCCGGGTATAAAACCGAGCGCCTTGCGTCGCATTCGGCGAACGCGCAAAGCCCCGCTAAAACTGATCATCCTTCAACCGGGCGAACGGCACACTGCGGTTCGCCAGCTTGCGCAACGTCAGCTTGTAGGCACTGGACTTGATCTGACTGCCCATCGGGGTCTCTTCCAGCAAGATACGCCCCGACGCAAAGGCACAGCCTGTATTCAGCATCTTGTACTTGAGCAGGTACAGCCCCGGGTTCATCTTACTGAACGTAAACACCGCCCCGGCCGGAACATACGCATGCCGAAAGTCCTTGCGCCCCACCGCATCCGTGACCTTGGCGTACACCGCTGACTCGCCAGCCGTGTTATCCACCGTGATCTGCGACCAGCCGCCGTCCTTGAGCACCGGCATGTCCTTCACATAACCCGGCTTGTCAGGCCATGGCGCCCCCATCGGGTCCAGCGCTGGCACCTCACACTCGGACGCCACTGGCTCAACCGGCTTTGCGGGGCTTGTCACAGGCTCTTCAACCGGAACAGCAGGTGCAGGCTTGACCCGCGTCTGCGCAACCGGGACCGGTTCTGCCGGTACAAACGACTTGCTTGCCCCGGGGTCGTAACCCATCCACGCCCCGCCCGCACAAAACACCACAGACAGCAGCGCCCAGCGCCACGCACCGCGGCGATGCTTTTCAGTGGACGGTGATCGAGGGGAAGAAGCCTTGGCAGCCATTCCAGGCTGAACGGTACGCTGAGGCGCAGCAGGCGACTGAGGCGCAGCAGGCGACTGAGCCGCAGCCGAACCATAAACATGCACCGCCTGCCCTTTTGCGGCCTGCGCCTGCCTGCGACGAGCTGCGTCTACACGAGCCTTATGCTCGTCAGAAGCGAGTTGCGCATCATAGGCCGCACGCTTTCCGGCATCCGCCAGCACATCATGGGACGCATTGACGACGCCCATCATCTGCGACGCGTACGGATCGGAATTCCTGTCCGGGTGCAGCTTCTGCGCCAGCTTGCGATAAGCCTTCTTGATCTGCTCAGGAGAGGCATCGCGAGCAACACTCAGCAGCTCGTAATGCGTGGGTGTTCTCTGCATTGCACTTGCTGTCCATGGCCGACTGCCATTTTTGATACAACTGTATCGGCCATCAAACACCGAACTCCAATGCGAATGCCACGCAAACCGAAAAACCGGAACCACTGCACAAGAAAAATGCCCGAATCCACAGGATTCGGGCATTTCTTTAAACATCGATGGAGCGTTCGTGAGCGTCCAGACGCACATTCATGCGATTCAGACAGCAATCCTCAGCCTCACCTTGCGCAAGACCCGACGGGTCAGACGCGATGCAAATTTACGTCAACACACCCTTCAGTGAATGACCAGCCTGCGGCAGACAACACCCCAAGCCCGGTTACGATCCATCGTGCCACTCATGAGACAGTCCTTTGTCTACTGGCTGAAAAGCTAACGGCCTGTGCTGCTGACTCAGTAGCCAGGGCCGTTGAGAACAATCCTAGGGAAAGCCCCAATCCAGCGCAACCACCCAAAAACGCCGGGGCCTGCAGCGGTTGTTCCGATGCGCCAGATCGCCATCTGCGCTGGACGCACCGGTCCGCGTGACCAGGTTAAAAATCCGCAGCACCTCAATGCCCGAACCTCCACACCCGAAAGCCGAAAGCACCACGCAAAACAGCAGCGCTCACACGCACTACACAGACCATTTCCCCAAAACCAAGGGAAACGTCCTGCACCACAGCCCGCCCACATCCCACTCGAAGCGCTAACGAACAATTTTTTTCAACTGAATCAGGCAGCTAGGCTTTACAAGCGCATCAGACCCTATATACTCGCAGCCCATTACGCCGGTATAGCTCAGTTGGTAGAGCAACTGACTTGTAATCAGTAGGTCCCGGGTTCGACTCCTGGTGCCGGCACCATATAAATCAAGGGCTTGCAGCGATGCAGGCCCTTGTTTTTTGCGGTACACGTAACAAGCCACGTAACAAGCACGCTGCGCCCAGCATATTCAGGGAAGACTTTTATGGATTGGATGCAGTTTGTAGCGGCCCTTGTTGAGTCTCTTGCCTGGCCTGCAGTTGCAGTGGTGATGGTAGCTTTGCTTAGAAAGCCGATCGCAAAGCTCATTCCGCAGATCAGGACGTTCAAATATAAGGATCTGCACGTCGATCTCGGTGAAAAGCTGGAGGAGGTTAAGGAGGCGGTCAAGAAGGACGCGGTAGACGCCCAGAACCCTATTCCTAGCTCCCCTCCACTAGCTGCTCAACCAGATGTTCTATCGCTGGCGCGGCTCGACCCTCGTGCAGCCATTCTCTCATCGTGGTTAGACGTGGAAAGGGCGCTGCGAGCGTTAGCCTTGAAAGCTGGTATTCCCTTCGGTGCCACACCGTTGTCGACGGCAAGCGAGCTGCATGCCGCAGATGTGATAGATGAATTTACATTCAAAACACTGCGAGACCTTCGGCGTATCCGAAACGAAGCCGCTCATATCACTACGCGAGATATCTCGTATGAAGAGGCGGTGAGCATGGCGGAGATGTGCCAATGGCTTGCACACCGGTTACGGAACGACGCGGACGGTTCACCGGCCTGACCTGCCCCTCATAGGAGGCTATTCCTAAAATTCGAAGGGGGTCAGAAAAAAGGTAATATTAGTAATACGGCTCGCGAAAAATGGCTGCAGCCCTTGCAGGCCGTGGCTTTCAGCGTTTCCGGGCAAAGGTAATATTGAAGCGATACAAAGGCGATAATATTACCTTTTACTAAAGCTATATTTTCATTTCCTAAAACCCAATGAATCCGGGGGTTTCAGGAAAATATTACCTTTCATATCGCTTCATATTACCTTTCGATGTAATACGCGCAGCCCAGTAAAACCGTGGCCTCCAGCCTAGGTTCGCGGGTCATATAGCTAATATCGCTCTTTTTGAAAACATCCTCCCATACCTGAGATTCGATCTCATTTAAAATGCCCTTTTTCGAAAACCTGACTGCAAGGCATGAAGGCCTGTAGATCGTCACCAGCGCGTGCAATCGTGTGCAACCTCCAAAGGCCCCTGAATGCGGCTACAACTCCCGGTCTGCTTGAGTTGTAGAGGTTGGATCTGATCTGGCCGCCGATGCCCTGGTGCGCAGCTTTGAGACCGGTGTCGATTTGGAAAACCACCCCATTCCTCGGTTTTACAATTTTTCGCCCAAGCAGGCCGAGCCTTCGAGGTTTGCCCCCATCTGCCCAGCCCTGTCGCTCGCAGTGCAAGGCGCTGACATTTTTCTGCATAAGTTTGCACACTGTGCAATTGCCGCTCCCCTGCGCAACCCCACGGCTGGCCTAGGCTGGAGTATTGCTTTCATCGCATCTGGGTTTGCACAAAAAACGGACGCAGAGCCCGTCGGCGGGAGGGGGATAAGTGATTTTTTAGCGCAAATTTTTTTCCACACCGCGCTTTGCATGCTAGAAATGCATACTCAACAAATCCCATTGAGAGGACCTTCATGAAATTCACCAACCCTGAGAAGCTGATAGTCTTTATGCTAGCTGAGATCTCTGAAAAACTTCAGATCGAGAGTATTGATTCAGATCTTATAAAAAGCGCGATAGTCACAGAAAACACTTGGGCCATAGATTGGGAGATGCCTGGGATCGTAGGCGGAGAGGCCGAGAATTTGCCAGAAGACGTGGTAAAGGTGGTGAGTTATCTAGAAATGTGGGAAAGGCTTGAGGAAGCTTTCGCCAACTTTAATGATGCGCAAATAGCGACATTCGGCGCGCACGCCAATACCTCTATACGCAGTCTAAAATTCCCTGGATTCGACGGAAATAACGAGGCTGAACTGCTATCAATTACCCGGATGCTTGTTGAGCAAATGGGACGCTTCTCACGATTTCTAGGGCGCGACCTGAACTCTCATTTTAGCGCCTCTGAGCACTACGAAAACATGTACTCACGTTATTCCCAAATCCAAGAAAGATCTAAAGGATTTTTAGCTTTACTTAGCCCTGAAGATGTCGCATATATTCTGCGAACCCCTCAAGAATAAATAAATCTGCAACGGAGTGCTGTATGGAAAATTTAAGATCAGTGCCAACAGACGTTTGGAATAGGATTGAGGGGCACGATTACAGGTCAAAGTTTTTTGTGGATTGCTATATTGAAAAGCTGAGAATGCAAACACCGCCTTTTCATCAGGCCCGCTTGATGAACGTATTCAGCGCCTGTGAGGAAATGCTTCGGTATCTCCAAGAATATGTCGATAACGACAAAAACGGCGCTTACGTTGAGTCAGCCCTGGATGAAATCAAGCGTTGTTTTCTGGCAGATTCTGTAGCGGCGGAACTATTCAAGGATCATCATCAGTTCATCAGGGACGTCAGTGGCAACACTTTCAGCACCACGATCTGCCAAAAGCTAGCAGTAATTTGCAAATCGATATTAAATACCCTAAGTGATTATAGACAGACACTAAAGACCGAGTTACGTGAAACAGTAGTGCAAGAGGGAGTGACAGGCGCTGAACTCAGAACCATACAAAAAATTGACAGCTTGACCGGCCTCTATATTACAGACCTATTAAACAGAGGCTATTCCCCAACATACCTCTTCAATCGTTCTGACTATCTAGCATACGCCAGCCACTACGGGGGAAAGAATTTTAAAGATCAGTTCGACTCGGTAGTAGCAAAATTAACTGCGGAAGACCTCGAATTCCAAGTTTACTACGCAATTTCTGCTACAAAACGAAAATCACTTCCTGAAGCACATAGCTCGCTTAGTTTTGTGACGGCACTCCCCGCTCTCACTTCTCGTGAGAACATAGACAAACTGAACAAAGATTTTAATACTAACTTATATTGCAGATTTACTGTGCGAGCGCAAGACTACATCAGCGCCGCACTGCATGCCAAAGAAAATTTAGCCGTATTTCTGGATACCTTCTTACCATTTGATCCAAAATCCGACGTCAAGATCTCGGGCTGCGCCTTGGTAATTCACCCCTCTACAATTCACAATCATCAACACTGTGTCAATGTTCGCCTACTCGGCAAACTTATGATCAACAACAGTGGTGTAGATACAAACAACCACGCTATGAATCTGGATCATCTTATAGCAGCACTGGATGATTCGTCATCGGACCAGCTCAGTAGGTCTCTAAGACATTTACGACTCGCTAGGGAGACTCCTTCGCTCGAACAGAAAATGCTGAATCTATGGATCAGCCTAGAAGCTCTTTTCTTAGTGGCAGATGGTACGATCATAGGCGGAATTATGGACTGCGTTCCTCAAATTTACGCGGTCCAAGGCCTCGTTCGTCGGCTGAGATATATGAAAGCGTTGCTTATAGCAAATCGCACTGCAATTCCTACACTAGCGCAGACAGCGATGTCTACCGAGCTAACTAGGTTCACGAAAAACATCAACGACAATCAAATGTTCGTGCTATTCAAAAATGACGACGCTTGCAACGAGCTATACGAATCAGTCGCCGGCAAAGAACATTTGAGATTCAGAATCCTCACGCTCCGGACTGAGTTCACGAACAACAAATCCATACACGCCAGACTCGAATCGACCCAAAAAGACGTCAACCTGCAACTGAGAAGAATTTATTTTTACAGAAACAAGATCGCACATACTGGGCACTTTCAGAATGTGAAACCACAACTAATTATGCATTTGACTGACTATCTTTATATGATATTTAGTTGCCTATCCGACGCAGCACTACTAGCTCGCAACAACCAGAAATACTCAATTGCAGAACTTATAATGTCAGCTCGCATGGGCGCTGATAAGGTCATCGCGGCCTCCAAGCATACCAGCAGTCAAATCTTGAGTTATTCGGGAATAGAACTTAAGCCTATCATGTAGGGACGAATCAAAGCGCTGCAGACAAAGAAAACGACACACTGCGCAAGTTTATTGGCACTTGTACGCGAACTGTTCTCAAAATCCAGCACCCAGACTAAATGCCTCGACGGGTCGGCCGAGTCCGACATTGCCTACCCGTCTCTAACCCTAAGGTAGGGCGACGGGAGCCTGATTACTTCATGATCAGACGCTCCACAAGCCTGAAAAAATGCTCCTACATCGTTATGGGCTTGAGTTTCCATAAGAGCAGGCCCGCGTTCGCTGCGCCGGTTGTAAACGCTGCCGCGTTGCCTGGCACAGGCGACGAACCGTGAACATGGCCCGCGATCTGGGTGTTCATCTGCTGCAGCAGATCCAGCGTGTCGCACAAGATCTGGAAGATGTTGACGTTTTCGGACCCTACCCAGCTTTTGGGTGCCTGGAAGCGCTGGCTCTCTTCGGCGAGGCTCTGACGCAGCCCTTCGATACGCTCTTGCATGTCGCCGCCGACCGTTGCGTTGTGCTTCTGCCCGACCACGAGGTTCAGATCTCGGCCAGTGGCCTGGTGCAGGTCGTCGACCGCTACCAAGCTCGCGGATCCGCCTGACAGCAGCTTGAGCGCGCCCAGCGCCTCGATCTTCTTCACGCCTCCTACCGACTCGGTCGAATGGTCATCCACCGTCCTGGTGTGGCTCTGTAAGCGCTCGGCGTTGGTCATCGCGTCGACCTCGCGTTCGATCGCCTGATCTTGGATCTTGCCGTCGGTCTTGCGCAACCAGTTGCCGTCCGCGTCGACGCGTTGTTGCACCGCATCGCTGTGCTGCCACACCTGGTCGCCCTTGGGGACCTTTGGCAGTGTTAGGCCGTGCGGCAGGATGGTCTGGATGTAGGGCTTATGTGGCAGGCCATAGGCAAAGCACACCACCACGCTGGTGCCCTCCTCCGGAAAGGCAAAGAATCCCATCTCATCCCCACCAACCGGCATGGGCAGCGGCACACCGGCCAGTACCGGCAGCGCTGTGTCGATCTCACCATCTGGACCCATCACCTGCAGGTCGACCGAGAAGCGCGGTCGGAAGTCATCACACAGCCCGGCGCTGGCCGGCGCATCCGCCACGGCTACAACCTTGGCGAAGCGCGGCAAGTGATAGCCGCCGGTGAGTTCAGGGAATTGCCGCTCTACGCTGCGCTTGATTGCGTCGTCCATTTGATAGCCATCTGTGTGCCGGCCAGCGTCACGTTCGTGATCCGCTCGCCTTGGTTGATTGATACGCCTGGTCGCAAGCCTGGCAAGGCCGCGATCATTGCGCTTTGGCTGCCTTGGTAACCGTCGAAAAGGTTAACCGGCGCCTGCAACGGCGACCGAGCGCCGAAGAAACTGTCAGCCCAGGCACCGACGTAGATCTCGCCGTCACCCTGTTGCTGCCAGATAAAATTCTTGATGCCGAACACCCGCGCCATGCTGCCCAGCGCCTGATAACCAGCGCCCAAGTTGTAGAAGAACGGCGTCTTGACGCGTGCGTAGGCCTGATCCGGAACCCGGAAACGCAGGCCAGTCTTGCTATCGATATCAGCCAGCACAGCGCGCAGATCCACGTGGCGCAGGTTGATGGGCAACGGGTTGGCCAGCACCGCGGCTAACTCACGACACAGCACCACCTGCTCGATGCAGTTGGTGGCGGTGCAGCGCTCGACATAGCCAATGAAATGACGCTGCAGGACCGCTTCGTTGTAGCCGATATCGAAGGTGACCAAACCTTTGACGGTGGGACCTGCACACCCCGGCGGACAAGCGGGACGCCAGCGGGCACCGGGACGGGGCCATGATGGACGTGTACGACCTCAGTGTTCCGCTGGTCAATGCCCCTCAGACGTAACGATGGCCTGATGAAGCTTTGGGCTTTAATCCAAGACCGTACTCAGCGGTGGGACATGCGCTCTCGACCTGGTGGCCAGTAGACGCAAAAAAAAGCCCATGAGCGCGGGCCTTTCTGTGGTGGGTCAATTGAACATAGGCCGTGTTATGGGTACTTCAGAACACGCTCTGATGAGCGAGGGGCCGCATTCGATCCAAAGAGGACGCCATGGAAAGCATAGTCCTCGTTCCTTGAGTGGGGAAAGTCACGGTATAAAGCGCCACGGTTCTGCTTGATAAAAATAAGTTTTTGCAGCGGAAACTTAGTGTGAGTTACTCGGTCCGTATAAATAGTAGCATTTTGCACTTTTATAATTTTGCCCGATGCCCAAATCGCGAAAAATTTATCAAGGAGTCTGAGAAACTAAAGTATTCGTAAGCTCTTATTTTTTGACAGAAAATAAACTCTCGTGTTCGGTCGCACGGCCTACTGACTTTGCTTGTGGTTTTGATTCCTTTTTGAACGGAGCTTTCATGAAACTTAAGGTTTTTCTATTGGGTTCGATTCTTCTTGTTGCGCCCTTGTATCAGGCGTTGGCCGACAGTTGCAGTAAGAATTTGTCTGGCGGCTACAGTTGCAGATACGATGATGGAACGACCTCTATAAGCAGCGCTAATGCTATGGGTGGGCAAGATACTCATTATAGCGATGGTCGCACCTCGAACAGCAGCGCTAATCTTTCAGGCGGGCAAAATACCCGCTACAGCGATGGCACGACGTCGAGAAGCACCGCTAACGTTTTTCACGGACAAGATACAGCCAACAGTGATGGCAGTTCGTCGCAAAGCAGCGAGAATCTTCTTGGCGGACAAGACACTCGTTACAGCGATGGTCGTACGTCGAGAGGCACACCCAATGCATTTGGCGGGCAAGAGACTAGCTATCACAAGTAAGGAGTGACGTATACCGTTTCAGCGTCGCATCCACCTATACCATTGTTTGCAAAAAAGCCCGCCGAGGCGGGCTTTTCGGTAAGACGGATTGGACATGGAACGCGTTATTCGATGGTGTCGCAGGCGAAGGTCTCAATTTGACTGACGTTGTCTTCAAACACCTCCTCC
Organism: Pseudomonas syringae CC1557; assembly: GCF_000452705.1. Taxonomy (NCBI): domain Bacteria; kingdom Pseudomonadati; phylum Pseudomonadota; class Gammaproteobacteria; order Pseudomonadales; family Pseudomonadaceae; genus Pseudomonas; species Pseudomonas syringae. The sequence goes on from NZ_CP007014.1 coordinate 5,534,096, forward strand.
AGTTAATTAAGGACGTTTCTTTTTCGTGTCTATGCGTCAGACGCCTCCATTCCTGACGAGGCTGAACAGAACTTCGTACCGTCAATTCCCGAGCTGGTCTGATAGAGCATCAGCACTTGTTACGCGCTTACTCGAAACATCTTGAACAGATGGCCCGGTCAGCCTCCCCCTAAAGCTCCCCCCACCCCCGTCGATACCCTCCTTACACCCCGCAATCATGGATCGATGAAATGGTTATCTCACTCACCCCCGGCAACAACACCTCTCCCACCATCACTCTGCCCAACTCTGGCGTGACACTCACTCCGAAGCCGCTCACCGATGCGCAAAAAGAAGCGCTGAAGAATGCTGCCGCCAACACGCCCGCCGTGGTTTACCACCCCAGTACTGAAGTGCCTGCCACGACAGAGCCGATGGTGGCTATCGATACCTGGGTAGGCCGCTCGCAGTCGCCTGACTTCCCTAAAATGGTGGCGCAGCACACGTCTTCGACGGAGGCGTTGAAGACTTCGTATGACGCGTTCAAATCGACGCTGGCGTCGGTCTACCCCGATCTGGCCAGCAAGAAGTTCGGCTTCACGATTGAGGCGGACGGCAACTTGAAGGCGACCAACAGTGCTGGCGAGTTGAGCGCTGCGGACACCAAGCAGTTGAACACGCTGTTGAACGCGTCGAGCGGGCTGAAAGCGGCAGCGGCTACTTATCGGGAGACGGCCATTGATCTGGTCGATTCCGATTCGCCCTGGAGTGGCAGTTATCTGGGTCGTTACAACCTGACCAAAGAGAACTTCGCCAGCTCGCTGGATCTGGGCGCGTTGTTTATTCCCAAGACGTCGACACCGTCCAAGGAACAGTCGGATGGCATGTTCTTCAATCAGCTGGCCTACAAGGGTGTGCTGCACACTCAGGAAACGGAGGCGGCCATGCTGGCTGCGCGTGCGGCGGAGAAGGCTGCCCCTGCGGGTTGATGCCGACCAGTCAGCAAATCGGCAGACGTTGCGGGCGGATGTAGTAATTATCAAACTCGCCGCTCTCAACGAGCTGAAACCCATGGCGAAGATAGAAACGATTCGAGTCGCTTCCCTTGAGCGCTCCCACGCGCACGGCTGATGATGTCGCATCCGCTTGCGCAAACACCTGACAAAGCACAGCCGAACCTATGCCCTGCCCTTGCGCACTCGGCATGATGTACAGGTGATCCAGCAGCAGGCCATCGTCAATTGGCTTGATCACCACGAAACCAACCCTGTTGCCGGAAACCTCGATGTAACGTGTATGCGGTGCAGAAAACCCTTCACGAAAACGCTCGCGTGCACGTACAGGATCAAACCTTCCGATACGTTCAAGACTTTCGCGCATGGCTTCGATACGCATTGCCACCAGCGTCTCGAAGTCTTCGGGCTGGACTGTTGTCAGCGTAACCGCAGGATTATCTTTGTGGGGCTGCAACATTCAACGGCTCCAGTGTCGCGCTATCGAGATCACGCTTTGGTAACGATAAATGCCCCGCCGACGTCCGGGTCATATCAGTAGGTTTGGCATAGGGCTCCATTGTTCAGCCCCAACAGGATGAACGGCCCCTGCACCACGGATTTACGCCGAACCGAGTGCCCTGAATCAAGGTCTATCCTGCATCTTTTAAACATCGGTAACCCTAGTGCCCAGAATCATTACGGATCAGACACCTCAGAAAGTGGCGGATGAGCAGCAGGTCAAATTATTTGGCTCGCCCAAGGAAAGGCTGGATTTCTATCGACGCGAGATTCATTACGAAACCACCAACCTGTCCAACCGTACCAACGCGTATCTGTCGGCACAGTCGTTTCTGGTTATTGCCTATGCCTCGTCGATGGCGAACGTGAATACTGAATGGGGCGCGATGTTCACGTTGGTGGTGCCGCCGATGCTGGCGTTACTGGGCCTGCTCTGCACCCTGTTCGCCTGGCCAGGCATTCGGGCGGCGTGCGACATCATTCAGCACTGGCATCACAAGCAGGCGCAGTTGCTACGCAGCGAGCCTGCCATCGGTCTGACCTATGACGACTCGCCACTGTTCAGCGACTGGGAGTCCAGCGAAACCGGGCCGAAAAAATCCTTGCTGTTCTCCAAGCGCAGTCCTTGGCTGTTCAGCTTTTTCTGGATATTCCTCGGCGGTTTCGCAGTGTTTGTGCAGTTGATTGCGGATTGAAGGCTCGGATCTATAGAGATGAGGTTAATACGCAGACATGAGGTCTGGCATCACAGGCTGCGTTGTACTCTCATGACCAGAAATCCGGCGACACGTCACCTTCCCCATGTTTTTTCAGCCATTCTGAAAAAGCGTTTAACACTATTCCCTCCAGCAAGCATTCAGTCCGCAGCCATAAACGTGCAAGCTCTCCTGCACTCGTCGGGCCGGATTGACGCCGCTTGCTAATCGCAGTAAATATGCACTCGAGGGAATATCTGATTTATGGCTTGGGATGTCGAATACACGGACGAATTCGAGGATTGGTGGGTCGCCCTCAGCGAGAACACTCAGGAGGATATTGACTCGCATGTGCGGCTGCTGGAGGAACGGGGGCCACACTTGGAATACCCGTTCTCTAGTGGGTTGCATGGTACGCGACACAGTCACATGCGCGAGCTACGCGTGCAAAGCGCAGCGAAGCCCATCAGGATTTTTTACGCATTTGATCCTACACGTACCGCAATCCTCCTGATAGGCGGGGACAAGACAGGAGATAAGCGATTTTATGAACGGATGCTGGCTGTCGCAGATCGTCTTTACGACGATCACCTTGCCGCACAGCAAAACGAAAACAGGTAGCCATCATGGCCGGAAAAAAATTTTCAGCGCTACGTGAAAAGATGTCGCCCGAAGCTCAGGCTCGTGGGCAGGAAAAATTCGAGCAGTTACGCGATGAACTGGACCTTGCCGAGCTCCGCCGTGCGAGGATGCTCTCTCAGGAGTCCCTTGCCCAGCTTTTGCAGGTAAGCCAAGGCAGCGTGGCGAAGATGGAGAAGCGGACTGATATGTATATCAGTACCGTCAGACGCTTTATCGAAGCCATGGGTGGCGAACTAATCGTAACTGCACGGTTCCCGGATCACGCAATACGTATCACCCAGTTTTCCGATCTCGGAAAACCGAAAGATTGATCAGGACAGCAGCCTGAAGCGTGCCCAATAAGAATGCCCCGGCCAAAAACCGGGGCATTCTCGTTATTGCCTATCCTCTCACCCCATCAAAAAACGTTGATAGGGTAATCGACGAAGATGCGGGTCTCGTTGCCTTCGCTGTTGTAGGCCTGTGCGTCGTCTGACACGCGCAGGAACGAGTTGCGCAGGCGGACCGAGAGGTTTTTGGCAGGGCCGCTCTGGACCACGTAGCTCAGTTGGCTGAAGATTTCGCGTTCGGTGCCGTCGCCGCTGCCAGCGGTGCCGTCGTCGATGTTGTCACCGCGCACGTAGGCGACCTTGTAGCTCAGGCAGGGCAGGACCAGCCCGGACAGGTCGATGCCATAGGCCGCCTGCCACGAGCGCTCGTCCTTGCCGTTGAAGTCGGACCAGTAGGAGTTGGCGAGGTAGATGGTGTTGCCGCCATCGCCGAAACCGCCGTCGTTGCGATAACCGCCGTAGGCGTAGCCCATGTCACCGGTACTGCGCTGGTGCGCCAGGGTGAAGGTGTGGATGCCCGTGGCCCAGGTTGCGGCCAAGCTCCATATCTTGTTGTCACGCGCATCACTGGTGGTGAAGTCTTTATCCAGTTTGGTCTTGTAGCCGTTGAAGTCGAGGGTCAGCGACTGGTCTTGCGGCAGGGCAAAAACGTAGTTCAGGTTCACGTATTGCTTTTTGAGCACGTCTTCGTTGTCGGAGGCGTAGAACGCGGCGCTGAATTCATCGGTGAATTTGTAGCTGCCACCGTAGACGTTGATGCTTTTCAGGTCGCCGCTGTCGCGGCCTTCAGCGCTCTTGCGCGCTTCCTGCGTGAAACGCCCTGCAACCAGTTCAAGCCCGTCGATCTCTTTGGAGGTGATCATCGTGCCGGTGTAGCTTTCCGGCAACAGCCGGGAGTTGTCATAGCTCAGCACCGGCAATTGCGGCATCTGCTCGCCGTACTTGATGACGGTATTGGAGAAGCGCGCTTTTACCGCTGCGCCTGCACGGGACAGATCATCGGCTGCTGCGCCGCTGTCGCCCTGCTTGAAGAAGTCGATGCCGCCATTGCCGCTGCGGCCCTTGCCGCCGTCCAGGCGAACGCCGTACAGCGCAAAGGCATCGACGCCCACGCCGACCGTGCCCTGCGTGAAACCGGAGGCGAACGTGCCCATGAAAGCCTGGCCCCATTCGGACTTGTCTTCACGGTTATTCTTGTAGTCGCGGTTGATGTACGCATTGCGCAGGTTGACGTTCAGACTGCTGTCTTCGACGAAACCCTTTGAATCTGCCTGTCCCTGGGCCATGGCCTGACTGGCGCTGATGATGCCCAAAGCGAGCATACCCATACGTTTGTTGAGCATCCTGTCTTCCTTTTCTGCTAATTGACATGCGCTGTGGCGGCGGCCTGATGGCCGTCCTGGCTTCCAGCCCCTGAACAAGCGGTGTGGAGAGCCGCACGAAGTCATCGCAGTGGACTACGGATGCACGTACAAGGAGTGAAGCCACAGGCAGTGGGGCGCGAATCCTATTCCCGGCGCCTGGGGGTGTCAAACGCGTAAATGGCCGGGCCGCAGCCTGGTGTATTGCTTAATCTGTCAGCACGCAAAGCAGCGCTTCAAGTTCGGCGTCGTTGAACAAGCCGGCCGGGTAGCGCTGCAACAGCATGGCGCGCACGTCTGGTCTGGGTTTCGCGGGCCGGGTCATCTTTAACCAATCCGCCAGCAACTGGCGGGCCTCGTTACTGGGAGAAGCAGACAAACCACGAACTGACTGCGGGCTTATCAATGCGTTCATAACGAAAACCTCTTGATTCATGAGGGGCTGAATCTACTGATGCCATGTGACAGTCAAGCTAATAAAACGGTTTTCCGCCAATCTGATTTACTGTCACCGCGGATAAATCTGACGAGAAAGTTATACAGTAACGTATAAAAAAGCCCATCAGATGATGGGCTTAGTAGAGCAAGATCGAGACCAATTAGTTACTGCCAGATACTACTAGTCACGAAGCATTACGCCTTGTAAGGGGCAGGCTGCTGCTGCGTGAGGCAGTGAATATTGCCACCGCCGAGCAGCAATTCCCGACCCGGAACCATCACCACCTCATGCTCCGGAAACAGCTTTTGCAGGATTTCCCGGGCGACTCCGTCCATCGGATCGTCAAAGCCTGGCGCAATAACGCCGCCATTGACGATCAGAAAGTTCACGTAGGATCCGGCCAGACGCACCGATGGATTGCGTTCCTGACTGCCATGCACCTGATCGACGCCGGCACATTCTTCTTCTGTCGCAAACAATGGACCGGGAATCGGCATTTTATGAACGATAAACGAGCGACCCTGTGCATCCTGGGTGTTTTCGAAAATACTCATCGCCGCATGGCAACGCGAGTAGTTGGGGTCTTCGGGATCATCGGTCCAGGCCAGTAACACTTCACCCGGGCGGATATAGCAGCAAAAGTTATCCACATGCCCGTCGGTTTCGTCGTTGAACAGACCATCCGGTAGCCAGATGATTTTATCCACAGCCAAATAGTCGCTGAGCACCGTTTCGATCTGCTCGCGGTTCAGGTGAGGATTGCGATTACGATTGAGCAGACACTCTTCAGTGGTGATCAGTGTGCCCTCGCCATCAACGTGGATCGAGCCGCCTTCCAGCACGAAGCCTTCTGTGGCGTAGCGCGGGCAGCGCTCGATTTCCAGCACCTTGCTGCCCACTTGCGAGTCAAGATTCCACGGCGCATACAGCCCGCCGTCGAAGCCGCCCCAGGCATTGAATTCCCAGTTCACGCCACGCATTTCACCACGGTCGTTGATGACAAAGGTCGGGCCACTGTCGCGCACCCAGGCATCGTTGCTGCTCATTTCAACAACACGGATGTTCGGCATGTCCAGACGCGCCCGAGCGTTGTCGTACTGCCCTGCAGACACCGCCACAGTCACCGGCTCGAAGCGGGCGATGGCCTTGGCCACTGCTACGTGTGCGGCCTGCGCGGGCTTGCCGCCCAGGCGCCAGTTGTCCGGGCGCTCGGGCCAGATCATCCAGATCTTGGTCTGCGGCGCCCATTCGGCTGGCATGTGGAAACCATCGGCGCGTGGCGTGCTGTTGAGCGTGGTCATGGCGATCAGGACTCCAGCGAACCGTCGAGGGTCTTGACTGCGCCGTACAGGTTCGGACGGCGATCACGGAACGTGCCCCAGGCGCTGCGGATGTGCTCCAGCTCGTCCAGGTCGAAGCTGTGCACCAGCACGCCTTCCTCGGTTTCGTTGAGTTCAGCGACCTTTTCACCAAACTGGTTGGCAATGAACGACGAGCCGTAGAAGGTGATGTCGTAGCCGTCCTGCTCTTCGTTGCCGATACGGTTGCTGGCGATCAGCGGCATCAGGTTTGCGCCGGCATGGCCTTGTTGCACACGCTGCCAGTGGTCGCGCGAGCTGATGGTCTTGTCATGCGGCTCGCTGCCGATGGCGGTCGGGTAGAAAAGGATTTCTGCGCCCTGCAACGCCATGCTGCGCGCGCACTCCGGAAACCACTGATCCCAGCAGATGCCTACGCCGATTTTCGCGTAACGGGTCTGCCACACCTTGAAGCCGGTATCGCCCGGGTTGAAGTAGTACTTTTCGTGGTAGCCAGGGCCGTCCGGGATGTGGCTCTTGCGGTAGATGCCCAGGTTGCTGCCATCTGCATCGATGATCGCGATGGTGTTGAAACGCGCACGGCCAGCCAGCTCGAAGAAGCTGATGGGCAGTACGACTTGCAGCTCTTTGGCGATCTTCTGGAAATGCTTGATCGCGACGTTGGATTCAAGCGTCGTCGCCAACTGCAGATAGTCCGCGTTCGGCTTCTGGCAGAAGTACGGGGTTTCGAACAGCTCCTGAATCAGGATGATCTGTGCGCCCTTGGCGGCAGCTTCACGTACCAGCTTTTCAGCGGTCTCGATGTTGGCTTCCAGGTCCCAGGAACAGGCCATCTGGGTAGCAGCGACAGAAACGATACGGCTCATGAAAATATCTCCAGGGGCGGATGCAAAGGGCTTAACACCATAGCAGACGAGCGATGACGATTATGAAGGCCTTTATAGCGGATAAAAATCGACTTTAAAAGCTGATAATTTTAATTACGTGCAATTAATGGAATTTTTTACCGATATTAATCTGTTTATAGTTCATATCGGCGCCAGTTCGCAAACCGAGTGTGACGCAGAGCGTCAGGAACGATGAGCATGCGAAAGAACACCTATCGTACCCATGCTCTGGTATGGGTACGTCGTTCTGGACGCTCTGCGTCCGCTCTCAGATGCAACGCTATTCCAGCTCACCCAGCACCTTCGACACGTTATCGACAAAAAAATCCACGCTCTGCCGGGTGGTGCACATCGGGGGTTTGATTTTGAGGATGTTCAGGTGGTCGCCGGTGGGCTGCATGAAGATGCCCAGTTCGCGCAAGCGCTCGCACAACTGGGCGGTTTCTTCGCTGGCCGGTTCGAGGGTATCGCGGTCGCGCACCAGTTCCATGCCCAGGTAGAAGCCCATGCCATGCACCGCGCCCACCAGCGGATGTTTATCGGCAAGCGCCTGCAAGCGCGCCTTGAAGTGGTCGCCCACAAGCCGGGCGTTATCCCAGAGCTTTTCTTCTTCCATGACATCCAGAACCGCCATACCGATCCGGCAACTGACCGGGCTGCCGCCGGAGGACGAGAAGAAATAGCCCTCGGCTTCCAGCGCCTCGGCGATCTCACGCCGGGTGATGACCGCGCCCAGCGGATGGCCGTTACCCATGCCTTTGGCCATGCTGATGATGTCGGGCACAACGCCCTGCTCCTCGAAGCCCCAGAAGTAATGACCGAGACGACCATAACCCACCTGTACTTCATCGGCGATGCACACGCCGCCAGCCGCGCGGACCTTCTGATAAACCTGTGGCAGATAACCCGCCGGCAAGCAAATCCCGCCCGCGTTGCCATATACCGGCTCGCAGATGAAGCCCGCCACTTGCCGCTGTTGCCCGGCCAGCGTTGCCAGCACCTGATCGACACTGCGCACGTACTCCGGGGCACTGTCCGCACCACGAAACGGCCCGCGATACGTGTTGGGCGCGGTGACCGGATGCACCCAGTCCGGGCGGGTACTGAGCGCCTGCGGGTTGTCGGCAATCGAGGTGGAGATCGCATCGGTCGCCACCGACCAGCCGTGATAGGCCTCCAGCACGCTGAGCATGTCGCGCCCGCCGCTGTAGGCCCACGCCAGCCGGATGGCCAGATCATTGGCCTCGGTGCCGCTGTTGACCAGAAACACCCGGTCCATGCCGTCAGGTGCCAGTTCGAGCAGACGCTCGGAAAACTCGGCAATCGACGCGTAATGAAAGCGCGAGTTGGTGTTGAGCAACGACCACTGCCGAGCCGCTTCGTGGGCCATGCGCGGATCAGACTGTGTAAAAACGCTTTGCCAAAACTGAAGTGCGCGCTTCTACGTTAAATCTGAAATTTGTCGGTATGTGAGCAGATACAGATTTTGCGCAGGGACGCGATTTTCAGGTCGTTTTTAGATGCCTATCTCGCCGAAAATCGTTTTTACACAGTCTGGGATGACCGTGGCCGAGAACGGCGACGTTGTTGAGCATGTCCAGGTACGAGCGGCCGTGCATGTCGATCAGGTGATTGCGCCAGCCACGCTCGATCTGCGGCGGCGCGTGATAATAGTGCTTCTGTGAGCGGGCGAAACTGGCATCACGGCGGGCCAGCAACACGCCGGCGTCTTCAAGCGCTGGCGCGTCGCAGTCAAAGCCGAGCAAGGTAGAAGGCGATGGACAGAAGCTGCGCCAGGCTGCGGCCCAGGATGGCGTGGTGAACAGTGGCGGGCTGAGGTCTGGCGCCGTACACAGCTGCAACAACAGTGAACCGCCCCCCTGCCCGATCAGCGTGCCTGCCTGAACCTGATCAGACAGCGCAGCATCCGGCAGCACGCCCCACAGTTTCAAAATGATTCCTTCACCCACCAGCGACAATCCGGCGTCGGCCGTCAGGCGTATCGTGCCGTGGAACGGCGCATGCAATGCTGTCTCGGCAGGCACGTGCAGTTCGACGTGCAAGGCAAATGTTTCGGGCTCCTTCGCGCAGTCAGGCAACGTGCGTGACAGCCGGTATTCACCGAAACGGCTGGCTGCCAGCCCGTCGTCTCCGGTCGCTTCCGAAAGCAGGTATTCATCGATCCCGCTCTGCTCCCAGTTGCCCGCGACGAAATGCTCACTGAGCACGCCCAGATCGACCAGTGTCGGCTTGAGCCCTTGCAGACCGGGTAGCAAAGACTGGTAAACAGGCTGAACGACAGACGGCAAATCCACCCCCACGGCCTGCAGGATCGCTGCTTCCATCAACGCCATCGGCACCGACGTGGCCACGTCGAAGATGTTCCATTCGCCCGCCAGATTGGCCTGAATGTAAGTGTTGTCAGTCTCGACACTTGCCTGTTGCTCGCTGCTGAGCACCAGCACGGCGGAGCGCGCGACGATCAGTGGCCAGAGAGCCTGCAGCTCTTCAGTTTTCAGCGGGTTGAGCGCCTGATAGGCACGAATCGCCGGCAGGATGTACAGCGGGTCGCCTTCGGCATGGTGCAACAGCGCGGCGCAGGTGACCGACAGGTCGGCGACTCGCCAGGTGCGGACCAGATCACCGAAATCGATCAGCCCCTGCATTTGCCATTGGCGACGACTGTCACGCAGCCAAACCACGTTGTGCTCGGTGATATCCAGATGCACGGCCTGCATCGGCAGTGCCGGAATCAATGGCAGCAGACGGCGATGGGCCTGCTCTGCCGCTTCGATCACGCAGGCACGGGTGTCGACATCCTTGAGCACCGGCAATAAATGCCTGACCAACGCATGGGCATGGCGCGGGTCCCATTGCAGAGTGCGCTCCAGGCCGGGATGCTCGAAATCGGCCAACACCAGATCGACCCGGGCACACAGCTCGCCCAGCCCGACCAGGACCTCATGGCTCAGATGCCCGGCATGCCCCAGCGATTGCCCGTCGATAAATTCCAGCAAGCGCATATGCACCGCCTGCCCATCGACTTCGATGGACAACAACTGCTCGGTGTCATTGGCACGGATCACGCCAGGCATGCTGACCGCACCGTGGCGGGTCAGATGTTGCAGCGCCGCGTGCTGGGCATTCAGTTCGGCAGTCGAATAGGCCCCGTGGCAGATTTTAAGGACAGAGCGCCGCGTGTCGGTTTGCAGCAGAAAATTTCGATCCTGCTGGCTGCCCAACGCGCTTAACGTGCCGCTCAACCCGTAATGTTGCATGAGCAATTGCTGCGCCTGATCAACACTGACGGCGGGGCAAGGCAGGCTGGAGCGGCGGATGAGCATGGCGAGTGGCATCATGACCTCTGTTCGGTAAGGCCCCGAGGCCTTGGATAGCGCGTGATGGGTAATCGGACAACTATAGGGCATTGGCGTCCATCACTGATCCGATCAGGCAATTCCGTGTCGATAAAACAACGGCAGTTTTATTCGACGCCTCACTCGGGTTTAATTGTCTGATCCTGCCATACGTGATCAAGCAGCTATGCTGCACTACTCTAAAAACTTCAAGAAGGTCAGTTCATGCGAATACTCGTTACCGGGGGCGCAGGTTTCATCGGTTCTGCACTGATCCGTCACCTGATCAACAACACCGCACATGAAGTGCTGAACTTCGATAAATTGACCTACGCAGGCAATCTCGAATCGTTGCAGTCCATTGCGACCAACACGCGCTATGAGTTCGTGCAGGCCGATATCTGTGATCAGGCCAGCGTCAGCGCGACCCTCGAGCGCTTTGCACCGCACGCGATCATGCACCTGGCGGCGGAATCCCACGTCGACCGCTCCATCGATGGCCCTGCGGAATTCGTCCAGACCAATATCGTCGGTACTTACAGCCTGCTGGAAGCCACCCGCGCTTACTGGCTGAAGTTGCCGGAAGCCGAACGTCAGGCGTTCCGTTTTCACCATATTTCCACCGACGAAGTGTATGGCGACCTGCACGGCGTCGATGACCTGTTCACCGAAACCACGCCGTATGCGCCCAGCTCGCCGTACTCGGCAAGCAAGGCTGCTTCCGATCATTTGGTTCGCGCCTGGCATCGCACTTACGGTCTGCCGGTGGTGGTGACCAACTGTTCCAACAACTATGGCCCGTTCCACTTCCCCGAGAAGCTGATCCCGCTGGTGATTCTCAACGCGCTCGCAGGCAAGCCGCTGCCGGTGTACGGCAATGGCCTGCAAGTGCGCGACTGGCTGTATGTCGAAGATCACGCGCGGGCGCTGCTTAAAGTGGTCACCGAAGGTCAGGTCGGCGAGACCTATAACATTGGCGGCCATAACGAGCAGAAGAACATCGACGTGGTGCGCGGTATCTGCACGCTGCTCGATGAACTGGCCCCGCAACATCCGGCGGGCGTTCAGCACTACAGCGACCTGATTACTTACGTAGTCGACCGGCCGGGCCACGATCAGCGTTACGCAATCGATGCCGACAAGATCGATAAAGAACTTGGCTGGACGCCTGAAGAAACGTTCGAGTCCGGGCTGCGCAAGACGGTGCAGTGGTATCTGGATAACCTGGACTGGTGCCGCAGGGTTCAGGACGGCAGTTATCAGGGCGAGCGACTGGGTTTTAGCGAAAACAAAGACCTGATTGCTTGATTGCCGCCTTCTCGACATCCGCACAGCAGTGCAAACTGTCGACCGCCAGAACTTTTGCTATTGAGATGACAGGGGAAGCCACGTGAATGTAGTCGCCACACAATTGCCGGAAGTTCTTATTCTGGAACCCAGGGTTTTCGGTGATGAACGGGGCTTCTTCTATGAAAGCTTCAACGCGAAGGCTTTTCAGGAAGCGACTGGCCTGACCCGAGAGTTCGTGCAGGACAACCACTCGCGCTCGCAACAAGGCGTGCTGCGCGGCCTGCATTACCAGATCGAAAACGCCCAGGGCAAACTGGTGCGAGTGACCGTCGGCAAGGTGCTCGACGTGGCAGTGGACATCCGCCGCAGCTCGCCGAACTTCGGTCAGTGGGTCGCCGTTGAGCTGTCCGCGGAAAATGCCCGCCAGCTATGGGTTCCGGAAGGCTTTGCCCATGGCTTCGTGGTGCTGAGCGAACATGCCGAGTTTCTGTACAAGACCACCGACTACTACACGCCTTCGGCCGAGCGCTGCATTGCCTGGAACGACCCGGACCTGGCCATTGACTGGCAGTTCGACGGTCAACCCAGCCTGTCGGCCAAGGATCAGCAAGGCAAGCACCTGAAAGAAGCCGACCTGTTTCCTTGAGTGCCTGACGAGTCGGCGGCGGGCATAATACGCGCCTGATGCCCACGTCAGGATCGACCGGGTGTTTCTGTTGCCTGTTGCGACTCGTCGCCAGCAGGGATCGTCAACCCTTCGGCGACGGCCAATCGATGACCATGACCCCCACTCTGCCGCCCCGCCCCCGCTGGCGCAGCCTTGCCCTGCTTGCGCTGTGCCTGGCACCACTGCTGTGGCCGCTGGAACATCTGGCCGAGCGCTACTACCGCAATGTGCTGGCCAACCAGAACCGTCAGACCCTCGACCTTTACGTCGCCAACCTGCTGGGCACCTTGCACCGCTACGAAACCCTGCCGCAGATTCTCGGCGACCTGCCCGCGTTGCGCGGCGCACTGGCAGCGCCTAAAAACAGCACAACACTGGAAAACGCCAATCGTCTGCTCAGCGACATCACACGTCAGACCGGTGCGGATGTCATGTACCTGATGGACGCGAACGGCCTGACCCTGGCCGCCTCAAATTCGGAGCAGAAAGACAGCTTCATCGGCCGCAACTTCTCTTTCCGCCCGTATTTCATCGATGCGCTGGCAGGCCGGACCGGGCGGTTCTTCGGCCTGGGCACCACCTCGGTCAAGCGTGGTTACTTCTTTGCCGGGCCCGTACACGACGGTGATCGGGTCATCGGCGTGCTGGTGGTCAAAGTCGACCTGGACCACACCGAAACCCTGTGGGGCAAGACGCCCGAACAACTGCTGTTGACCGACCAGAACGGCGTGGTGATTCTGACGTCCAACCCCGACTGGCGCTTTCGGGCGACCCGTGACCTGTCGGATGACGAGAAAAAGGCCATCATTGCGATCCAGCCCTATCCGACCCGCGATCCACGCCCGCTGAAAATCGATGAGAATGCCTGGCTGACCCAGAGCCAGGCCATTGATGAAACCGGCTGGAACGTGAACATTCTGGCCCCCCGCGCACTGGTCGATCGCCCGGTGCGTACCGTGGTGGCGATTGGCGGCGCGGCACTGCTGGTGCTGATGCTGCTGTTGGGCCTGATGATGCAGCGTCGTCGCCATTATCTGGATCGTATCGCCTTCGAAGCCAAGGCGCGCCGCGAACTGGAGATGCGCGTGATCGAGCGTACCAGCGATCTTGAAGGCCTCAACAGCCGTCTGCGCCAGGAAGTGCTGGAGCGCGAACAGGCGCAGCAGGAACTGGTGCAGGCTCAGGATGAACTGGTCCAGACCAGTAAGCTCACAGCGCTGGGCACCATGTCGGCGAGCATCAGTCATGAACTGAATCAGCCGTTGGCCGCGATCCGCAGCTACGCGGAGAACGCCGAAGTGCTGCTTGATCATCAGCGCACCGAAGAAGCACGCGGCAACCTCAAGCTGATTAGTGAACTGACTGGGCGCATGGCCTCGATCATCGCGCACCTGCGGGCCTTTGCCCGGCGTGATCGCCACGCGCCGGAAAGTGTCGCGCTGCAACCGGCGCTCGACGATGCGCTGGCGTTGCTGGCCAAGCGGCGGCGTGCCATGGAGGTCGAGCTGATCCGCGATATGCCCGACGCGACGCTGTGGGTGCAGGCAGGTGAGACCCGCTTGCGCCAAGTGCTGGGCAACCTGCTGGCCAACGCGCTCGATGCCCTCACCGAAAAAGGCCCGCCGCGCAGGTTGTGGATAAGTGCCGAGCACACCACCGAAGGCGTCAACCTGTACATTCGTGACAACGGCCCCGGCTTTTCCCAGGAAGCGCTGGCGCGAGCCCGCGAGCCGTTTTTCACTACCAAGACCCGCACGCAGGGCCTTGGCTTGGGTCTGGCCATCTGCGATACGCTGATGCGTGCCCTGGGCGGCGAATTGCTGTTCGCCAACCATCCCAGCGGCGGTGCGCTGCTGACCCTGCGCCTGCGCGCAGGCGCTTCCGGGGCCAACCTTCAACCGCCAGAGGACCTTTCCGCATGAGTTCGGACATAGCCATCGACAGCCAGATCCAGGTGGTGCTGATCGACGACGATTCGCACCTGCGCCAGGCATTGCGCCAGACCCTTGATCTGGCGGGCCTGAACGTCCTGTCGCTGCCCGAAGCCACGGGCCTGGCCGAGCGCATCGGCCGCGACTGGCCGGGCGTGGTAGTCAGCGATATCCGTATGCAGGGCATGGACGGGCTGGAGCTGCTCGATCAACTCCACGAGCAGGACCCTGACCTGCCGGTGCTGTTGATCACTGGCCATGGTGATGTACCACTGGCGGTCAAAGCCATGCGCGCCGGTGCCTACGACTTTCTGGAAAAGCCCTTCGCCAGTGATGCCATGCTTGAGAGCGTGCGTCGCGCCCTGGCATTACGCCGACTGGTGCTGGATAACCGCAGCCTGCGTCTGGCGCTGAGCGATCGCCAGCAACTGAGCGCCCGTTTGATCGGTCAATCAACGCCGATCCTGCGATTGCGCGAACAGATCGGCGCACTGGCCGGGACCCGCGCCGACGTACTGATTCTGGGTGAAACCGGCGCAGGCAAAGAAGTCGTCGCCCGAGCGTTGCATGACTTGTCCAACCGCCGCACCGGCCCGTTCGTGGCGATCAACGCCGGAGCGCTGGCTGAATCGGTGGTTGAAAGCGAGCTGTTCGGCCACGAGCCTGGCGCTTTTACCGGCGCGCAGAAGCGGCGCATCGGTAAGTTCGAGTTTGCCAACGGCGGCACGTTGTTTCTTGATGAAATCGAAAGCATGAGCCTGGATGTGCAGGTCAAGCTGCTGCGTCTGCTGCAAGAGCGCGTGGTCGAGCGGATGGGCAGCAATCAGCAGATCCCGCTGGACATCCGCGTCATTGCGGCGACCAAGGAAGACTTGCGTCAGGCGGCCGATCAGGGTCGCTTCCGGGCGGACTTGTACTACCGGCTGAACGTGGCCTCGCTGCGTATTCCGCCACTGCGCGAGCGCGGTGAAGACGCGCTTATGCTGTTCGAGCATTACGCCGACGCTGCCAGCATGCGTCATGGCATTCCCAAGCATGAGCTCAAGCCGGGCCAGCGGGCGCTGTTGTTGCGGCATAGCTGGCCGGGTAACGTCCGAGAACTGCAAAACGCCGCCGAACGCTTCGCGCTGGGTCTGGAACTGGAGCTGGAAGGCGGTGATGCCGAGCAGGCACCGCCGCCGTGTGGTGGCTTGAGTGATCAGGTAGAAAGCTTTGAGCGAGCCTTGATCGCCGCCGAACTGGCCCGTCCGCACAGCTCGGTGCGTAGCCTGGCCGAAGCACTGGGCGTGCCACGCAAGACCCTTCACGACAAATTGCGCAAGCACGGTTTGAATTTTGGTGACAGCAGCGGAGCATCCGATGACACCGATTGAGCCAGAAGAGAACGCGGCCCACGAGCTGGAACGGGTGCTGCACCATGACATCCCGCTGACCCGTGAAATGGGCATGCGGGTGGTCGACTGGCATCACCACACGCTACGCCTGCATCTGCCGCTGGCCCCCAACGTCAATCACAAGAGCACGCTGTTCGGCGGCAGCCTGTACTGCGGCGCAGTACTGGCCGGCTGGGGCTGGTTGCACCTGCGGCTGCGCGAAGCGGGAATCAGCGACGGGCATATCGTGATTCAGGATGGGCAGATCAGTTATCCACTGCCCGTACGCAGCGACGCCATCGCCCGCTGCGACGCGCCAGACGCCGCGCAATGGGAGAAATTCATCACCACCTACCAACGCCGAGGCCGTGCTCGCCTGACCCTGCACACCCACATCAGTGCGCAAGACAGCGAAGAACAGGCCGTGAGGTTTGTCGGGCAGTTTGTGTTGCACAGGTGAAGCTTGCGCGGAGCCGACTCACTCTCGTTTCCACGCTGCCTTAACGCTGTTCTGGGCGCCCTGCGTCCAATCTGAATCACGTGATGCGGCGCAGAGCTGTGACGCGGAGCGTCACGAACGGCATGACGACGCGGAGCGTCGCACGATAGCTCTGAGGTTATCGTTCCTCACGCTCTGGGAACGCCGTTCTGGACGCTCTGCGTTCAACCCGGTTTCAGGACTGCGCCAGCACCAGCAGTTTTTCGCGCCATTCGGCCTTGGCGGGCAGCGCCAGGAAGAACGGATTGAGCAGCGATTCGCGGGCCGGGTAGCTGAAAGGCTGGCCGTCCAGTTGCAGCACTGCGCCTCCTGCACCTTCAAGCACGCCTTGTGCCGCTGCGGTGTCCCATTGCGAGGTCGGGGCCAGTCTTGGGTAGCAATCGGCGGCGCCTTCGGCCAGCAGGCAGAACTTCAATGAACTGCCGATATTGGTCAGTTGCAAAGGCCCAAGACCGCTCGCCAGACCGGCCAGTAAATGCTCCTGCTCCGGGCTTGAGTGGCGGCGGCTGGCGACCACGGTAAAGGTCTGCCCGTCGCCGACCTCGTTGCGCACGGCAATCGGCATGCAGTGATCAATGTCATCGCTGCGCCAGGCGCCCAGCCCGGCACCGCCGAAATAGCAGCGGTTATTGGTCGGCATCGAAACCACACCGAACACCACACGACCGTTTTCTATCAACGCGACATTGACGGTGAACTCCTCGCTGCCGGAGATGAACTCCTTGGTGCCGTCCAACGGATCGACCAGCCACCAGCGTTGCCACATCGCGCGCTCACTGAACGGGATGTCGGCGTCCTCTTCGGACAGCACATGAATGCTAGGGTCAAGTGCCTGCAAGCCCTCGACCAGCACCTGATGGGCTGCCAGATCGGCGGCGGTCACCGGGGAATCATCGGTCTTGGTGGTCACCGTGACGTTGGCACGCCAGAACGGCAGGATCACTTCGCCTGCCAGCCTGGCGAGTTCGATCACCGGAGCGAGCAACGGATGGGGCAGGTTTCTCAACGAATCAGTCATGGCTGGAACAATCCACGCTGGGTCAGCAGGTCACGGGTGAGGTACAGCGCAGCCAGCGCCCGGCCTTCGCTGAACTGGGCATTCTGCGCCAGGCTCGACAGCTCCCGCAGGTTGATCCGGTCAACCCGAATAGGCTCGGGCTCGTCGCCTTCCAGCCGCTCTTCGTAAAGATCGGTCGCCAGCACCACCTGAATTTTCTGGCTCATGTAGCCAGGGGACAGCGACAGCTCAGTGAGCAATTCCAGATGGCGGGCACCAAACCCGGCCTCTTCCTTGAGCTCGCGGTTGGCGGCCTCAAGTGCGTCTTCGCCCGGCTCGATCAAGCCTTTGGGCAAGGACAGCTCGTATTCATCGGTGCCACCGCAATATTCTTCGATCAATACGGCGTGATCAGCATCCAGCATGGCCACGATCATCACCGCGCCGGGCCCCGACCCTTTGCTGGCCAGGCGCTCATAGGTCCGCTCTACGCCGTTGGTAAAGCGCAGTTGCAGCTCCTCAACGCGGAACAGGCGACTGCTGGCGACAATGGCGCGAGCAAGTACGGTAGGTTTCTGACGCATGACAGGCTCCTCTACATGAACGAGGTACTATACCGAGCTTTTCCTGATGTCTGTGTCGGATATGCTTGACCGACACCCACCCCCTGACGAGGCCTGAATGCTTTCCATGCCCTGGAGCGAAATCGATACCGTCCTGCTGGATATGGACGGCACGTTGCTCGACCTGCATTACGACGAACACTTCTGGATGCAACACCTGCCGCAGCGCTACGCCGAATTACACGGCATCAGCTTCGCCATGGCCTGGCTGGAACTGAAGCCGCTGTTCGAAAACAACGCGGGCACGCTCAACTGGTATTGCCTGGATTTCTGGAGTGCCGAACTGAAGTTGTCGGTGCGTGACCTGAAACGGGAAATCGCGCACATGATTGCCCTGCGCCCGGACGCCGAGACCTTTCTGGCCGCCATCAAGCAGGCCGGAAAACGCGTGATCATGATCACCAATGCGCACCGTGATTCGTTATCGCTGAAGATGGAGCGCATCGAACTGGCGCCCTATTTCGAGCGCATGATCAGTTCTCATGACTACGGCTTCCCGAAGGAAAACCAGCAATTCTGGGACGCCTTGCAGGCTGAAACCGATTTTGATCCGGCACGCAGCCTGTTTATCGACGACACGCTGCCGGTCTTGCGCAGTGCCCGGCAATTTGGCGTGGCCCATCTGCTCGCAGTCAGCCAGCCGAATAGCCAGAAAGGTCCGAAAGACACCGAAGAGTTTGCCGCAGTGGACGACTATCGTGAGCTGATCAAGGGTCTGTGAAGCGGAAAAGTGCCCACCATGTTCAGTGGGCACTCGCTTCACGTCACTTGGGGATACGAAGCTTCTGACCCGGATAAATCTTGTCGACGCTCTTGAGCATCGGCTTGTTGGCTTCAAAGATTTTCTGGTACTGGTTGGCATCGCCGTACACACGCTTGGAAATCGCGCTGAGGGTGTCACCGGACTTCACCTCGACGTATTCGGATTCCGCGCTCGCGCCGCCTGCAACGGTCATCTGATCGTCAACTTTCTCCACACCATGAATGTTGCCCAATGTCAGAACGATCTTTTCCCGTTCTTCCTGGCTGGCGACTTCGCCTTTGACAATGACAGTGCTTCCGTTGACTTCCGTCTGCACATTGGGATTGCCCAGGCCTACCTCGGAAATATGCTTTTTAAGCACGTCGTCTGCGTTGGCCTTGTCCGGCGTCAAGGCGTCCAGAATTTTCTCGCCTGCTTCTTTCAGGAAACTGATAAGACTCATTCTCTGGTTCTCCCATAATGTGGTTTCAGATAGGCCGCTTAAACTGTAGCCCTTATAAATCAAGGGTTGCAGGCATCCGACCAACGTTGCTCGACCATCGTTCAGCCTGAACGGGTAGAATCGGCGGTCTGGACTGCCCACCGGAGAGAATATGGACATCAAGCAACTCAAATTTCTGATCGCCCTCGATGAAACGCGTCACTTCGGCCAGGCGGCTGCGCGCTGCAATATCACTCAGCCGACGCTGTCGATGCGCTTGCGCAATCTGGAAGAAGAGCTTGGCTTGCCACTGGTCAACCGGGGCCAGCGTTTTGAAGGTTTCACGGCGCCCGGCGAACGGGTGCTGGCGTGGGCGCGTACCGTGCTGGCCGCTTACGACGGTTTGCAGGCTGAGGCCGCAGCGTGCCGGGGGCATCTGGTCGGCACATTGCGCCTGGGCGTGGTGCCGTTGTCGAGTTTCGATCCGTTACCGTTGCTGCACCGGCTGCATCAGCTGCACCCCAACCTGCGCTTCGAGCTGTCGTCACTCAGTTCCGAGCAAGTACTGGAGCAACTGGCGAGCAACCGTATCGACCTGGGCGTGTCCTATCTGGAGCGGCTGGACAGCGAGCGTTTCGATTCGCTGACCCTGGACGACACGCGCATGGGCCTGCTGTATGACCGTCGGCATTTTTCGTTTGGCGAAGAACCGCTGAGCTGGGCTGAGCTGGTCGAGCTGCCGTTGGGCATGCTGACCAGTGGTATGCATTTCCGGCAATCGATTGATCACAACTTCCACAGCCGCAACCTGCAACCTCATCCGCTGATTCAGACTGATGCCGTTCATCAGTTACTTCAAGCAGTAAACGGCGGCTTCTGTTGCGCAATCATGCCGCTGGATGGCGGCCTGGAAACACTCACCGAACATTTGCGTCTGCATCCTATTGCAGATGCGCGCACGCTGGCCCGCCTCGGGCTGATCATGCGCCGCAGTGCACCCCGCTCTGCGCTGGCTGAGGCGTGTTTTGCGCTGGTAGCAGAAATACCCCGCTAGCAAGCTGATCGACGTCATCTATCGGAGCATCAGCACTAGCGATTAGACGATATCCAATAAGACGCCTAGTCTTGCAGATGTCATTCTGCCGGTATTACAGCCCATGCCCGTCACGCGCAAGGTCAGCTCGGCGTCCGTTTCTGCGCCAGCCCCCGAAGCAAGCCAGTCCTACAGCTACTCGAATATCGAGGGCAAGGACTCTGCACGCAATGCGCTTGCCGAAGAAGTGGCTCTGGCCATCGCCTACAACGGCATTAGCCAGGCGGTCATGCTGGTCAGCCCGACCGATCTGGAAGACTTCATCGTCGGCTTCAGCCTTGGCAGCGGCATCATTGCGGCGCCCGATGAAATCTACGACTTCACGCTCAGCGGGAGCGGCTCGGCGATGCAGGCCGAGGTCGAAATCGCCAGCCGCGCTTTCTGGGAGCTCAAGCAGCAACGCCGACAACTGGCGGGCACCAGCGGCTGCGGGTTGTGCGGCGTTGAAGCCGTCGAGCAGGCCTTGCCTGAGCTGAAGGTTTTACCTGGCGCACCCTTGCCGCCGATTGAGTGGCTCGAAGGTCTGCGCCAGCGCATCGGCGAATTCCAGCCTCTCGGCCGCCACTGTGGCGCCGTGCATGCCGCGGTATTCATGGACGGCAACGGCCAGTTACTGCTGGGCCGTGAAGACATTGGCCGCCACAACGCGCTGGACAAGCTGATCGGCGCACTTGTCCGGCAGAACATTTCGACAACCGGCGGCGTTGCTATCGTCACCAGCCGCTGCAGTCTGGAACTGATTCAGAAAGTACTGCGCGCCGGCATCCAGACGCTGGTCAGCCTGTCGTCGCCTACCGGACTTGCCCTGCAATGGGCTCGCCGTCACAAACTCAATTTAATTCACCTGCCGCAGCACAGTGCGCCGCGGGTTTATAGCCCTGCGATGGAGATTCAACCTTGAGCACTCATCATCAAGCCGACAAGACACCAATCCCCCGCTACAAGCCGTACAAAGGTGCGGCAGGCGGCTGGGGCGCACTGATCAGCGTGACCCAACACTGGCTGGGCAGTGATAACGCGCTGAAGAACCTGCGCATGATGCTCAAGACCAACCAGAACGGCGGCTTCGACTGCCCGGGCTGCGCGTGGGGCGATTCGCCGGAAAGCGGCATGGTCAAGTTCTGCGAGAACGGCGCCAAAGCGGTGAACTGGGAAGCGACCAAACGTCGTGTGGACCCGGCCTTCTTTGCCCGCTACAGCGTCAGCGCGCTGCTGGAGCAGAGCGACTATTGGCTTGAGTATCAGGGTCGCCTGACCGAGCCGATGGCGTATGACGCAGAAACTGACCGTTACAAACCGATCAGCTGGGATAACGCGTTCGCGCTGATCGCCAAACACCTGAAAAACCTGCCCAGCCCGAACATGGCCGAGTTTTATACCTCGGGTCGCGCCAGCAACGAAGCCGCGTACCTGTATCAGCTGTTCGTGCGCGCTTATGGCACCAACAATTTTCCCGATTGCTCGAACATGTGCCACGAAGCCAGTGGCGTAGCGCTGTCGCAAAGCGTCGGCGTCGGCAAGGGCACCGTGACTTTCGAAGATTTCGAACACGCCGATGCCATCTTCGTCCTCGGCCAGAACCCCGGCACCAACCACCCGCGCATGCTCGAACCGTTGCGTGAAGCGGTACAGCGCGGTGCTCAGGTGGTCTGTGTCAACCCGCTCAAGGAGCGCGGCCTGGAACGCTTCCAGCATCCGCAGCACCCGGTCGAAATGCTCACCAACGGCGACCGCCCGACCAATACCGCCTACTTCCGCCCTGCCCTGGGTGGCGACATGGCGCTGTTGCGCGGCATGGCCAAGTTTCTGCTGCAATGGGAGCGTGATGCACAACTGGCCAATGAGCCGTCGGTGTTCGATCACGCATTCCTCAACGAACACACCGAGGGCGTGCTGGAATACCTGGCGGCCATCGATGAAACCTCGTGGGACGAGATCGTCGAGCAATCCGGGCTGCCACTGACTGAGATCGAGCAGTCGGCGCGCATGTATGCCAAGGGCAAGAACGTCATCATGTGCTGGGCGATGGGTATCACCCAGCATCGCCACTCGGTTGCGACCATTCAGGAAATCGCCAACCTGATGCTGCTGCGCGGCAACATTGGCCGCCCTGGCGCAGGTCTGTGCCCGGTGCGTGGCCACAGTAACGTGCAAGGCGACCGCACCATGGGCATCAACGAGCGCCCGCCGGTGTTCTTCCTTGATGCGCTGGAAAAACGCTTCCAGTTCCAGGTGCCGCGTGACAACGGGCATAACGTGGTCGAGGCGATTCACGCCATGGCCGAAGGCCGCGCCAAGGTGTTCATCGCGTTGGGCGGCAACTTCGCTCAAGCGACACCGGACAGCCACCGCACCGCCGAAGCACTCAGCCAATGTGATTTGACGGTACAGATCAGCACCAAGCTCAACCGCAGCCACTTGTTCCATGGCAAGGACGCATTGATCCTGCCGTGCTTCGGTCGTACTGACATCGATATCCAGGCCAACGGCCCGCAAGCGGTCACCGTGGAAGACTCGTTCAGCATGGTCCACGCCTCCAACGGCCAGTTGCAGCCGCTGTCGAAGCAAATGCGTTCGGAGCCGTCCATCATCGCTGGCATCGCCAACGCGACACTGGGCAAAAAGCCGGTGGACTGGTTGTGGCTGGTGGAAGACTACGACCGTATTCGTGACCTGATCGCCGACACCATCCCGGGCTTCAAGGACTTCAACGAGCGCGTCAAGCATCCCGGCGGGTTCTACCTGGGCAACGCAGCTGGTGCGCGCCGCTGGAATACCGCGTCGACCCGCGCCAACTTCAAGTCCAACGCACTGCCGCTGAAGCTGATCCATGAAGGCATCAGCTCGACCGGTCAGGTGCCAGACCTGATCATGCAGTCGATGCGCTCCCACGATCAGTACAACACCACGATTTATGGCCTGGACGACCGTTATCGCGGTGTGAAAGGTCAGCGTGATGTGCTGTTCGTCAACGAGGCCGACATCATTCGCCTGGGCTTCCAGCCAGGTCAGAAAGCCGACCTGATTTCGATCTGGAGCGACAATCGCGAACGCCGCGTCAAAGGCTTCACTCTGCTGCCATTCGATATTCCGGCCGGTCAGGCTGCGGCTTACTACCCCGAGGTCAACCCGTTGGTGCCGTTGGAAAGCGTCGGCGAAGGTAGCAGTACGCCGACATCGAAGTTCGTGGCGATTCGTCTTGAGCGTTCAGCTGAATCAGCGCGGATTGTCTGACACTCATCGTTGTTTGAAGCGCCCATAAAAAAGGCCCGTTTCAATTGAAACGGGCCTTTTTGCAAGTAACCTGAGACTGCTTTTTTGTAGTTAAGTTCCTTAACTAAAACAGTAACTTAGGCTTATTTGTGGCAAACGTGTTACTCGTCGGATTTGAATTGCTACATTCTTCACTTGACACCAATATCGCGCCGTCATCCCTATGAGATTCCATACATGAAGTATTCCTCGATACTGTTGTTGTCTCTTACCCTGATCGGCGGTGCAGCCTCTGCAGGCAATCTCGAGTCAGGCGTAGGCGGAGCATTGGGTGGGGTACTCGGTTCAGCCGTCGGTCAACAGCTCGGCGGCAGCACCGGTTCAGCGATTGGCGCTGGCGTTGGCGGTGCAGCTGGTGGCGCGGTCGGTGCCGATCGTCGTAATCGTACAGAAGCCGCTATCGGCGGTGGTCTGGGCGCAGCAGGCGGTAACGTTCTGGGCCGCAGCGTTGGCGGCAATACCGGCAGCCTGGTGGGCTCGGCGGTAGGTGGCGGCGGTGGCGCCGCACTTGGCAACTACATGGGCAATGAAAGCCGTAGCGACGATCGTCGGGATCGTGGCGGCCGTGAGTATCGTGGCAATAAACGTAACAAGCACTACGGACATCGCCGTCACGGTCGCGACTGACTTGATCGCTGACTGTTGATACATCCAGAACCGGCCGCTCTTGAGCGGCCGGTTTGGTTTTAGAGCATCCCCTGCACCCACGTCCTCACCTGCGCATACGGATAATCCTCCAGTACGGCAAACCCGGCCGTCGCACGGGCCTTCAGTTTGGTGAACAGCGGCACACTGATGCCGCAGAGGAAGCGTGTCAGGCATTCAGCACTTGGCGGCTGGCCGGTGTAGTCCTGATGCTTGTGGATAAAACCACCACACAGTTGCTGAAAGTCGCGACTCTGCAAAGGTTCCAGTGCAGGCGGTTCGGGCAGGTGGGCGACTTCGCCAAGGCACACCGAACAATGCCCGCACTGCTCAGGCGCGTTGTGATCGCCGAAATAGCGGGCCAGGCGATGGGTCAGGCACTGATCGCTGGAGAACACTTCCAGCATGGCGTGAATGCGCGCCACTTCAGTGGCTTCGTGATGGACGAAATAGTCATGCAGCTCGGCACTCAGTGCCTGCGGGTCAAAATCGCTGCGCAGCAGGCTATAGACCTCGGTCATCTGCTTGCTTTCAAGCTCGATCCAGCCCTTCTCCTGAAAGTAGTCCAGCGCCTTGACCACCCGCCCACGCTCGGCGCCGTATTGCTGGTACATCGCATCGAAATCAACGGTGGCCCAGGTGCGTGCCCGATTGGAGGTGTTGATCAGCGCCTGAACAAACTGTTGCCGCTCGCCTTCGAACCGCGCCATCAGATCATCTGGCTGTAGCAGGAACTTGAAACGGTATTCCGCAAAATACGCGTAACGCGGCGCGATGATCCCGCGCAGTTCCAGTTGCACCAGCAAGGTTTTCAGCGGCAGTTGGCGGATGTTGCTGAGATCGGCCAGCGGCCCGAGCAAAAACTCCCATTGGCCGTCATGGCGTGCGTTGAGCAGGTCATCCAGCACGCGCGCAATGCCCTCGCGCTCTGGCGTGTCGCCATACACGAAGTTCTCCAGCACGTTAAGGCTGTCACGGTTGGCCAGCACCAGGCAGTCGGATGCGGCACCGTCGCGCCCTGCCCGGCCGATTTCCTGGCTGTAGTTTTCGATGGATTTGGGCAGATCGAAATGCACCACGTTGCGAATGTCGCTCTTGTCGATCCCCATCCCGAACGCGATGGTCGCCACGATGCAATTCAGGCCACCGCCCATGAAACGCTTCTGAATCGACTCGCGTTGATCGTTGGGCAGCCCGGCATGGTAGGCGCTGGCCGGCAGCCCGTTCTGCTCAAGGTGCGCGGCGATGTATTCGGCGGTTTTTTGCAGCGTCACGTAAACAATGGTCGGCTGCCCGCGCTTTTCATCAAGCCATTCGACCAGCCGCCTTCTCTTGTCACGGCCGCTTACCGGTTTGACCCACAGGTGCAGGTTAGCGCGGTAGAAACCGGTAGTGACCACATCGTAGGGGGCGATGGCGAACTTGTTCTGCATGTCGATAATGACCTGCGGCGTCGCCGTAGCCGTCAGCAGCAGTGCCTGGGGGATATTAAATTCACGCTGGTAGTCGGGCAGCTTTAAATAGTCGGGCCGGAAGTTATGCCCCCACTCCGAGATACAGTGCGCCTCGTCGACCACCAGCAAAGAAATCGGCACTTGCGCTATGAAGTTCCGGAAGCGCTCATTCTTGAGCCGTTCGACCGAGATCATCAGGATCCTCAGCTCGCCGGAACGCGCCCTGGCCATGACGTCAGCGACCTCCTCGCGGCTTTGCGCCGAGTCGATGCTCGCCGCCGAAATACCGTGACGATGCAAAAAAGCCAGTTGATCCTGAATCAGCGCCAGTAAAGGCGACACCACCAGCGTCAAATTCGGCAACATCAGTGCGGACAATTGGTAACATAGCGATTTGCCAGAGCCAGTCGGGAAGATCGCCGCAGCCGAACGCCCGGCCAGCACAGCACTGATGGCAGCCTCCTGCCCCGGCCGAAACTGTGTGTAACCGAATACCTGTTCGAGACGCTGGTGCATGACGGGCTGTCCTTCCATAACAATCAAAACGGCCACAACCTTAGCGCGCCAGGCGAAATGCACATAGCGCCGAAGCGTTACAGAAACCCGACACACAGCCGATAGCGTTTTAATATCACGCCCGGACAACGCTTGATCAGGAGCAGGAATGGATTCCCTACAGCAGCCCGAGGACGACGGCGTCATCCGTATCCAGCGCCTCGTGCCAGGCCAAGTCGATGTCGTGCTGGGCTCGCATCCGCGCCGACAGCGCGTCGCTCCGCCTCGTCGGTCACGCCCCTACGGCCTATGGCTGGCCTGCCTGATCGTTGCCGGATGCCTGGCCGGGCTGATCGCCTCCAACGTGAGAGGTCCCAAAGCCGTGCCCATAACACCTGTCGAACAGCGAACACCCGACGCTGAGACCGTCGAAATCGAGTCTCAGCCCGCCGCTGTCGCAAGCACGGCTCCAGTAAATATACGCAGGACGGCAGAGCTTTTGCCTGTCGCCGCAACGCCGGAGCAGCCTGCCGCCGTGCAGCCTTTGGACAACTGCCTCAAGAACGGCAATGTCATCGATGAAAGCGTCGTGAACTGCCGGTTCGGCCAGGTCCCCCGTCCCGTTCAGGCGGAAACAGCCAAAGGCATGGTCTCTGCGGACTACATGGCCGACTTCAAGGCCAACACAACGCGCAACTCCGCTCGACCCTCCAGGCCTTACAGCGTCGCAACCGTCTCGATCCGCGAATGGGACGGCCGTAACCGCTATAGCGCGCAGTGGCGGGTATACGGCAACACCATCGACGGCGACAGCGTCTGTGAGAACTTCGCCATTCACTCACTGGAACGACGCGAGTGCCGCAAATCGGCGCAGGTCAACTTCAAAGAACAATGCCGTGAGTGGACCAGACGCGTGGCCCGCAACCACGATGAAGCGAGTAAAAACGTCGAGCAGCGCTATTGCGAGATAGCAGCGACGTTTTCACCCTGAACCTGTCCCTGTCGCCCCAGGAGCCTTTATTTTAAAGGTTTGCAGACGTTTAAAGGCTGTATGAAGGTGATCGGCATTAGACCAATTCCCACACACGTATAGCCAAAGGCTTACACGCCGTAGGGGAAGTTGGCTATTTTGCAACCTTGGCGGCGCCAGTAGCATTGGATCCAACAACTGGTGAACAAGGAGTTCACCAGGATCAGGGACGATCGACCATCGCCGGGAAGGCAGCCGACAGGGAGTTGGAATGGTCTTGGTACAAACCCGCTTCGGCGGGTTTTTTATTGTCTGCGTTTTTTGCTGCCGGCAGACCTGGACGATTCGCCATTTTTCCTGACGCCAGAATAATCGCTCTCCTGTTATACGCTCAGACATCATTCAGTGAGGTATAGCGAAAGGCTTACACGCGATGGAGTCACTTGGCTATTTTCAACCCTGCTCCCCCTCCGTAATATTGGATCCATCAAGTGGCGAACAGGAGTTCACCACGATCAAGGATGATCGACCATCGCCTGGGAGGCGGCCGACAGGGAGTCGGGATGGTCTTGGAAAAACCCGCTTCGGCGGGTTTTTTATTGGGCGCAGGAAAGCCGGTTGTAAACGCCTACTTGCGTCGCGCTTTCCTCTTGCGCAGATTCCCACGGTTCTTTTCCAGCGCATCCTGGCGGCGCGCCTCAACAGTGCTTTCTTCGCGCTCGAGCCTCAAGGCGACGAACTCTGCACGCATTTCCCGGTGCAGCCTGCTGTTAAGCAGCAACAGACCCAATAGCGGAAACAGCAAACCCAGCACGTATATAAACAGCTGCGCACCCGGACCCTTTGCCGGAAAAGTCGGCAGTACCGCCAACAGACTCACCACCATCATCGCCACCAGCACCCACACGCCCCAACTACGTCCACGACTGATCATCAAGCCTGCGAACGCGAGCACCATCGAAGCGCCGATCAGAAACATGGCTTGATAGAGACCGATGTCCGCAACGTCGCCAAACCAGATGTGGCTGACCTGAGATGTGGCGATGACCACTGAAAAAAGAGTGAGGAACATCGAGCCCAGAAATGAAGGAAAGTAACGCGCGCGAAAGGCGTAGTAGTTGTGGCGGTCTGTCATTCGGTGATTTCCTTTTCATGATGATGCGGGGTACGACTCTGCGCTTGCTCACACTGAATTCCGTTCAATCTGGCAAGCGCTTCAAAAAACGCCACGATGCCTACGCATCTCTAGCGGCGAAAATTATTTCGTGAAACCTTGTTTTTGCGCAAACGCTCGCGATTACGCTCCAGAGCGTCATACCGGCTGTTTTCTTCCCGTCGCCTCTCTACCACAGCGCGGTTGAACACCAGCTGCTCACGCAACTCTCGACTGCGCTTGCTGTTGAGCGACAAAAGCCCCAGTAACGGAAAAAGCATGCCCAGTGTCGAGATAATGAAATCTGCAAGGCGGTTCTGGGCAGGCAACGCAATCATTACTGCCAACAGGCTGGCAACCAGAATTGCGACCAGTATCCACATCGTCCAGAGGCGGCCTCGGCTCAGCAGGAAGCCTCAAACTGTCAGGATCACGGAAGCACCCATGATGAACATTGCCGAGTAGCTTCCATTATCCAAGTCGTCACGAAAGTACGTTTTGGTTATCACTGCCGTAGCTGTGGCGATTGAAAATATGCACATGAAGATAGAGCGCATGAACGAAGGGAAATAGCGGGGGAGAAAACCGACCAGGTTATGGGCGCACTCTACTTGCCGGGATACCGGACCTGGCTTACTACGAGACTTCTCACCCATCCTTGTCTCCATGAAAAAGCGTGCCGTGTCCATTCCGTGCGAACTCTGTCAGACCAACCTTCAAGACATCGACAGACATTACGCATGGTCGATTAGCATGACCTCCCCCCACAGTGTTCGCTCCACATGAAGCCAACTCAACGCGAACGAGCCGTTCAAAAAACCACGGAGCCACTACCCTTTTCAACCCGTAAAATCTGGTCACATCCTGGATTGATGCTCCTATGCTTGTTAAAACACGTGGCTCAAACGATTAGACCAGTCCTCTCACGCTAAATTTAAAACGATAATCGAGCGAAGAAAAAAGGCTAGAACCCTTTCAGAACAAGGCATTCAGCTACATGATCACCATACTCCAATCGGATGATGACTCATTGATATCATTGCTTACTGTAACAATTCCGAGAAAATAACCGTAGTCTGTAGGAACTTTCCCACCGAAAGTGCTGCCATAGACGACAATGCTGGCTATACGATTCCTATATGCCAGTACACGATCTCTCCTTATCGTGGCAGTGCGTTTTGCAGGGATGCTCCCGGCAAAACCACCTCGTGACGAGGCGTACAGTCGAGAAACTCGCAACCTCTCCCCGTCCCCGGTCTGATCCGGGAAGCGGTCGTGAGGGGTTCAAGGACGATGTACCGATGACTCAGACGTTCGATATAGAAGCATTGATCAAGCTGCGCAAACAGACGCGCGCTATTTCCGATGCGCTCAAGGTGCAGGCGTCCGACTATCTGTCGACCCTGGCGTTGCTGATACGCCCGCAGACATTCTTCGGTGAATACCTGCAGGGCGCGCAGCGCAGCAGCGGTCGCGAGACTCAGCACCACTTCAAAGAGCTCAAGGAGCTCTATGACCGCATCGCATCGGCCGAGCCGTTCAAGCTGGTCAATGAGCTGGAAGTACCGCTGAACCTGATCAGCACCACGCCTGAGCTGTTTCCACTCGAGTACGACATGGTTCTGTCACAAAGCGGGCAGACCATTCGCATCACCAGCCCGGTACGCTGGGTAGTGGGCTTCAACTCGTTCGATCTGGCGCAGTTTCGCAAGGTGATCAAGGACCCTAATCGCAGCAGCGCAGAGCTGTACCGCTACGTTGTGCATTATCTGGTCCTGTTCTACTGCCTCAGCAAGTCGCCCGGCATGAGCCGACTGTTCGAAGGGCTGCGCTTTCCGGTCAGTTTCGAGCGTTTGAAAGACTTCGGCGATCTGCCGTTCTGCGTTATCAGCTCACCGGTGCGCTCCGAGTTGCCGGATGAGTCGGTCATTCGTAACAGCACGCAGATTGCAGGCAATACAAGCTTCGAAGAATTGGTTGGGCACGAAAATATTCTGGAAATGAACGATGAAATCCGTCAGCGTCTTCTGCTGACGATTGAAGGACTCTAATCGCGCCTGGCCTAACCAGAGGCCCGGTACGCAAACGACTTGCAGCGAGTTGCTCGCACAGGAGATGACGATGGCGAAGAAGGAAAGTACCCAGCACAAACTTGACCGCGTTCGCGCGCCTCGGGTCCACATTACCTATGACGTAGACATCGGCGATGCTCAGGAAAAGAAAGAGCTGCCATTCGTTGTAGGCGTTTTGGGTGATTTCTCCGGCAACCCATTGGAGCCGCTGCCCAAGCTCAAGGATCGCAAATTCATCTTCATCGATCGCGACAACTTCAACGGCGTCCTCAAAGGCATCAAGCCGCGCCTGGCGTATCGCGTCGACAACACCCTGGCCAAGAACGGTACTCAGCTCGGTGTCGAGCTGAATTTCAACGCGCTTGAAGACTTCGAACCGCAGAACGTCGTGCGTCAGGTAGAGCCACTGCGCAAGCTGCTGGAAGTGCGCAACAAGCTGGCAGACCTGCGTAACAAGATGGGCGGTAACGACAAGCTTGAAGAGCTGTTGATGGACGTGCTGCAGAACACTGAAAAGCTTAAAACCCTGGGCAAGGAATTCGGCCGCGAAGCCGCCGTGCCAGCCACTGACAGCAAAGAGTAAGGAGGAGCCTGACGATGACCGATAAGCAAAACGCGACTCAGCAGGACGGCGCTTTGGTAGAAGTTGAGAACTTCGCCCCGCAATCCTCTTTGCTCGACAGCATCATTTCCGAAAGCCGCGTCGCGCGCTCCGAAACCGAGCGTACCCGCACTCGCGATCTGATCGGCGAACTTGTGGCGCAGGTCCTGGAAGGCGAAATGACGCCAAGCAAGGATCTGATTGCCGTGCTTGACGCGCGCATCGCTGAAATCGATGCGATGCTCTCCGAGCAAATGAACGAGATCATGCATGCCCGTGAATTCCAGCAACTGGAAGCGTCCTGGCGCGGCCTGAAATATCAGGTTGACCAGACAGAGACCAGCACCACGCTGAAGATTCATTTGCTCAACGCTTCAAAAAAAGATCTGGTTCGAGACCTCAAAGCCTCGTCCGAGTTTGACCAAAGCGCACTCTTCAAAAAGATCTACGAAGAAGAGTACGGGACCTTCGGTGGTGCGCCGTTCGGCATGTTGCTGGGTGACTACGAGTTCAACCGCAGCCCTGAAGACATGTACCTGCTGGAAGAGATCTCCCATGTTGCCGCTGCAGCCCATGCACCGTTCATTTCGGCAGCCTCGGCTGAACTGTTCGGCTGGGACTCATTCACCGACATGGCTGGTCCGCGCGATCTGGCGAAGATCTTCGACACTGTCGAGTACGCCAAATGGAAGTCCTTCCGTGCTTCCGAAGACTCCCGTTATGTAGGCCTGACTCTGCCGCACGTGCTGGGTCGCCTGCCTTACGGCCCGGATACCACGCCCGTCGAAGAATTCAACTTTGTCGAAAGCGTCGATGGCCGTGACCACAACAAATATCTGTGGATGAACGCTGCCTACGCACTGGGCACTCGCGTAACTGACGCGTTCTCCCGCTACGGCTGGTGCGTTGCGATTCGTGGTGTTGAAGGCGGTGGCTTGGTTGAAGGCTTGCCGACTCACACATTCAAGACCGATGACGGCGAAATCGCGCTGAAATGCCCGACTGAAATTGCCATCACCGATCGTCGTGAGAAAGAGCTGTCGGACCTGGGCTTCATTCCGCTGGTGCACTGCAAAGGGACTGACTATGCCGCTTTCTTTGGCACTCAGTCGACCCAGAAGCAAAAGCACTACAACACTGACATTGCCAACGCCAACGCCCGTCTCTCGGCGCAGTTGCAGTACATCTTCGCCACCTCGCGTATCGCTCACTACATGAAAGCGATCATGCGCGACAAGATTGGCAGTTTTGCTTCCCGCAAGGATGTCGAACTGTTCCTCAACAAGTGGCTGTCCAGCTATGTGTTGCTGGATGACACAGCCAGTCAGGAAGCCAAGGCCAAGTTCCCGCTACGCGAGGCGCGTGCCGAAGTGTTCGAAGTACCCGGCAAGCCTGGCGTCTACAAGGCCGTGACCTACCTGCGTCCGCATTATCAACTGGATGAACTGACGGCTTCGTTGCGTTTGGTCGCCGAATTACCCCAATCGACTCGCGGCTAATACCCTTTACTTAGCCAGGGAGGCAACATGAGTAGTCAACACAAGCTGTTGCCTTCATTGCTGGATCGATTACTCGACGATCGTCCGCATCAGTCCATGGAAGCGTCATCGGAACGCCTTTGCTCGCTGTCCGATTACAAGGCCAGCATCGTTCGTGACCTGGAGATTCTGGTGAACACTCGCCAGTCTCTGGTTGCTGGCGAGCTGGAAGGCTTTGCCAATCTGAGCGGCACCATTCTCGATTACGGCATGCCCGACTTCACCAGTAGAAGCGTGCTCGACCCGCAGGACCGTCTTTTGATCCAGCGCCAGCTGGAAAAGGCAATTTCTGTAGGAGCCCGCCGCTTCCGTAGCGTGAAAGTTCAGTTGCTTGCACAACAGACCGGCCAACGCATGCTGACTTTTCGTGTGGACGCAGTACTGCGTCTGCAGGACATTTCGCGTCAAGTTTCTTTTGACGCCGTGCTGCAGGTCAACACTCAGGAATACAAAGTGCAGAACCTCAACTGATGCTCGACGATCTGCTGCCCTATTACGAGAAAGAACTCTCGCACCTGCGCTTTCTGGGCCAGGAGTTTGCTGCTCAATATCCGAAGATAGCTTCGCGGCTTCTGATTGAAGGTGATAATTGCGAAGATCCGCATACCGAGCGTCTGATCGAAGCGTTCTCGTTCCTGTCTGCGCGCGTGCACAAGAAACTCGATGATGAGTTTCCTGAGATCGTCGAGTCGTTCCTGGAGGTGCTGTACCCGCATTACCTGCGCCCTACACCCTCGATGTCGATTGTCGAGTTCAACATGGGCAGGCAGGAAAAGGTCACCGAGTCCTACCGCGTGGCCCGACACACAGAGCTGCACGCCACTCCGGTAGACGGCATCGTGTGCAAGTTTCGTACGTGCTACCCGGTCGAATTGTGGCCGGTTGCAGTACAAAGCGCTTCGTTCATTGAAATGGAGCGCTCGGCCTTCAATGGCCACAGCGCAGACCTGATCGCCCGTTTGCGTATCGGGCTGGCGGCTACCTCCGACGTCCTGTTCGGCAAGATGGAACTGGACAGCCTGCGCTTTTTCCTTGATGGCGAAAGCACGCTGATGCATCAACTGTATGAGCTGCTGTTCAACAACCTGGCCAAGGCCACTTTGTCATTCGAAGACGAAGGCCGCACTCGCGAAGTGGTGCTGCCTGCAGGTGCCTTGAAGTCTGTCGGCTACGGTCTGGATGAAGGGCTGGTGGATTACTCGGAACGTTCGTTTCTGGGGTATCGACTGCTGCATGAGTACTTCACCTTCCCTGATAAATTCATGTTCTTCGACCTGTCGGGCTTTGCCCGTATTCTGGCCGGCAAAGAAATCGCGAAAGTGGAAATCAATTTCTACTTTTCCGATTACGACCTGACGGACCGTCTGGCGCGCCTGACCCAGAACATCGGCCGTAACAACTTCAAGCTCAACTGCACGCCGATCATCAACCTGTTCCGCCAACAGGCCGAGCCAATCAAGCTGACCCACGTCCAGCATGAATATGCAGTC
This sequence comes from Pseudomonas syringae CC1557, assembly GCF_000452705.1. NCBI lineage: Bacteria > Pseudomonadati > Pseudomonadota > Gammaproteobacteria > Pseudomonadales > Pseudomonadaceae > Pseudomonas > Pseudomonas syringae. The sequence continues at coordinate 5,567,965 of NZ_CP007014.1, forward strand.
ACGCCGGATGTACGCCTGCAAAGCTCCGCCGAAGTGGTCTCGATTGATCGTGTGCGCCGGGTGAAAAAAATCAATGGAAATGATCAGGTAGGCACCTGCCATCCGTTCTTTGAACCTCGCGGCGATCAAGGTCCCGGCCAGAGTTTCTGGATTGCCCGGCGACGTCCGACGCAGAGCCGGCAAAGCGATGGCTCGAACATGTTCATCCGCGTCGTGGATCGTGATCTGGAACTGATTGATTCCAACAACGACACGCTCAGTATCCGTCTGACGTGCAGCAACCGCGATTTGCCGCTGATGCTACCTTTTGGCGGCGAGCGCGGGGATTTCAACATCCCTTCCAACTCGGTGATCAAGGATATCCGCTGCCTGCGCAAACCCACTGCGACGGTGCGCGTGCCGCTGGGCAACGGCGTGATCTGGCGTCTTATTTCGCACCTGTCGCTTAACCACATGTCGCTGGTTTCGAAAGGGCGCGAAGTGCTGCTGGAACTGCTCTCGCTTTACAACTACCGCAACATGTCGGCGATTCGTAAACAGATCAACGGGATCGTATCGGTGACCAGTGAACCAGTCGTGGCGCGCATCGGGCATCCGCGCCCGAACTTCGTACGCGGCGTCGGCATCACACTGAAATTCGATGAAAGCCAGTACACCGGCAGCGGCGTGTTCCTGTTCGGCATGGTACTTGACCACTTCTTTGGTCAGTACTGCTCGATGAACAGCTTTACCCAATTAACCCTTCGCACCTTGCAGCGCGAAAAGAGAGTGGTCCAATGGCCCCCGCGAACAGGCGATCAACCCCTGGTCTGATAGACCAGGCAAGGGCTGAGCCGCACCGATTCGAATTTTTCCAGTTGGTGCGTTTGCTCCGCCTGCATTACAGCAGGAACGGGCGCATGGACCTGGAAACCAGGCCGCATGAGGACCCTTTGCGCTTTCGTTCACAACTGTCGCTCAACTTCCCGGCCAGTGAAGTCAGCGACCTGCAGTTTGAACGCGAAGGCAAAGTCTCGGCGGCAGGTTTGCCGCTGTCCGAAGTGCAAGTCACGTTCATGGGGCTGGTCGGGCCGTCCGGCGTTTTACCACGCCCGTACACTGAGTTGCTGATTGATCGACACATCCAGTATCGAGACGATGCTGCGCATGCGTTTCTGGATATTTTTTCGCATCGCATGACCTCGCTGTTTTACGAAGCGTGGCAGAAGTACAAGTTTTATATCGAGTACGAGCGTAGTGGCACCTCGAACTTTGATCGTTATTTGCTCAACTTGGTGGGTTTCGGACCCGAGGCGTTGAAGCAGAAATTCGACAAGGGCGAATCTCCATTGCGCCGCGAACTGTTTAGCTACTTCTCGGGGATGTTCGCCCAGAAGCCGCGCAACGCGTTGAACCTTGAGGTCATGCTGAGCTTTTACTTCTCCCTGCCCTTCAAGATCCAACAGTTTGCCGGGCGCTGGTTAAAACTCGACAGCGGTCAGTGCACCCAGTTAGGCCGCAAGAATGCCGTGCTGGGGCAAAGCGCGGTGGCTGGCAATCGCGTCTGGGACTACCAGTCGTGCGTGCGTATCGAAATGGGGCCTCTGGATCTGGTCGATTACCAGCGTTTTCAGCCAGGCACGGTGGACTACCGAAAACTGGTTGAACTGGTGCGTTTTTACGCGGGTGCCGAACTGGACTTCCAGATTGCACCGAAGCTCAAACGTGAAGCTGTACCTGTGGCCCGCCTGGGCCGCCAAGGCAATGTATCTCTGGGCTGGCTTGGCTGGCTCAAACGCCCCGGTGTCGACGTGGAGCCTTCCCGTTGCGCCCTTTTCCACATTCCTTTTGATGGGGTCTCCCTGTGAACCTGAAGTCCCTGTTCGCCAAGCTGAACGAAACGAGCCGCACGGCCACTGAAAGCGCCGCCGCGCTGTGCCTGTCTGAGAACCATTACGACGTTGAAGTCGAGCACTTGCTGCTGCAATTGCTGGATAGTAACGATAACGACCTGCCCGTGATCCTGCGTCACTACGATGTGGTGCCTGATCGCCTGCAAGCGCAGTTGGTCACAGCGCTGGGGACGTTCAAGAAAGGCAACACTCGGACGCCTGCCCTCTCGCCGCACATCACCCGCATGATCGAACAGGCCTGGGTATTGGCGTCAATCGAGTTCGGTCAGTCACAGATTCGTACCGGCCACCTTCTTCAGGCTTTGCTGGACGACGATGCACTGCGTCGCGTGGTCATCGGGTCCGCTCCGGAACTGGAGAAAATCAACGCGGACGATCTGCGCCTCAACTTGAGCGCGCTGGTCGAAGGCAGCCCCGAGACGAAGCTGAGCAAGCCGCTGGCGAACGCCGACGCAAGTACTGGCGCCACCACCAAGGGCAACGGAAAGACCCCAGCCCTGGACCAGTACACCGTCAACCTGACCCAGAGCGCCCGCGATGGGCGCATTGATCCGGTTCTGGGACGCGAATTCGAAGTACGGCAAATGGTCGACATCCTGACCCGCCGCCGTCAGAACAACCCGATCCTGACCGGCGAAGCGGGTGTGGGTAAAACGGCAGTGGTTGAAGGTCTGGCGCTGCGTATCGTGCAGGGCGACGTGCCGTCGGTGCTCAAGGGCGTCGCCATTCACACGCTGGATCTGGGGTTGTTGCAAGCCGGTGCCGGAGTCAAGGGTGAGTTCGAAAACCGTCTCAAATCAGTCATCGAGGAAACCAAGCGCAGCCTGCACCCGATCATCCTGTTCATCGATGAAGCCCATACGCTGATCGGCTCGGGCGGACAGGCAGGGCAGAACGACGCGGCCAACCTGCTCAAGCCCGCCTTGGCGCGTGGCGAACTGCGCACTATCGCGGCCACTACATGGGCAGAATACAAAAAGTATTTCGAAAAAGACGCCGCGCTGGCACGTCGCTTTCAGGTCGTGAAAGTCGAAGAGCCTGATGAAGACAAGGCCATCCACATGCTACGCGGGCTGCTGGCGAAGATGCAGGAGCACCATAAGGTAACGGTGATGGACGAAGCGCTGGTTCAGGCCGTGCGCCTTTCCAACCGCTACATTACCGGCCGCCAGTTGCCGGACAAGGCGGTCAGCGTACTCGACACCGCTTGCGCGCGCGTTGCGCTGGGCCAATCGGCGCAGCCAGGCGCGCTGGAAGACTGCAAGCGTCATATCGATAACCTGAATGCAGAAATCGCCGTGCTGGAGCAGGAAACCGCCAAAGGCAGCGATCACGCCCGCCGCCTGACCGCTCTTCACGAAGAGCTGAAAACCGAACAGGAAACTCGCGAGTCGCTGGAACAACAGTGGAAGCGTGAGCTGGAACTGGTCGAAAAGCTCGGCACGCTCAGCGTTGCGGAAAACGGCAAGCCGGATGCCGAGCAGATTGCCGCAGTGCGCGCCGAACTGGCCGGCGTTCAGGGCGAGCAGCCACTGGTCCATGCGCTGGTGGACGGTGGCACGATTGGCGAAGTGATTTCCGGCTGGACCGGGATCCCGCTGGGCAAGATGTTGCGCGACGAAATCGACACCGTGCAAAGCCTGCCTGCACTGCTGGGCGAACGCGTTCTGGGGCAGGATCACGCGCTGGAAGAGATCGGCAAGCGCATCAAGATTTCCCGTGCCCGCATGGAAGACCCGAACAAGCCAATCGGCGTATTCCTGCTGCTGGGTCCGAGCGGTGTCGGCAAGACCGAAACTGCGTTGGCTCTGGCTGACACCCTGTATGGCGGCGAGCGTAATGTCATCACCATCAACATGTCCGAATACCAGGAAGCCCATACGGTATCGAGTCTGAAAGGCTCCCCGCCCGGCTACGTCGGTTACGGCGAAGGTGGTGTGCTCACCGAAGCCGTGCGTCGCAAGCCTTACAGCGTGGTCCTGCTCGACGAAGTGGAAAAAGCCCACCCAGACGTGCTTGAGCTGTTTTTTCAGGTCTTCGACAAAGGTGTTCTGGACGACGGCGAAGGTCGCGAGATCAACTTCCGCAATACCGTGATCATCCTCACGTCCAATACCGGCACTGACCGCATCATGCAGTGGTGCCTGAACACCGAGCAGAAATCGACACCCGATGACATCGTGGAAGGTCTGCGCGACGAGTTGAATCAGGTGTTCAAACCGGCGTTTTTGGGTCGTCTCACCATCGTGCCGTATTACCCGGTTCAGGACGCCATTCTGGAGCGCATCGTCGGCCTGAAGCTGGAGCGCATCCGCAAGCGTTTCGAGCGCAATCATCAGGCAGTGCTGCGTTACGACGAAGCGCTGATCAAGGCCATTGCTTCGCGTTGCACGGAAGTCGACAGCGGTGCGCGCAACATCGACAACATTCTGTCCAAGACCCTAATGCCGGAGCTCGCCCAGCGGGTGCTGGAGCGAATGGCGCAGGACAAACCGATTCAGAGCCTGACCATCGATCTGGGCAGCGATGGCGACTTCGCTTACACCCTGACCTGATCGATCACCCCATAGGTAAGACGTGATGAATAAAAGACTTCAAGGTAATTGTTCCTCGAAGCCAGCCTTGGCAAGGTGCCTGGCTGTTCTGGCAATGATGATGGCGCTGTCCGCATGCGGCGTGACAGACCGTGTCGCCAAGCGCATGGATGACACGTGGGCTGGCGACATGATGTTTGGTGATAACGAAAAGGTCATCCTGACGACTGATGGCGGTAACCAGCTCAATCCCGATGAGTACGGTAAACCGCTATCGGTAGTAGTGCGCGTGTATCAGTTGGCCTCTCTGGAGCGCTTTGAGTCCGTCGACGCCGACAGCCTCTGGGATAATCCGCAAAAGGCGCTGGGCAACACGCTGGTCGAGAGCAAGGAGCTGATTCTGCTGCCAGGCATGGGACAGACCGATCAATGGCCGCTGAGCCCGAATGCCTCATACGTGGGCATCGCGGCGTTCTTCCGTACTGACGAAAACAGCCGCTGGAAAGTAGCGTTCGACGCCAATACGTTGCGCAAGGACGGTATCTGGTTCTCGTCCGACGGTGTGCGTGTACTGGTGGACAACAACTACATCCTCGCGGCGCGTGGCGTGGACGTACTGAACAGACTCAAGACGGAAGAGCAGTTCAACAAAGCCAATTCCTTGCCGGAAAAACCCGCCAATAAAACCCTTACCGATCGTGCGCAGGATGCAGCGGTACAGCAAGCCCAGGACTCTGCAAGCAGCTCCGCGAAAAAAGCGGCGGACTCACAATTCAATTCTCTGTTGGAAGGCGCCAAATGAGTAAACAAAGCCGCGTGATGTGGTCGGAAGGTATGTTCCTTTTGCCGCAACATTTCCAATATCAGGATGAGTTTCACCAACATCAGCTTGCTGAGTCGACACTGCGTTCCACGCCCTTTCACTGGGGTGTGCAAACGCTGGAAGTCGACGTAGAGGCGCTGGCGACCGGGTCCCTGCAACTGAAGCGCCTGAAACTGGTGTTCCCGGACGGCAGTCTTTACGACGCGCCGCAGCACGACCCGCTGCCCGCCGCGCGCGACCTGAAAAACCTGATCAAAGGCGGAGAGATCAAGGTTTATGCAGCGCTGAAACTGCCTGAGCCTTTTGGGCTGAACTACGTTGAAGACGGCCAGGAACAGAAAAGTGCCCGTCGCTTTCGTAAACAATTCGACACGCTGCCGGACCTCAACGAAGGCGATCTGGAAAACGAGATCACCAGCCTGCGCCTGAATGTGGTGATGCTGGTCGATGGCGACAGTCTGGACGGTTACAGCTACTGCCCGATTGCGCGACTGGCGCGTAACAACATCGGCGGCTTCAACCTTGATGCGCACTTTGTGCATCCGACCTTGCATGTGGGCACTCACGAAACACTGGTCGGCCTCGGCAGGCGCCTGATCAGCGTGCTGCAAGCCAAGAGCAAGGCGCTCTCGGGCCGCCGCCGCGAGCGTGCCGACCAGATCGCCGAGTTCGGCTCCAGCGACGTCACCCTGTTCTGGCTCCTGAACACCGTCAACCGTGCCTATCCGCAACTGGCCCATCTGCTGGCGCATCCACGTCTGCACCCGGAGCGCCTGTATCTTTTTCTGGCGGAACTGGCGGGTGGCCTGCTGACATTCTCGCTGGACACGCAACTCACCGACATTCCGGATTACGATCATCAGGATCCAGCCGCCTCGTTGGTAAAACTCGACGAGCTGGTTCGTCTGCTGCTTGAAAACGTGATCCCGAACCAGTGCATTGTCATCAACCTGAGCCAGGTCAGGCCTTCGTACTGGCAGGGCCAGTTGCTGGATCCGCGTCTTACCGAAGCGGACTTTTACATCTCGGTACACGCCGATATGCCCGGCTCCAGCCTGCTGGAACTGGTGCCTCGTGCGTTCAAGGTCGGTTCGCCGGAAGACATCGAAGTGGTCGTCAACAGCGCCATGCCGGGCGTCACACTGAACCACTCGACACGCCTGCCAAATGCAATTCCGGTGCGTCTGGACAATCATTATTTCTCCATCGAGCCTCATGGGCGGGTGTACGAGCGAATGATGGAAGCGCAGGCCATTTCCTTCTACGCGCCCAGCGCGTTTACCAATCTCAAGCTTGAACTGTTGGCGGTGCTTAAATGACTGAAGCCGTGATGCAAGGTGCCGCTGCGGCTGCTACCGAAAAACCTACGCTCAAAGACCTGGTACGTGACTTCATCACCATGGCGCTGATTGTCCGTCGCGGCCGCCAGGCGATCTCGGTCATCGCGTTCGAATCCAGCGTCGATTCTTTTTTTGCCGATCTGGAGCGTCAGGCGCGCAGCGCCAACTACAGCGTCGAACAGGTCAAGGACGCCCAGTACGCACTGTGCGCATTCCTGGATGAGAGCGTGCTGCGCTCGGGCGACAACGACATGCGTCGCCACTTCGAAATGGAGCCGCTGCAATTCCGTTATTTCGGTGTTCACCTGGCGGGCGAAGGCTTCTTCGAGAAAATCGAACTGCTGCGCGCCGACGTAAAAAAGAACCTGGATGTGCTTGAGGTGTATCACTTGTGCCTGGCACTGGGTTTCGAAGGCAAATTCGGGCTTGGTCAGAAGGACCAACTGCGCTACCTGGCCAACACACTGGGCCAGGACATCGCACGCTACCGCAAGACGCCAAAGGCGCTGTCACCTGATTGGGCATTGCCTGACCAGGTGTCGCAGATGCTTCGCCATGAAGTTCCGGTATGGCTTTACCTGGTGCTCATCGCCCTCGTGTGCCTGGGCGTCTATCTGACGCTGGACTGGTTGCTGGGCAAAGACGTGGCCGCGTTGGCCGAACATATCAGCCAACTGTTCAATGCTTGAGCCACGATCAGGTAACCGAGTCAGGAAGACATGAAGACATTACTCCGCCTGTTAAAAAGTTTCTGGTTCCTGGTCCCGATACTGTGGCTGATCAGCCTGGCTGTCTGCTGGTTTTTCGCCCCCAGGATCAGTTGGCTGCAAGGCTACACGCTCGAAGCGATGGCGATCATCAGCGCCTTCTACCTGCTGTTGATCGTACTGCGCCAATACCGACGGATTCGTACCGAACATAACCTTGAGAATCTGGTTCAGATCGAAGTTGACCGCTCGCTGAAGTCCACCGGTGAGTTCCGTGATCAGCAAGTGCTGCGCGACCGCCTCAAGCATGCCATTGCCATGCTGCGCACCGATCGCTCGGCAGGCGGTGGCGGTTCATCGGCGCTCTACGACCTGCCGTGGTATCTGGTCATCGGCATGTCAGCGGCGGGCAAGACCTCGTTGCTGACGCGTTCCGGCCTGTCCGCCAGCATTGCCAGCAGCGCCAATGACACGGAAAGCGGCACCCAGCACTGCGATTGGTACTTCAGCCCTGAAGCGGTGATGATCGACACTGCTGGCCGCTATCTTCGCGACGATCAGTCCGCCAGCGAGTTCGCGGCGTTCCTGCGTATGCTCAAAAAGCAACGCAGCAAGGCCGCCGTCAATGGTCTGGTACTGGTGGTCAGTCTGCCGGAGCTGTTGGCAGCCTCTAGCGCAGAACGTAACGAAATGGGTGCGCGCCTGGTCACGCGCATCGAGGAATACACTGATTGCCTGGATGCCAATCCGCCGATCTACCTGATGTTGACCAAGACCGACCAACTGCCCGGCTTCAACCAGGCCTTCGACGGCATGGATCTGAACGAGCGCCAGCAGCCGCTGGGCATGACGTTCGGTCTGACCGAGATCAACACCGAAAGCCTGCGCACCGTGCTCGATCGCAAGCTGGCGAACCTGCAGGCGCATGTCAGTCGCCACGTCGATGCACAGATCATTGCGCTGGGTGCCGACGCCAACAGCGCCCTGCTGAACTTCCCCAACTACTTTGCCGAGCTGTCGACAATACTCGAGCAGTTCCTGCAGCATTTCGCGCGAAGTAACGTCAACGGTACTCAGTTGTTGCTGCGCGGCCTGTATTTCACCAGTGCCCTGCAAACCGACAAGCAACTGACACCGGTGTATGAAGACGAGCTTACAGAGTCGTTCGTCTTGCGGCCAGCGAAGCCACCTGGTGCAGTGGAAGAAGATGAACCCCGGAAAATCAGTGATCGCAGTTACTTCATCACCGACACCTTCCGCCGCGTCATTTTCCCCGACCGTGACCTGACCCTGTATCAGTCACGGCATGGCCGCGACCGGTCAATTGGCCCGATCGTCATCGCAGCGGCGCTGTTCGCCGGGCTGGCCTTTATCGGCTGGCAGGCCTTGTCGTTCCAGAAAAACCGCGAGTGGCTGGCCAACATCAGCCAGCAGTTGAGCGAACTGGAGCAGTCCCCGGACCGGGCACAACGCCTTGCCTCCGGCCAAGGCCTGGAACTGCTGCGTAATCAGTTGGCGGCCATCGAGAAATACCGTACCAAAGGCGTCCCGCTGCAACTCAGTGGCGGGCTGTATCGCGGCGATGACATTTACCTTGCCACCCAGACCGCCTACTTGCAGCAACTGCGCACTCAGGCGCTGGAACCGATCACGTTGAAGCTGCAATTGCAGATGCGTGAATTCAACGAGTTCGCCAAAACCATGGATCCGCAGTACGGCTCCGGGGCTACACCAGCACGTCCGGACACCAGAGCAGGCAAGGTACGTGCTCAGGGCCAGAAACTGCTGGACCGTGGCGCTCGCAATGTAGCGGCAGGCCGTCCGACCAGCCTGAGCAGCATCCCGCGCAGCACTGGCGACGTTACCAACCGCCTGACAGGTGCAGCGAGAGGCACGGCCGGCCAGACACGCAGCGAGGCGATTGCCGCCCTGCGCAACCCGGCCACTGCCAACGATGCCGCCGAGCTATCGGCGACAACAGGCGGCTTGTCGTTGTCGGAAGAAATGCTTGGACGACTCGATGAACGGCAGGTCGCGTCCATCATCGAGTCATACAACGCCCTCAAGCTCTATCTGATCCTGACTCAACCGACCACGCACCCGGAGACCGAATTCGTCGACGTGGCACTGCCGGTGGCCTGGACGGATATTTCCAGCGAGGCCAACCCGATAAGCAACGACGTTATCGAGGACAACTCGCCGGTTTACGTGCAATTGCTCAAAAATGGCGTCGCGCCAGCCATGCCGCGCAATGAACAGTTGATCGATGAAACCCGCAAGAGCCTGAAGTTTTTCATGATTTCCAGTTCGCTGGTGGACCGTGAATACCTGCGCCTGCAGCTGGAATCCAGCCGGCAGTTCCCCGCTATCGGCCTGAATGATCTGGTGCCGATGCCTGGCCGCCAACTGTTGTATGGCTCGGAAGCCGTATCTGCGATCTTCACTCGCCAGGGTTGGGAAACATTTGTGAAGCCCGAGCTGATCAAACTGGTATCGGGCAATCTGCAAAACGAATCGGACTGGGTACTCGACGGCGACGGTGGCGACAGCGTGGTGCAAAAAGCCAACTTCGTCCGTGAATTCATGGCTCGTTACAAGCGTGATTACACACAGGTCTGGTACACCATGATTGACAGCGTCGGCGTGCGTCGCTTCAGCGACATGGCCAACGCCACGCAGCAACTGTCGTTGCTCAGTGACGTGCGTAACTCTCCGGTGAAACTGCTGCTCTCGGCCGTCAACGACAACACTCAATGGGACGTGCCTGCAACTCATGAAGTGCAACCGAACGGGATCAAGCGCGACGACGGCTTCTGGGGCAAGGTCACCGGTATCCTCGACAACAAGGAAGCCGCAGCCAGCGTTCTGGTTTCGCCTCTGCCAGCCGTCGACGACGGCAGTCTGGCCAAGCGTTTCGAACCTGTGTCACGGGTCTTCGCAGCACAGAACGCCGAGGGCGCCGACAGCACGATCATGGATCGCTACCTTGCAGCCCTGCGCAAACTCAAGGTGCGGATGAACAATATTCAGCGCTCGCAAGATGTGGGTAAAAGCAGTAAGCAGCTGATCAGCGAAACGCTGGAAGGGCAGCCAAGCGAAGTGACCAATGTCCGTAACTACGTAGAAACCACGGTTGATACCAGCCAGGGCGGTCTTTCCAACTCGCTGCAAACCCTGTTCAGCCTGCCGATCCAGTTTGCCTGGGAAACCTTGCGTGATCCGGCTGGCGAACAAATCGCCAAGGCCTGGGCCAAACAAGTCGCCAAGCCTTGGGAACAGGTTATGGCGCATCGTTATCCGATCGCGCCCGACAGCCGCAATGAAGCGTCGGTGAAGGATCTGCAACGCTTCGTCGATCCGGAGTCAGGCCTGCTGCCGAATTTCAAACGTAACGAAATCGGCAACCTGTCCGATGGTGAAGGCCTGGGCATGAGCAGTGGAGCCAAAGCCGCACCGTTGGTGAATCCTAAACTGGTCAGCAACATCGACAAGGCCAGCTCGCTGGGCGAAGTCATTGCCAGCCTCTCGGATCGCGACAACGGCTTCGAGATCATGCTGGAGCCGTCGGCCTACTTCACCGACATCATCTTCACGCTGGACGGCCAGGAGCAGCATTACCGCAATGGCAAGACGAGTTGGAGCCGCTTCTCGTGGCCGGGCACCACGACCGCACCGGGCGCACGCCTGGATGTGGTCACGCTGACTGGCGAGCGCATCACCGTGTTCGACTACACAGGTCGCTGGGGCCTGCTGCGTATGAACGACAGCGCACGCGTCGCCGACCTTGATGGCATCCAGCAGCGTTTCAGCTGGAACACTGCCAAAGGGCCGGTTAGCCTCGTGGTTCGCAACTACGGCGGCGTGAAGCTGACCGACCTGGCGAATGTGAAAGCGCTGAGCGCTCTGAATGCAACTGACGGGCGGACCAAGTGAAGATGAGCATGCCGGTTCTGGAGGGTAGTCGATGATTGGCTGCTTCGGAAAAGTCCCCGCGAGCGCAGATTTCGTCAGCCTGCATGGCGCCAGTGACGATGTCTGCGAGTTCGATGCCTGGCTGCAAGGCGCACTCGCCGACATGCAGCATCGCGAAGACTGGCGCACGCTGTTCGATAAGTTGCCCGTGTGTTTCTTCAGTTATCGGGCGCGCAGCGGCAACTGGCTGGTGGGCGGTTTGATCAGTTCCCGGGACTCCAGCGCGCGGCGTTATCCGTTCTTCATCTTTCAGACGGTGAAGTCCAGTGATGCCGGGCTGTTTGTAAACCCTTTTACCCTGAGCGAGCTGTTCGCCGGGCAAATCAAACCGCTGCTGCACATGGCCGAGCAAGGAGAAAGCACCTCGGTGCTGTTCGAGCGCATCAGGGCCTTGCGCCCGCTGCAAGGTCAGGACTTCGAACTGTTTCGGCGCGTACATGAAAAGTTTCTGGTGAACTTCACTCTGCGTGACATTGCGGCCTCGCTGGAGAGCTCATACCCCGAGTTCATCAGCAATGCCGTGCTCACCAGACTGCAAGCGCTGGGTCGCCCTTCGTATAGACCCCCTATCGGCATTTCCCTGCCACTGCCTGCGGAACGAGGCTTGAAGAACCCGACCGCAGATCTGTGGGTCAACTGGTTGACGCGCATTGATACAAACAAGGCCGTGCCGCAGATCAGCATTCTGGCGGATGACTTCATGCGCCCCCGACTGTTCTGCTTTCCGTCCCGCAACACCGCAGGTGTGTACCGGGTAGTAACCGGTGTGGGTGAACATTCGGAGAACTATGACGTGCTGGCACCCTTCGACGCGTTCGACGAACACCACCGAGGCCATGTGTTTCCAGACATTGACCGCCCTCTTTATGACGTTATCGACCGTTTTGTCGATGTGCTGGATTTGAAGCCCGTATGAACAAGATCAAGTATTACTTCCTGCGCTACCAGCCCTACATCCTAGGGGTCTGCTTCTTCCTGGCGATTTTTGTTGTCTGGATGATCGGGCGTGCCTTGGGCTTCAGCTCGATGAATAGCCTGCTGACGGGCATCGGTCTGTTTCTGCTGCTATCAGCCGCTTATGTTTTGCTGCTGTATCGAGGTGTGTCCCAGCATCAGAATCTTGAAGGCCTGCTGCGCGACGACGCCGATCAGGCGGTACTCAATGCAAGCCCGGCGGATCGCGAAGAGATCAGCCTGTTGCGCGAGCGCCTGCTGCAAAGCATCGAACGCCTGCAGAGCAACAAATCGAACGGCACCAACGCCAAGGACGCGCTTTACGCTCTGCCGTGGTATCTGGTCGTCGGTCAGCCAGCGGCCGGTAAAAGCACCATGCTCTACCAGTCGGGCCTCAATTTCCCTTATGCCGAGCGCGAAGGCGCACGCGTCGCAGGGCTGGGTGGCACGCGCAACTGCGACTGGTTCTTCAGCTCTGAAGCGGTGCTACTGGACACCGCTGGCCGCTACATGAATGACCAGGAAGAAGCCGGCAAATGGCGAGCCTTTCTGCAACTGCTGCGTCAGCATCGCCAACGCAGGCCGCTCAACGGGCTGATTGTGACGGTCAGCATCCACGACATCCTGCAATCCTCGGTCGATGATCAGGAGCGCATTGCCAAGCGTCTGCGCGAACGAATCCAGGAAACCCATGAGCTGCTGGAAGTGCGCCTGCCGGTGTATCTGGTGTTCACCAAATGTGACCTGGTGCCAGGTTTTGTACCGTTCTATCGGCAACTGGACGACGTGGCGCGTGGCGAAGTCATGGGCAAGACCTTCCCGCACAAGGGCTATGAACAGGCCGACTGGGGCCAGCGCTTCGGTGTGGCGATGGAAGAACTGATCAATTACTGGAAAGAGGTGGCGAACCAGCAACTGGTGCTTCAGGACATTCAGATCACCCGTCAGGACACAGCGGTGTATCGATTCCCGCTGGAACTGGAAGCGCTGAAACCGCGCCTTCAGTTGTTCGTCGATGCCCTGCTGCGCGCCAATCCATACCAGAGCGCCGAGATGCTGCGCGGCTTCTACTTCACCAGTGCACTGGACGCCGATCAGCCAGAAATGGGCGGACACACTCGCCAGGTTACCGAGCGATTCCTGCTGGAAAGCGAGCAGGAGGCTGTCGATGGCAATGCACAGCCGCGCCCGCTGTTCATCAACAGCCTGTTCCGTAAAGTGATCATCCCCGATCAGCATCTGGTGGCGCTGTACACCACCAACCATCGAGAGCGTCGCCGCAAGGCTGCCTGGATCGGCGGTGCCAGCCTTGTTGCCCTGCTGCTGTGCAGCCTGTGGGGTTGGTCGTACTGGAACAACAAGGACAACATTCAGTCAATTTCCACCGAACTTGCCCAGGCCGCGGCCGATGACAGCAAAGCCACCGGGCAGTACACCGAGTGGCAGACCCTGGATCGCCTGCGCTTCTGGACATCGCTTTATTATGGCCGGCACCACGACGAAGGTGTGCCGTTGCGCATGCGTCTGGGTCTCTACAGGGGCTATGACGTCGAGCCGCTGCTGCGCACGCGCTACTTCAATCGTCTGGAAACGGTGATGCTCAAACCGACTGCCGACAACCTGACGCGCTCGCTTTACCTGCTGACCACCATCAAGGTCTATCAGCGCAATGCCAAGGACCTGACACCGGTTACCGGCGTCGACAGCGTCGAGCCCAAGGCGCTGCCGCCAGATAACCGCGCGCAATCCATCGCCGCCTTCGGCAAGGCTACGCTGGACACCTACGTGATGTTGTCGCGCGCCCAGCGTGAAAAGGCTGACCCGGCGTTCCTGAAAGCGAAGATGCCTGATTACTGGTATCCGGCCATTGCGCGTCAGACCGGCAAGACCATCACCGCGAATGCCGAGGCAGGCTCCAATCTGGATTACGAGTACGCCAGTCGGCAGATCAACTTCTACAGCGATCAGATTCATGAACTGGACGTGCCACGGATTCTCGACAACGCATTTCTGACATCCAGTTCGCGTAATTACATCAATAGCCTGCTGACGCAGTCGTTGAAGGCTATCGAAACCATCACGCTGGAATCGGACACGCTGTTTGCCTTTGGTCGTGCAGACTTCCAGAGCCTGAAAGTCGAAGGTCAAAACCAACTGAGCGCGATCGCCGGCAAGCTGCTGAGCACGCCCAACATCGGCAAGATTGTGATTGCAGGTCACGCTGACCAATTGGGTGACCCGCAAAGCAACATGCAGGTGTCCAAACAGCGTGCGCAGACCATCAAGACTTATCTGGTCGGCAAGGGCGTGCCCGCAGAGCTGGTGGACGCGGTCGGTGAAGGCAGCGAGAAGCCCCTGGTTAAATGCGACATGCAGCAACCCAGGGCTCAGTTGATTCAGTGTCTTGAGCCGAATCGACGCGTGGAGATCGAAGTACGCGCACTTAATTGATCGCGCGTTCGCAAGCAAACCGAAGCTCGGGTTGTCCATATGAGACCGGGGCCGTGGCAAGAGAACCTTTCTTGATTGTTTCAGGAAGGTTAATCAAAAGGGCCGTGTTCTGTCCGCAGACGCCACGGCTTTAAATGAAGTAAGGAGAAGCAGAAAATGGCATTTGACGCATACATCCAAATCGACGGTATCCCAGGCGAAGTTCTGGACGACAAGCACAAGGACTGGATCGAAGTGCTGGGCTACGAGTTCGGCGCTACCCAGGCCACCTCCGCGACTGCCAGCTCGTCGGGCGGTGCTTCGTCCGAGCGCGTTGCATTGAGCGACTTCAGCATCCGCAAGTCTGTGGACAAGGCTTCTGCCAAGCTGTTCGAAGCATGCTGCAAAGGTACTCACATCGCCAAAATCCAGTTGAACGTCAACCGTGCAGGCGGCGACAAGCTGACCTACCTGACCATCAACCTGGAAGAAGTGGTCGTATCTTCCGTGAAAGCTATTGCTGGCGGTAGCCAGAAGGGCGAAGACAACGCAGTCAGCGATCTGCCGATTGAAGAAATCAGCTTCAACTTCGCTCGCATCAAGACCACCTACACCCAACAGAGCCGTTCCGATGGCCAGGGTGGCGGTAACGTCACCGGCGGCTGGGACCGCACTGCGAACAAAGTCTTCGCATAAGTCTGTGACACCTCGGGTCGCGCACGCGGCCCGTCTTCAGCGCCGTGTCTGTCCGGGCACGGTGTTCTTTTATCCTCTGATCAGAGTTGACCATGTCTGAATTTCTCAACGACCTTTCGCTTGCCGATCTGACGGCGCCCATCAACGGGGGAAGCGGCGAAGACATGAGCTTTTCCACCCTGTTCGATCAGGTCAAGGAAGCTCGTCGAGCAGACCCCGACTACCTCACCCAAGGTGACTGGCAAACCGATCTGAAGTCCTCGGACTGGGATCAGACCATCACGTTGGCCGCACAGGGCCTTGCCGAACAAAGCAAGGACCTGATGCTCGTCGCCTGGCTCAGCGAAGCCCTGGCGCACAAATACCACTTTGTCGGCATCACCTTCGGCCTGACCCTGGCCGAGCGGATTCTACAAAAGTTCTGGGACGATCTGTACCCGTCTCTGGAGGACGGCGTAGAAGAACGTGCCGCTCGCCTGGCATGGCTGAAAACCTCGCTGACCGAAGTCGTCGGCGGACTGCCGATCACTCAGGGGCAGAGCTTTGGCCTATTGCGCTACGACGAGTCGCGCCACGTGGAAAACCTCGCGCTGCAAAACCCCAAGGCCATGCAGGCCGCTGTTGACGAAGGCAAGATCAACGCCGAAATCTTCCAGCGCTCGGTCGTCCTCACCGACTCGGACCACCTGCGCCTCAAGGCCAGCGAAATCGCCGCCAGCCTCTATGCCTGCCAACAGCTCCAGGCCACCGCCGACACACTGTTCGGCCGCGACGCGCCAAGCCTCGTCACCCTCAGCGACATCCTGCAACGCGCCGGGCAACTGACCGAAAAGCTGCTCAAGGACCGAGGCATCGAACTGAGCCCGGCCCCCGCCGCCACGGTTCAGGCCGCACCCGAAATCGCCGTCGCCCAACCCGCAGGTGCCGTAATGACCCAGGCCAGCCAGGACAGCGCGTCCGCACCACTGCGCACAACCCCGACCACACGCGACGAAGCCTTCACCATGCTCGCCGGCATCGCACAGTTCTTCAAAAACACCGAACCCCAAAGCCCCGTCCCGTACCTCATCGAGCGCGCCATCAAGTGGGGCAACATGCCGCTGGAAGGCTGGCTGAACGACGTCATCAAAGACAGCAACGTCGTGGACAGCATTCGCGATGTGCTGGGTACGAAAGAGCCTAAGCAGTAAGGGCAGTTTGTAGGATCGGTCTGTATGAACGTGCGTACAGACCATCAGGAAATGCACCACGGGGCGAGTCTGTCTGTACGACTGACGTGCCCATGATTTACCCGTATTTTGCGTCATACCCGGCGCTGCGACAGGGAACGACCATTCACGTGATTCACACACATCAGGGATTAGAGAATGAACACGTCAGACCCGGTAAACGCATCAGGCCACTACAGCGATAAATGGAAAGAACGCTTCGCCTTTTTTGAAGCGAATGGCGGTCCGAGCGCACCGGGCTTCAGACCCGCGCTCAAGCAACTGCCGTTTCTGAAAAAAGTGAAAATCAACTTCAACTTCTTCGCGTTCTTTTTTGGGCCGGTTTACCTGTTCATCATGGGGTTATGGAAGAAGAACTTGTCCTTTATCGCGATCATGATAGTGGTGTCCGTCGCATCGGACATCGTGATGGAAATGTTTGATTTTCGCTACGCCAGAGAGGCCAGCTCTGCACTCGGTTTTGTGTTTAACGCGCTCTACGGGCAGCTGACTAACTATGCCTATTATCTCAATGAAGTGAAAGGCAAGCAGAGCTGGAATCCCTTTGAGGGGATACGTTGGTAATGCGAGCACATGGATTCTATTTCAGGGAGATTTAAATGTTTGAACCTGTAGCCATTACAGTAGTATTACTGTTTTTTTTAGCGCTGGGATTTTTTACTGTCTACGCGCCGATTAGAACCATTGCTTCGTTGATTCGGCGTAACAATCCTCTTGACCGTGTGTCGCGGTTTTCTTACGCAATGTCGACCTGCTTATCATTTCCCACGGCAGGCTATGCATTCCTCGTTGCTTTCGTTGATTCGGACCAGACCGAAACGTTTTTATGGCTTTCGGCCTATCTTTTTTTACAGGCAATAATGATGGCGGTACTGATGATTAAAACCAGAGGACGCTCAAGGCTTGATAAATTTTTGTAGCTTCCTGGCGTTCGCCTCACATAGTTGAAGTCTGCCGTTTGTAAATCCCACCTCTCATTTGAACAGGCATGGAGCCATTACTCACAAGGAAGCCAATATGCGCCCAATCATCGTTGTCAACGATCCCACCACCGATGCGGGTCAGGTCCTTGAGGGATCGCCCAGCACATTCATAAACGGTTTGGCCGTAGCGCGGGTCGGTGACCGAGTGTCCTGCCCACATGGTATAGGGACCATCGTCAGCGGAGATGAAACACTGCTGGTGGACGGCCGCCCGGTTGCCCGGGAAGGTGATTTCATTTCCTGTGGCGCGCGGCTGATGGCAACGCAGCAGGATACCGTGGACCTCTAAGGAACAGAGATGAACACAACACTCAGCATTAACGCACCGGGAGCTTGACCATGGCCACACCTTCGATCACCACTCCGGTTGCTACCAGCAAAAACATGTCGTGCAACATCAACCTCCCGTGGTTTGTGCAGGGCACCGAGTACTGTCCGGCAGAAGCTACTTTTGAGCCTTTGGTCAATGGCGAGCGCGCATTCGGCGCGGTGTACGACACGATCATGGCTGCCACGCAGAGTGTTGAAATCATCTGCTGGGGGTTTCAGCCTTCGATGTATTTCAAGCGTGGCGATACCAGTTCGCTGTGTATTGGTGAGCTCTTGGCTAAGAAGGCCAAAGAAGGGGTTCAGGTCAAAGTCCTCTGCTGGTATGACTCGACTCACATGGCCCAATCTCTGGAGAACCCGACACCCGGCGATAACGTCAGCAACTGGGCACCCGGCCTTGATGATTTTTTCCATGCTACCTCTATTTCAAAGGGGCTAGGCTTTGATCGCGTGAACAAGACGCTTGAAGAATTGCGCGCTAAAGGCGAACAGAATCGCAACAAAGACCAAATCGAGATCGACAAGTTGTGGTACCGCCAGGTTCGCCTCGCCTACACCGGCGCTGAAACCGGCCCTATCGAATTAGGTCAACGCTTTTTCCGCGTGATGGGATGGGGCGACGAAGAATCTATCAAAAACACGACTTTACAGTTCGTCACACGAGACTTCTCTGTCACTGACCGGGTGGAAATTGCATGGCGATTAGCGATGGAAGCACTTGATCAAGATCGCAGTAAAACAAATAAAGCGATGAGTACCACGGCTATGTTCGCCGCACCGACTCACCACCAAAAAATGGTGCTGGTAGATTACGAGAAGCCCGAGCTCGCGGTTGGCTTCGTGATGGGGCACAACACACTGGATGCTTACTGGGACAAGGACGACCATGCCTATGAGCGAATGGCCGCGCAGAAAGGCCGAAACGGGGCGACACCTCGACAGGATATTTCGAGCCGTGTCACCGGCCCCATTCTTGAATATCTGAATCAGAATTTTTGTGAGGCTTGGGAGAAGGAAACCCATATCAATTTGCTTCCCGCTCGCAAGCACATTGTTGATCAGCTAAAGGCTCGCCAGGCCTATGGCACGCCACTCATGGCGCAGATCTTGAGAACTCATAGCCAAAGCAACGTGAGGGATATTGAAAAGCTTTACCTGAAGGCGGTAAACAATACGACCCAGTTTATCTACATCGAGAATCAATATTTCCGCTGGCCACCGCTCGCGGAGAAGATCAAAAGTGTTGTCCAGAGCCTTCTGGATGCTGGTCGCGACCTTAAAAAACATGGGCCTATCTATCTCTTCGTCGTGACAAACTCTTCTAACGAAGGCATGGGGGACGGATCCGTCAATACATTTCGTATGCTCAAGCACTTGGGCCGCCCGGAGCTTCTGCCAGGAGTCGCGCAGGCAGAACGGCATGACGAACTGATGGATGAATTATACTCAGCCAAACAGGAAGAGCTCTTGGCTACTCAGAAAGCTGCGGCCTTCAATCAGATCCACGGGATTGATCATACAGAACGAGCGGCTCGCATTTACGAACCGTTGAAAAGCAAGCTAGCAGAAGCCCGTGCCAAGGTTGAAAGACTTGAGCAGGAAATGCCTGGAAAAGACGCAGAGCCTATAACGCCTTCAGAAATCCCAGGGCTCAAGATGCACATATGTACATTGGTCGCACCTGATTCTCCCCAAGATGACTGGATGGATGTCTATGTACACAGCAAACTGATGATCGTCGATGACGTGTTTACCACTATTGGCTCGGCTAATATTAATACAAGAAGCATGCAGGCTGACACTGAGCTCAACATATGCATTGAAGACCCTGCAATAACTAAACCGCTGCGCGAGCATTTATTTAGAATACATACAGGCGATCAAGAAAATGAGGAAAATATTGCGATTACTTTTGATAACTGGGGAGATATCATTAGAGAAAACGGAAGCCGAAGAGTTAAAAAAACACCGACAGGGGTAGAGCCCGAAAAGCGCCCCCCTTATAGATCACTTGTAGAATTTTTGAATGAAAGTTCAGCGAGAAAAAATCTTGATTAAAAAAATATGTAATCTAAGCATTGTTATTTTTATTTTATCAGTAACTGCCTGTTCAAAAAAGGAAGAGTCTGTGGCAACTCAATCTCAAATGGATTTCGCCTACGAAAGGCTAAAATTCAGCTGTGTTCACGAGAAAGACCATCTACCCACACTAGATAAAAATGCCGACCTATTATATAAATACGCTTTACGCCTTGAGCAAATCGACAAAAAGAAAGCATACGACGAAATAGCGTCTTACTATCGCATAGCAGCAGCGCACGGGCACTACAAAGCCGCAACCAATTTACAAACGCTTTTATCAGAGGGCACGGTAAAGTCGCCTAATGCTTCAAAAGAAACTATTGAGCTAGTTAAGAAATTTATAGCTCAAGATATACCCGGCGCATATTACGATATGGCACATTACCTAGAGAAAGGTTACGGTGTAAAGCAAGACCTACCTGCATCGAAAGCATACTTTCGGCGCGCTGCCGACCTGGGAAATCCCGATGCACAATACTATGTAGCCCGGCTACTTTCCAAAGTCCCTGACACAGCCGATGTAATGCAGGCGATGTACAAATGCGCGATGGAGCAAGGTAATGGACCCGCAGGCGTTTATTATGCAAGCTATTCAAAAGTTATTGGCAATTATGCGGATGCAGTTACAGGCTACCACGTCGCAATTCGAAACGGTAATTACGATGCAGCACGCAATCTGGAGCGCGCTTTTAAAGGCCCACCACCATCCGAAGAGCTTTACTACATGGCGTTGAAGCGAGATGTGGAACGTGTGGAGCGCCTAGAAAAAGTACGCATATTCCTTACAGAGAATCAATATCTCGGACCAAAAGTGCCAGACATCGACCAAATCGTACCCCTGCCCCCAGCCAAGCTTCCGGAATGGGACGGCACATTCGAATGGCTGAAAAAACGCGAGTCCACGCCCCCTGCCGAAAAGCCATCGGAAGACATGATCCGGGCGCTAAGCCAGGAGAAAGGCCTCGACCCTGAAACAGGTCTTCCATTACCTGCATCGAAGTGAAAAAGACATGCGTTGAGTCATACCCGGCACATGCGTAGAGGGAAGGGACTCCAATTCCGGGAAGCTTGTCCCACAAATAGGCACATACAAGGGAATGGAAATGTTCACAAGGCTGGTTTTTCTGGCAATTCTCACCACAAGCCTCTGCGCTTGCGAGAAGAAAGGTCACGACAGCGTTACTGATGAAGACATGGCTAAAGCCATGGAGAGGCTTTCGTTTACCTGCACTCACGAAGCCGACAATCTGCCTGCTATAAGCGAGGATGCTCAGGTGCTGTATCGCTATGCACTATTTCTGGAATCGAAAAAAGGCGCCAAAGACTATCAGCAAATAGGCAGATACTACCGCTTGGCCTATGCAGCAGGTAACTATAAAGCGGCGACCAACCTGCATAACCTGATTTCTCAAGGTGCTGTTGACAGTGGCAATCGCAGCAAAGAGGCGATTGACATTGTGGAGCATCTGATCGCGCAAGGTATTCCAGGCGGTTACTACGATATGGGGCATTATTTGGAAGTCGGCTACGGCGTAGTACGAAATAAGGGCAGCGCGTATGCCTACTTTCGCAGGGCGGCAGACTTAGGCAATCCTGCTGCACAATTTTATGTCGCTCGATTACTGTCTAGCATCCCGGCCGATACCGCCGATGTCATGCAAGCAATGTACAAATGCGCGATGGAGCAAGGTAATGGGCCAGCCGGCGTTCATTACGCAAGCTATTCAAAAGTTGTTGGCCATTATGCGGATGCGGTTACCAGCTTTCACACCGCAATTCGAAACGGTGACTACGATGCAGCCCGCAATCTGGCCCGTGCTTTTGAAGGCCCGCCACCATCGGAAGAGCTTTACTATATGGCCTTGCAGCGAGATGAAGAGCGTGTGAAGCGATTGGATAATATAAATATGTTTCTCTCGCGCCATGAGCATCTTGGAGCAAAAGTCCCAGATCTGGACGATATCGTTCCACTTCCTCCAGCACCGTTACCCGAGTGGGACGGCACGTTCAAATGGAAGCGTGATCGTGATTCCACTGCACCACCTTCGCCTCCATCGGAAGAGCTGATTCAACGGATGGCGGCTGAAAAGAACCTCGACCCCGCTACAGGCATGCCTTTGGCAGCCGTAAAAAAATAAACGATCTCTACTTGCACGACAGCGCGATATCCAAAACCTCGCGCGCGCTCTTAAGGAAAAGAAATGCTTGGTCCCCGTAGGAGTATTTACGATCGCCTGTCCGAAAAGCGTCTGGCTGATCTTGAGCGGCAGCGCGTGGTCGAGGCGCAGTTGCCGAAGGGTAATTTCACCTCGGGCTCTGTGGCGGTGGTCAACGCCTGGGTGTGGTTGCCTTGCGGTGTATTCGAAGCGCCGCTGACGGCTGATGAGCTGGCGCTACGCCGTGCGGATTTTGATCATGATCCGCGTCTGGTTGACTCGCGCAGTTTGCGACGGCCTCTGCGCCGTCTGGATACACCGGCTGTTCGGTCGCCTGCCGTTGATGCAGCTGGGCGGGCTGTCGAGATTCTCAAGGCGATGTTTGCCCAGTGGGATGAGGCGTTCTGTTCGCAGGTCGACTGGGCGAACACTCAGGTCATGCTGTTTACACCCACAGCACTCAATGAGCTGGACTGGCTGGCCGCTGTTTGCAGGCTGTGGCCTCGCGAGCGTTTACCTTATTACGCGTTTGACGTCACCACTCAGCCGGTGGCGCAGTGGCTACCCGAAGTCCTGGGGCAAAGCTACGGTGCGCCCTACCTCTTGTGCCTGAGCCTGGATACCTGGGCGTGCAAGGAGCAGATGAAGGTCGGTGAACCCGGCGAAATGGCTGGGGAGGCGGTCAGCGCGGTCCTGCTGCAACGCGAATCCAGCCCTCCTGAACCGCTGCGCGAAGGCGCTTTGAAACTGTTTGCGCCCGTCACTGAACACCATGTCAGCCGTTACTCACAGACCCGCACCGACACGCAGGCGCTGGAAAGCCTGATGGCCGGGCTAAGTGCCCGAACCGGCTTCGACGCAGAGAAAATCAAGGTGCTGATCGGCGATGGCGCGTTCGATGGGCAGCGTTTGCAGCAGCTCCATCATTACGCTCGGTCCTCTTTGCCTGGCCTCGATCTGGAACGCCAGATCCGTTTGAACACGCTGGGCGCTCGGGTCGGGCCTGCCACTGAGCAATGGGCGCAGATCGGGCTGGCGTGGCTGGCTGCCAGCGCAGAACCGGGCAGCGCCGCATGGATACTGGACCGTGGTTGCGCGGATCAGACTCAGGGCTGGCTGATCGGCTGATCACCCAAGGAATTGTGAGAAAGGGATGTACCTATGAACTCGATACTCGACGCCGCCATGAACGCCTTCAGCGGGCCGCTCAGTCAGGCTGGTCGCCTGCTGGAATTGAAGACGCCACAAGGTCAGGAACTGTTTGCGCTGCGTGCACATGCCGTGGAGCGTCTGAGCCACGTGGCGCGCTACACGATCGACGTGATCAATCAGACCACCGACTTCGACCCGGAAAAGCTGATTGGTCAGGCAGTGCAACTGAGCATCCGTCTCGACGACGGCAGCCTGAGCCCTCGGCATGGCTGGGTCGAGAGTGTGCGTTATCTCGGCAGCGATGGCGGGCTCGAGGATTGGCAGCTGGTCTTTGCGCCGTGGTTCAGCCTGCTGGAATACCGCATTGATTGCCGGATCTGGCAAGAAATGAGCTTGCCAGACATCCTCGCTCAGGTGTTTCAGCACTATAGCCAGGCACGGGCCAACTACCGCTTCGACCTGCAACGCGACTACCCGCTGCTGTCATACGTGACGCAGTTCAACGAGACCGACGCCAACTTCGTTCAGCGCTGGTGCGAGCAGGAAGGCCTTTTCTGGTACGTGGAGCACAAGGTCGACAATCATTGCATCGTGTTCACCGACAACATTGACTCTCTGCCCACACTGAACCCCACAAGCCTGCGTTTTCATACCCAGCAGGCCGCCGACCTGAAAGACAGTATCACCCAGTGGAGCCCCGGCGCTCGCCTGCTCAATGGTTTGGTGCAGTGGCGCAGCAGCGAATACCGCAGCCATGCGCAGCCACAGATCACTCACTCCATGGCACTGCCTGCCGCATCCGCGCCTCCTGACCTCGAACGTTACCAATACCGTGGCCAGTATGCATGGCAGAACCTCGGCCGAGGCGAATGGCTCGCACGCGTGCAGATCGAACAGGATGAGTCGGCGGCCCGTCGCATTCAGGGTCAGGGCGGGGCTCGTCAGATGCAGCCCGGTCATGGCTTTGAGCTAACTCAACATCCGCTTTACGAGCTCAAGACGCTCCAGGACCGTCAGTTCCTGATCGTCGCCGTGGAGTTCTTTGTGCAGAGCAACCTGCCGATCGGCAAGACGCGATCAAGCCCACCCGGAAGCCTGAAAACACAGTTGGATGCACTGCAGGCGCAAGCTTCGCTACCGGCGGGCGATGAGGGCTTCTACCTGAATCGCTTTGAAACACAGCGTCTGGATATTCCCTATCGCAGCCCGTTTACCCATCAAAAACCGGCCCACCCAGGCCCACAGACAGCAGTCGTCGTGACACCCGGCGGGCATGAGGTTTTCACTGACAACCTGAACCGGGTTTGCGTGCGCTTTCACTGGGATCGTCTGGTGAAGGATGGAGAGCTTGGTTCGTGCTGGCTGCGCATGATGCAGTCGAGCAGCGGTCAGGACTGGGGCAGCGTCAATGTGCCGCGCGCTGGCGAAGAGGTTGTCGTCACCTTTCTTGATAACGATATCGACCGTCCGCTGATCATGGGGCAGGTCTACGGCGGACATAAGCCTGCGTGGCATTCCAGTGGCCTGATGAGTGGCTATAAAAGTCAGGAGATTCAGGGGAGCGGCTATAACCAGTGGGTGATGGACGATTCCACCGGCCAGGTCAGGACCCAGATCCACAGTAGCCATGGGCATAGTCAGCTGAACCTCGGTTACCTGATCGACCAACAGGGCAATTCGCGAGGCGCACTGCGCGGCGCAGGTTTCGAGCTGCGGACTGACGCCTACGGTGCCTTGCGTGCTCAGCAAGGTCTGTACTTGAGCACTTGGCCACGCAACAAGGCGCAAGGCGGGCAGATTGATACCCAGGAAGCTCAACAGCATCTGAGCAACGCTCAAGCGCGGTTCAAGGCATTGTCGGAAATAGCCGAACAGCACAACGCGCTGCCAATGCCGGGCGGTATCGAAAGTCTCGACCAGCTCAACGCCGATACTCAGGCCAATTACGGCAGTGGCGGTGACAGCCAGGTCAGCAGCACTCAGCAACAGCGTAACGGCGGTGACACCAAGGCGGCAATCATGAGCGGCGGCCGTGGCCAGACGTCAGGCTATAAGAAGCCCTTGCTGGTCGCATCCTCACCGGCCGACATCGCGACCGTCACCCCGCAAAATACTCACATCCACAGCGGCAAACAGTTAACGCTTTCGACCGGTGAAGACACCAATCTGGCCAGCGGCAAGTCGCTATTGGTGAGTGTCGCGCAAAGCATCAGTCTGTTCGCCCAGGCGGCAGGCGCCAAGCTGTTTGCAGCAAAAGGCAAAGTTGAAATACAGGCACAAAACGACAGCATTGAACTGACCGCGAAGGAAAGCGTGCGTATCACCTCCACCGCTCGTACCATCGAGATTGCGGCGCAGGAAGAAATCCTGCTGACCAGCGGCGCAGCTTACATTCGCATCAAGGGCGGCAATATCGAGATTCATGCCCCCGGGACCATCGATGTAAAAGGCGTGAAAAAGACTTTCGACGGCCCTGCGCAGCTCAATCGGGATAATCCGGCATGGCCGACCGACTCGATCAAACAAAAGCTTACAGCTTACGCCGGGCTTAGCAGTGCGGCGGGCTATCAGGCATGGGCAGGTCAGCCGTATACCATCTTTGCAGACGGCGCCGAGGTCAAAAAAGGAGTGATGGACGCCAGCGGACAGATCGCCATCGACCATCACGTTACAACCAGCCAGTACCGTATTGACCTGAGTAACGGCGTTAGCTACGACCTGCCAGTAGCGGCCGATTACAAAGGTGATCCCAAAAATGCGGAACTGGCCAACCGCGGGCTTCACCGCCACGAAAGCGCTTCGCACCCAGACGTCAAACCGAGCGACAATCGCAGTCTGTTCCGTAACAGGTATGATCAGTTGAGCAATCCGGAGTCGGACGCGTGATTGTTTTGGGGTGCCTGGATGCCTACCCGGTTACCTGCAGACATTGCTGATGAAATTACCTATGCTCCAGGGCTGCGTCTGCGGCAGCCAGCCTCTTGGGGCAGAAGGTAATTTCGCACTAGAGTTCAGATCAGGTCGCTGGGATTACTTTCAAAATGACGACTATGTACGACCCGGATCCACCTACTTTGAAAAAGGGGACGATAACAGCATTTTTTTTCGTCATCGCCTCTGCTGCTTTTGGCCCAGCCAATTTCCCTGGCTACTGGTGGTTATATGGCTGCTTTTCGGTCCTGATGTTTTTTTATACCCTGTATCTAATTTACAGGTGCGAACGCTTTACAACTTTCACCCTGAGCCTGCTTTCCTCTTTTGTCTTTTCGTTTGGATTTGCCGCTGCAGGGTTAGCTCATGTGGTGCTTCTAGAAGACTTGGCTGCGTCCGTTTCTGAAGCGGTTGCTGTGAACGTCGGCTTGATCGTGGCTATGCTCGCAATCTATGCCGGCATTTACTTTTCCCCGTCGACGGTTTTTCCTTTTTGCATTACTGGAAATAGAGTTTCGCGGATGTTGTTGAAGTCCGCCGGGCTAAGTGCAGGGTTTATTTCATGTGTTGGCACGTTGGTGTCCGCAGCGTTTATAGGCGCTGTTTCGGAGTTGACCTCAAGTGCGGTGGCGGTATTGGGTATGTTCTTTATTTGCGTCGCTTTAATGGTGTATGAGCGGCATGCAATCCGGGGGCTACGCAGCCTCCGCATCAAGGAGAAAACCCTGCCTGTCCCCTACACCTTCATGCAAATCGACGAGATTCGCGAGGCTCGCAGTCGCTGGTGGTTGGGCAAGCTTTTCAAGTGGGTCGCGGGCACCTGATGGAGCTGGCCTGCTCGAGCAAAATCCTGTGACCAGGCCCGGCATGACTAAGAATGCGGAGAACACAATCAAGGAATACCTACCATAATGAGCACCATATACGATCCAGACGCACGAACGGTCAAGCAGGCATCGGTAGCGATATTTTTACTGACCGTGACCCTCGGTGTGATAGGCCCCTTAAGTTTTTCGGGTGGATGGTGGGTTTACGGATGTTTATCGTCAGCGGCGTTTATTTACATGCTTTATATGCGATACACGTGTGAACGCTACACGTTGTTTACCTCAAGCTATTTCATTCTATTGATTTTCCTTCTCGCATTTGCAACCGCGTGCGTAAGCTACACCGTTGTTACAGACGATTTAGGTGGCTCTGAGTTCGCGGGCGGGCTTGCCACTTTATTCATATTGACTTCTGTCATGCTGATCTATTTGTTTATATACTTTACGCCGACAAAAGAATTTCCATTCGAGGTGTCCGGCAATAAGGTTTCTTTCAGCGCCCCTGATACATCCAGCCTCCCCGCCAGCATTGTTGCAGGCCTTGGAACATTAATGGCCTCTGTAGTTATCCGATCTGCTACCCCGTTTACAACGGGCATCCTTATTATTTTGCTATTTTTATTCGGGTGCACTTTCATGCTCATACACTCCCGCCATCTTATTAGAGGCCTGCGCACCCTACGCATCCAGGAGAGAACCATGCCCACCCCCTATACCTTCATGCAAATCGACGAGATTCGCAAAGCGCGCAGTCGGTGGTGGCTGGGCAGGCTGTTCAAGTGGGTCGCTTCGTGGTCCAGGTCGCCGGGCACTTGATATTCGATGACCGCTACATGACGGCCCGGCACCCCGCTATTTATCGAACTGGATAACCCGAATCTCGCCATTTTCCGCATCCACCGCGTAGGTCACACCATTCCAGCAACCCACGACGATCTGATCATTGTCGTCACAGCAAAGACTTATGAACGGCTTGTCGGCCTGCGTGCCATGTGGGCTTTCATCGATCTGCCAGAGGACCTCGCCAGTCATCAAAATAGCGAAGATATTCCGGTTGAAAACCTTTCCGGCCGATGGCTCAAGCCGAATTAATACTTTGCCGCCGGACAGCAGAAACGTATCCACTGGATAAGGCATGCAGACACGCTGACTCTTTATCCAGAGTTCCCCGTCCACGATTCGACAAAGATGCAAACTCATCACTCAGCCTTCAAAGCCATCAACATACAGCGCCTCGTAACGCACCACTGTATCGGTGAGCCGCTGACGCAGATACCCGCTCGCATGCCCCAAGGCTGCCAGGATCTGCGCCGACTCGATCAGATACGACGCTCGCTTAGCCTTCTTCCAGGTGGACGGCGCTGACTGGAGATTGGTGATGCGATCACACAACTTGACCGACGCAGCTTCTTTGGAATGACTGGCGATCCCGGCGAAATAAAGCGCTTCGGAAAACGGCACGATCAGGTTCTTGCTCAGGCACGCCACGGCTGAGGCGAGCTCCACACCGAACGCTTCAGCCAACTCATCCTGAGTCACGGGCGTATCCTCCAGCACGTCGTGCAGCAACGCTGTAGGCAAGGCCATTTCAAGCGCGCCCACGGATTCTTCGCGATGGGCAAAGATCAACTCATTGGCGACCATCGCTACGTGGGTGGTGTAAGGAAGGTCCGAGCCTGTCATCTTTTGGCCGACGTGGGCATGAGATGCGAATAGCCAGGCTTTGTTGTAGAGGTGTTGCAGGCATGGTTTGGGCATTTGGGTCAGATTCCTTGAGACGCGATAGAAGTCAGGGGCTGTGAGCTGATCCTCGGAGAGAGTACGCGCGTTTCCCTATCAGTCGCCCAAGGGGTCCTGCAGCGGCGCACGCTCGAACAACTGTTGAGCCAGTCCCTGAATATGCTCGGACCATGCGACTTTCTTGACCCATTCCTCAGGCATGCCCGACACCCCATACAGAGCGCCGGCGATTTGTCCGGCAGTGGCGGCTACGCTGTCGGCATCATCAGCCAGGTTGGCGGCGAGCAGGATGGCGTCTTTGAAATTGTCGGTATTCCAAACGGCCCACAGGGCTGCTTCGAGTGTGTCGATGACATAGCCGGAGGAGCGGATCTGGTCGCGGTTTTTTTCTTTGTATTCGCCTGCGTTGATGATCATTACCCGAGGCTGAAACGGACCAATCATGGGAGAACAAACTTCCTGTTTATCCGCCCCATTTAAAGCAAAATGTAATTTAGCCCCTAGAAGCTCGCAACAGCTCACTGCCTCAACTGCGCAGTGCGTAGTTTTACTTTGTGTTTGACTCTCCATCCATGTAGTGATCAGAGAGTTTCGCCGAAAAATAGCTGTCGGAGCCAATCTGATGATTGAGCCGTTGCCCGCTGTACTAGGTTCCCAGTTGCCGTTCCAACTCAATCCTTCTTTTAGCCAGCCTTCAAGTGCGTTACGTGTCGCATTACCAATATCAAAACAAACGCCGTTTGCGCTATTTTCTCCTTGCTGATACCAGCGGCATAGCCGATTCAAGTAGTCTGCGTAATCCAGCTTTCCATTCGCGAGATAGCAGTCAGCCAAGCAAAGAGCCAGGCTGGTATCATCTGTCCATTCGCCCGCGTTAAGATTGAAAGGACCTCCACCCACCATGTCATGGACGTGACTACGATCACGAGGCAAGAATTCCAGTGTTGTGCCGACGGCATCACCTATGGCTAGCCCAAGCAGGCAGCCTTGTGCACGGTCCAGCGCCTGCGCTTCGGTCAAGGTGCATGCCCTTGAGGCTATCCAGTCGGGCCTTTCTATCGGCAACCTCGGTGCGTCAGCCTCCAACATGCAATCCATACGTTGAGGCAACCGCGCAGAGGGCGGCGGTAGCATGTGACGGTAGCGCTCAACATATGGATGGAGGGTTTCGTTGGAGCTTCTCAAGTCAATCATGGGTCCTTCCAGAATAATTTCTCAAGGGACAGAGTCGGGATAAAAAGTCGCTGTCTTTCGGAGATTCTATACTGCTTGTTAACGGCTAAATAGCCGTTCCCCTGTTTGCTCCTGGCTTCTGGATCAAAAGATCATCTCGCTCTCTCCTGCGGCATGTCGTGGCGAAAGCATCCGCAGCATTCAGGTCTGCGTGGAAAAGATCGAAGCTGGCTTTGTCGATCTCGTAATGCTCCTCGTAGTCGACGAAACTGCTACTCACCGGGAATGATAAATAAAAACGACCTGAGGTTTCCTCGATGCCCAAGGAGAACATTAGGTCGCGATGTACAAAAGTGTCGTTAAATTTCATAGTTCCTCTTGAGATTTCACTTCCCGAGCTATTTCGACATGGACCACGCGCTACCTTAGTCACGATATAGAATGCCGGTGGGAAGTTTAATTTTCAGTCCGTTTTCTGACTGATTCCGATGTAAAAACATCCATCAGCGCTCGTGCCAGTTCGTAATCTGTTTCTTCAAACTCCTTGGCTGCAAGGGCACCGATGAAAAGCTTGTGAAGTCTGGACTTGTATTTCTCAACGTCCTCAAAAACGGATTTTATATAGAGAAGCTGATTTAGAACTGATGCGTATATCGGAAACGCAGGATGGCGACTAATACGCACTTCGGTGAGTAAAATAGCATGACTTATAAATTCCATGGCGGATTCAAACTTCATTATCGGCCTCCCCTAACACATAACATGCTTCATCACTGCGGCACACACGAGCTATTTCCGATTTCGTTCTGCACGAAGTATTTTTAAGAGCGGAGGTTCTCCGCCCGCAATCTCAATTGAAAATACAGCATATGCTTCTTCCAAATCGCTGTACTCCTGAAGTCCGTTTTCAGTAAAACGATAACGCCCCGGAATCTTACCCCATTGTATGGGTGATATAATACTTTTTGACTTTGCTAGTTCCAGCAATACCCTCAGGTCATTATAGAGATGTAACGCCTGAACATCTTTACTTGTATACTCCTTTAGCTTCTCCTCTAAAACTCTTGCTGAAGAACTCAATTCTTCTATGTTAATTTTTAGCACCTCATGATTTAAACTATCACAGCCAAAAAGAAAAATTTATTCGCCCCCCTACCACTGCTAGAAATAAGCTGCACTGCTTCGTTTCTCATTCCCTATTCCCTATTCCCTATTCCCTATTCCCAGATATTTCAGTCCTTAGCCATTTTGGCCAGCAAAATTTTGTAAGCCTCAGTTTCTCGCCCCTCGATGAGTTCCATATAGAAATCTGTATATGCAGCCTCCAAATCTTTATATGACTGTAAACTTGTCTCAGTGAAAAGCTTGTAACCTGGAATATCTCGCGGCTCAACCATTTCAGTGATTTGGCCTCGCTCTGCTCGGGAAAGCAAATCCTCAAGATTCAATAACAATATTGAAGCATTAGGGTCACGATGTTTATAAAATTTAAGTTTGTCACGAAGCGTTGTAGCTGCCATTCTCAAAGCTTCAACATCCATATGTATATTACTCCTATTTGCTATGGCGCAGGTTATCCTGGGCATTAGCTAATTCTCACCAGTGCATATGCTATATGTCTCAGAAAGCAGGTCATGCAGCATCAAGATAGCAAGGCACGTGCGCCACACAGAGAAAAAGTTAACTGCCCGTGACACTCACCTTCACTCCTCGCTCATTTCCCTTTTCAACTTACGTAACAAAGGAGTCTCTCCACCAGTCAGTTCAACCTGAACTCTGCGAAAGCATGCTCAAGATGGGGATATAGCTGCAAGCCCTCGTCGGTGAATAGGTAACGCCCCGGAATGTCTCGCCACTGCAACTTAACTGTTATCATGCCAAACTCGGCCAGTTCCATCAGTGGTTCGATTTCAGCCCGAAACGTTTCAACAACGTGATCTGATTTTTTCAAATCTTCAATCACCTCACGCAGTTTTTGTGTTTTTTGCTTAAGCTTTTCGATATCCATATGAACCTTTAGCAGCACTAGCAACAAAACTTGAGCATCATCTCTTCGTATGAAATCATCTTTCTCGTAAGAGCTAATGTAACCGCTTCAAAAGCTGTAAATGCGCAAGTACTCCACGCCTGCACCGCTTTTAAAAAGTTCGATACTAGTCGGGAAGTATAATTTTCAATCCGCGAGCTGACTGTATAGCAACATAGTGAGCATCCCTCAAAGCGCGGTCCAACTCTGGGTCGGTTTCCTCAAACTCCTTTGACGCAATAGCACCTATAGTCAATTGATGAAGTCTGGATTTATCTTTTTCTGTCCCCTCAAAAACGGCTTTCACGTAGTCAAGCTGAGCAAGGAGCATATCGTACACCGGAAATTGAGGGCATTTGTCACGCCTATCAACAGTTACTTCGATAGCTTTTTTAATATAATCAATCGGCGCTTTAATATTCATGGTTGGCCCGGCGCAATGAGTTTAAACAATTCTTTCTGGAGTGCCGTCATTTGTCTAGCCCCCCCTATTGCATCATAAGGCTGATGGCGTATAGACCATGTATCAACTACGGGTGCAGACGTACTCCTTAGCAAAGTTACCTTATCAGTGGATTGATAAATATTCAACACTTTCGGTACCACTATCTCAGTTTTGTAGATTTTACCAAGCGGGTTGATTCCTAATTGGCCCGGCGCAACATTCGGCGTTGGCGAAAACCACACTCCTTGCACGCCGTCTGGCACTTGATACTGCCAAAGATTCTTGCCTCTGTTGATCGTTTCAACATAGACCGGCTTCGTAAAATCTAGTCCAGACATGTATTTTTCGTAATCGACAGGCTTGAGTCCTTGCGACTTGAAAAAATCAACAGCAGTTTCTCGATTTCCACGAATATAAATATCTTGTACAAGATCACCAGTACGACCAAATCTTTTGTTCAGATAATCTCGGCGCGATTGAACCTCCAGCACTTTCTTTTCGGCTGGCTTCGCTTGCGGTCTTGCAGCGGGTTGTTCTTGTTTATCATATTGTTGCGCATCTGTTTGTTTGAAAGACACAGGCTCAGTACCCCTCAACTCCGGCTGAGCCAACAACCTCTGCTCATTACGCGCCAACCAATTCGCAAACTGCTTGTTTGAAATCTCCGTCTGGAGCTTGGCACTGCGCGCAGCAATGCTATCCATGCTGCCCATGAGGCCTGCCTTGACCTGCCCACGCGTCATATAGGTCACGATGGCCGTAAAGAGCAGTACCACCAGTTGCTCTTGGCCCTTTGCAAGCTGGCGGGCAGCGCGATCAATGCGCTCCTGGATTTCGTATGCCGAACCACCAGTGGGGTCAAGGCCCTCGGGTTTCAAACCTTCGTCAGCGTGCCAGGCAGTGGCGAAGCCTTCCTGTAGGGTAGAAAGGCAAGCAGGCAGGCCTTGGTAGAAATACTCAGCGATCGATGAGAGGCCCAGCGTCAACAAGATCAGATTGCCAACCTGTAAACCAATGCCCGCTCCCGCTGCCGCTACGGGCACAGCGCCCACACCAAAGAAAGCCGCCCCGGCAATGCCCCCAGCGATCGTCCCGACCGCAACGCTGCCGCCCAGAATCATCGCCACTTCTTTGACCAGTTGCAGCAGTACCGGGAGGATCTGTTCGATCTCGATCGACGCCCACTTGCGCTTAAGATTCGACTCGATAATGGGCTGGGAAAGCCGCATCGCTGCTTTCACCGAGTCAATCCTGTTGCCTCCCATGTACCCGTAGGCTTGAGTGGCTGTGGTACTGACGCGTCGAGTAAAGCCATTCCAGCTGTCGTGAGCGCTCTGCAGCCCATCGCTGTAGCCTTGGTTTAGCGTATTGAATTTATCATCGAGGTTTCGCTCGATGTCATCCCAGCTAGGAACATTGGCTAATAGGTCCATTTACACGTCACAGTCCTGGGTTGAAGGAAGCTAGCACCGGTGCCTTGCTTGACCACGAATCAGCGTGGGCTGGGCAGTGCGTATGTCGCCTGTCAGACCTGAATATTTGAGCTGAATTTCAAGGCAAGCTCATTTTTCTCATCTGCGAAACAGACCGCAATGATGCCGTTAAGCCATCAACCAGTCGAGTCTTCACTTAAACCATTGTGAATACTAAGTATTTAGCCATTAAAAAGTATCTGGGCTCGGTGTAATCAAAACGCCCATAGATAGCGTGTCTTCATCAAAATCACAGCCAACGCCTGAGCCGCATGGTTGTGGTTGACACGGCGCAGCACCACGGTGTTTCCTTTCATACTTTAAGATAAGAACTGTAACGGTTTTGTGAGAGATGTAGGGTATTTTTACTGAGCTAGTGGCACTTTCACACTAATTTATGGTCGCACGCTGCAGTATTTGCGAGATGTGGAATGCATCTGTAGCCCTGGTCCTACGAGATTTTCGGAGGTTTAGGGCGCGGTGCACATCCGTGGTTAATGTCAATCCACTGCCCTAAATGATTGATACTTAAGCACCAGACCTAAGCCGTGACTTGTCAATTCGTAATCGTTAGCCGCTAAACCCGGCGGTGCTGGCCTCCCTGCCCTCAAGGAGATATACATGTTGATGGACCTTGCCGCGATGCTTTCGCCGCAGAACCGGCGCCTTTTCAAATTCAAGAACCTCGCCAATCCTGAGCAGGAACTGCTGCTGGAGTCCTTCCGGGGGACTGAAGGTCTTTCGCGTGCGTACCAATTTGATCTGCTATTGGTGTGCCAGGACTCCGGGGTCGAGCTGAAGTCGATGATGGGCCAACATGTGGTCATCGAGATCGAGCTGGCCGATGGCTCGCCACGCTACATCGCTGGCTATCTCACACGCTTTGCCAGTGCTGGAAGCGACGGCGGCATGGCTAAATACACGGCAACGCTCAACCCCTGGTTCTCAATGCTGAAGAACCGCTTCGACACACGTATCTTCCAGGGGAATACGGTTGAGGAAGTCGTTACCCAAGTGTTCGCGATGTGTACCGCGTTCTCTAAGCATGAGTTTCGCCTGAGCAAGCCGCTCAAGCGCTATACCTACATCACTCAATACCGAGAATCCGACTTCAACTTCGTCCAGCGTCTGTTGGAAGAAGAAGGGATGTTCTATTACTTCGAGCACACCGCCGAAGGCCACACCATGATCATCTGCGATGACTCCACCACGCTGGTGCCATTGCCGGAACAGCCCCAGATACGCTTCCATTCGGCTTCGGTTACCGAGACCGCCGACTCCATCACCGATTGGAACGGCGACCGCAAGCTGCAATCAGGAAAGATGGCTGTTCAGACCTTTGACTACCGTCAGCCGAACAACAGGCTGCCGGTTACCATGAACAGCCTGAATAAGCAGGGTGATGTCGAAAATTTCGAGGTGTACGACTTCCCCGGCCAGTACACACATGGCACTTACGATGAAGGTGAAGCGCTGTTGCGACTGCGCGTTGAAGCGCTTGAGTTGAGAGGCAAGAGCTTTCGGGGCGCCAGTAACTGTCGCGCCATGAAGCCTGGATATACCTTCGAACTGCTGCAGCATTACGACCACGATCAGGGTTCGCCTGAGGATCGCCAGTTTCTGCTCGTTCTTG
The DNA here is from genome assembly GCF_000452705.1 of Pseudomonas syringae CC1557. Taxonomy (NCBI): domain Bacteria; kingdom Pseudomonadati; phylum Pseudomonadota; class Gammaproteobacteria; order Pseudomonadales; family Pseudomonadaceae; genus Pseudomonas; species Pseudomonas syringae. The sequence continues at coordinate 5,603,492 of NZ_CP007014.1, forward strand.
TTGATAGCGAAGGCCACAACAATTATCTCAACGGTCAGCAAGCCAGCTACTTCAACACCTTCTCCTGCGTACGCAAAAAGATAGTTTTCCGCCCCCAGCTCACCACCAATCGCTCCGTCATTTCCGGACCGCAGACTGCTATCGTTGTGGGCCCGCCCGGAGAAGAAATCTTCACCGACGAACTAGGTCGCGTGAAGATCCAGTTCCACTGGGATCGCAAAGGTGAGCACAACGACAAAAGCTCCTGCTGGGTCCGCGTAGCTCAATCCGGCGCCAGTGGTGGCTTCGGCAGCATCCAAATACCGCGCGTTGACGACGAAGTTGTCGTGGTCTTCCTTGATGGCAACCCTGACCGACCTCTGATCATGGGCAGCGTCTACAACAGCCAGAATACCCCGCCGTGGTCTTTGCCAGCCAACAAGACACAGAGCGGTTTCCTGACTCGTTCCATGAAAGGACACGGCGGCAACGCCAACTTCTTTCGCTTTGAGGACAAGGCTGGCGCAGAGCAGGTAAGCCTGCACGCCGAGCGCAATCTGGACACCGATATCGAGGTAGATGAGAGCCACACTGTCGGAGGTAACCGGACCATTAAAGTGGAGGGCATGCACTCCGAAACTATAAAGCTGGAGACAAGCATCGCTGTCCAAGAAGGCTCGTATTTTGTGACAGTAGATAAGGGTGAAGTAAAAATAAAATCGGCCACATCCATCACGCTTGAGGTGGGCTCCAGTAAGCTCGTGATGAACGCTGATGGGACCATTACGCTGTCCGGTATCACAGTAAATATAGACGGCACTACCAAAATCAACCTAAACAAATAAGCGACCGACAGGAGTAGCCGCATGCGTCAACGAACGGATGGCCGTACAAGTTTTTATGATCGTCTATCAGAGAACCGCATTCGTGAGGAAAAGCGTCTGGAAGAGGAACGCCTTGCCCAAGAGGCGCTTGATGCTATTCCAGTGCCTAAACGCTTTCATACCAATGAGCTGAGTTTTATTCGCCCCCAAGGCTTCAAGGATAAGACCTTTCACGTGTTCACCATGACGGATATCGGGCCTAGCCCGTTTTCACTTGTGGTGGGTAGATCACCTGTTATTCCCGGCGCAGATCTTGAAACGATGGCTCAGCAACTGCTGGCCGAGTTAAAAAAATCGCTGTCGCACGCCGAATGGATTGAGCCGGTCACTCCGGTGGTGGTGGCTGGACTGGATGCTCGTCGCGTCGAGTTTCGCTGGCGCCAACAGGGACAACCTGTTCATCAACTGCAGTTGATCTTTTTACACCACGACGAGCACCGGCAACCGCTGCTCATGCAAATCACGGGTACAAGCAACAACCCTCAAGGTATGACGGCTGAGGAGCGTCAGTACTTCGACTCAATTGTCGAAACGCTTGAATTGCGGCAGTCGCCAGGTCCGGATGAGCCTCTCGAAGAGGCTATCCCGATATGACAGCGGCAGCGCGCCTTGATGACCCGATTGAACACTCCAGTGCGTTGGGTGGTTTGCTAGCTGGGTTGGCAATTGGTGCCGGGGCCGTGCTGGTCGGCATCGCGGTTGTCGGTACGGGCGGATTGGGTGCACTCGCACTTGGGGCAATGGTTGGTGCTGGTGCTGCGACGGGTGCCGGTATTGGTCAGCTCATCGGTAGCCTCTCGTTTGCGTGTCACAACGCTGGGCAAATAAAGACCGGATCCGGAAATGTCTACATCAATGGAAAACCGGCAGCCCGGGCGCATGTTGATACGGCGGTATGTACTCAACATAGCGGGACACCACAGATCCTCGCTCAAGGTAGCGACTCGGTTTACATCAACAACCTACCCGCAGCTCGCGTAGGTGATCGAACTATTTGTGATGCGAAAATAAGTGCTGGCTCAAGCAACGTTTTTATTGGTGGTGGCACGGAGACAACCGATGCGATTAATCCTGAAGTCCCAGAGCTGATTGAGCGCGCAGTAATAGCGCTGGGGCTTGCGAGTGCTTTTGTGCTGGCGAGTCCAGTTATTGTCATCGCGGGGTTGGTCGGCGGTATCGCGGGTGGTCTCGGAGGTAATTGGGCAGGCGGCAAACTGTTTGGCGAAGGCTCCGATGGTCAGAAGCTAATGGCTTTTGGCGGAGCGCTGTTGGGTGGAGGGCTGGGAGGGAAAGGCGGCAAGTGGTTTGATGCGCGATATGAGTTTAAAACTCAAGGTTTGGGCTCGAACTTTGGGAATGTGAAAATAGTTCCTAAGGCGAACATAGCCACTGAGCCGACAGTGGCACCTAAGCCGACGAGAGGGCCAAATGGACGGTTTGTTAAAACATCGGAGGGTACTCGGTTAAATCGGAAAACAGAATATCCAAGTAGCTACCGAGCTGGAGTGAAAGACGCGGTCCTCGACGCGAATACGATTGAAGGCGGAAAGCATGCCGGTAAAGTAATGACGGTTGATGGAGATAGGGTATACAGGGATGACCCTAGACTGACAATTGAGCATAACAAACCAGTTGTTGAACATTGGAATGAGCAAGGTTACAATTCGACTAGGGCGGAGAGGAACGACTTTTATAATAATACCAAAGACCTTAGTTTAAAGTTAAAAGTTGAGAACAGTAGGCAAGGCGGTGTAATGTCCGCGAGCGGTGTTAGGTACAGACAGGATGTAGGGCCGGATTATAACTAGTGGGGGATGTGTCGTGATTGCGGAAAATGATCTGCTTGAAGAGTTTGGTGATGTACGCAGGATTCGTTCTGATGTATTTTTCTTTCAGGATAAAATGCGAACCTATACATACAATTATTGGTTGCAGTCGTCGAGCGCTCAAGACTTGCTTGTCGTTTCTGAAAATTTAAAAAATGATTCGCTTGCTATTGAAATTATTGATTCTGCACCCTCTGACTTGGCTGGAGACAAGCCTACCATTTACAAACTTAAAAAAGCTTTTAACGGCTTTACTCATGGTATCGCAGTTCCCTCTGAATATCATGGGTATTTAAAAGGCACTGACGGTATTGATCGTAGATATTTATTCTTATGCCTCCCAATCTTCAGGTGTGAGTTTTCAGGGAATGAAAGTCCTGAAGAGTTTAGAGAACTACGTCTGCACTACAATCCCACACTCGATTGGGAGAGAGATAAACACCCGAAAATTCGTGTGTACTTTGACAATCCTAAAACGGGTGCCGGCGTAGTTGAAGATGGAGTTTTTTTCCGATTAAACGCGCTTTTAAATGAAATCAATAATCTTAATGGGGTCAGTAATGGTTTTATTGAGATTACAAATTGGGCGGGGGCAGTAATTGAAATACTTTCTCCTGAGCATGATAAATATTTATTGATACGCAATAGGGAGGACGAGGAGGAAATATCTAAAGCTGATTTAATATCTCTGGTTAATGATTTTTGCTGTTCCTGATTTTAAATTATAGACGGCAAGGGTCAGTTTACGCGACCGCGCTGATCTGATGAGCTTGTGCTACGGCGGTGATGCATCCGTAATCCAGGAGCGCATTGATCGTGCAGTGTTGGCGCTGATGCGATTTTGCCCCCTCCGCAAAATTTATTTGCAATGTGCCGTTCAAGGTACTGCTGTGATGCAAACTTACGATCTCGCGACCCACACCCCCTCAGTTGGTGCGGACCCCTACAGCTCCCGCCGAGAAATAGTCGTAGAAGAACATGGCCACCTGCATCAGTTAAACCTCGATAGCCAACTGATCAGCGACATGGAGCGCGATGACCTGCACCGCGAGATCTATCGCACCCAAGGCACGCTGACCAGTTGCTTCGGCTACGACAGCATGGGCCGCAAGGCCTGGCAGTACGCCACAACCCTGCCCGCTGAAAAGCTGTCGCAGATCCAGAACCCGCTCATAAAGCCAGAGCGCTACGTCGAACACGCCTACAACCCGATCCATCGTCGTTACGAGTACGACCCGGCCGGCGAGCTGAGCCGCACCCTCGACAAACTGCGTGGCGAAACCCGGTACGAATACGAAGCCAACGGCCAACTGCTGGCCCGCAACACTGGTCGAGTGGTCGACGGCGAAGAGTTCCGTTACGACGCCGCGGCCAACCGCCTCAACTTCAACACCAGCCGCTTTGATCACGTAAAAGACAACCGCCTGAAACAATGGGCGAACCAGGAATACAAATACGACGCCTGGGGCAACCTGATAGAGAAAACCGTCGGCATCGTGCGCTGGCAAACCTTTACCTACGACTGCGAAAACCGCTTGGTCAAAACCGAGACCATGGCTGACACGCAGGTGGAAAGCACCAGCAGCTATCAGTACGACAGTCTGGGTCGAAGAGTTGCCAAGCAGTCCGAGATCAAAGGCCACACCGACCACAAACGCTTCCTCTGGCAAGGCCTGCGGATGCTGCGTGAGGAAAGTCCGGGACAGAGTAGCCTGTATCTCTACGAGCCCGGCAGCTATGCGCCGCTGGCCCGTGTGGATCAGAAAGAAGGCGAGGTAGAGAACAAGGTTTACTACTTCCACACCGACCAGATCGGCACACCGCTGGAGATGACCGATGCTGAAGGGCAGATCGTCTGGCAGGCGAAGTACCGGGCGTGGGGGGCTGTTGAAAAGCTGGTGGTGAACGAGGTTGAGCAGAACCTGCGGTTTCAGGGGCAGTATTTTGATGTGGAGACGGGGCTGCATTACAATACATTTCGGTATTATGACCCGGAGATTGGGCGGTTTATAACGCAGGATCCAATTGGGTTATCAGGAGGCACAAACTTATATTTACACACATTCAGTCCTAACAATTGGATTGATCCTCTAGGTTGGTGCTCTACCAAGCTGGGTAATAATATGGGAGCAAAACCAGGTGATGGAATGGCAAACCATCACCTGGTGCCGGAAGAGTTGATAAAGAGCCCACAGTTCAAAACCATGTTCGGTAGACTGAAAGGTATTGGCTGGAATCCTGATGGGGCCTCAAATGGTATTTTTCTTCCTGGCTCCAAAAATCTTGCTCAGACTACGGGAATGCCAGGGCATTGGTCAAATCACGGCCAATACACAGAAGCAGTGAAAAACAAATTAGTAAAGCTGAATAACAACCTAGGCAGCTTAACTGATATTGACTTGGCTCTTGGAGTAAAAAACATTCAGGCTTGGGCTTCGCAAGGCCTTGAGAATGGCCTATTTAAAATAGATACTATAACCGGCCGATTGTTATGAGGATAATATTATTATGAAAGATCTATATATAATCAGCTATGAACCGAATGGTGAAGGCGCGCCATATTTTTTTGATCTAGAGTGGGTACCAGATCTCCCAACGTTTCACTATCCAAGCGAGAACCCAGTAGAGAGTTCACTTACCTCTCATTATCGTGCAATTGCTGACACTCCGAAAATTAATGCAGATTGGCTGCCTGATCATTTCTTAGCATCTAAAAAATTATTGGAAATTTGTGATCATCTTAGGTGCTCTTATATTAGTCGACCCATTGAACTTAATATTCAAGGCAGAGTTAGCGAGAAAGAATACTTCTTTTTTGTTGCTTCCGACAGAATAAATGCAATGGATTTAGATATGTCGACATTCATACTTGACACCAACCCTAAAATTGACGCCTCAATGTCTAATACACCGGTATACGAGCGTATTGAAAAACTGGTAGTACTGAAAAATATAAAATCAGATTTGTTTTACTTCGAAGAGATACACGAAGTAGTCTGCTCTAGTGAATTTCGAGATACATATATAGAAGAAGGTTTATTCGGCCTATCCTTTAAAAAAATAGATGAAAATTATGAATATGCCCCTTGGGATGATTTTTAAAATCTTGAGATTCGATATTTAATTTTTCAAGAAAATATTTTCGCCCACAGCTCTTTTAAAAATTACTTATCAAGGTAGCTGCCAACTTTGCCTCAGCTACCTATTAATATCTTTTATAATGCTTACTTAAGTGTCCCTATCTAACCGATGTCGTGATGACCCGCCACAGCAACGCACTGGGCCTGACCTGTGAGTACCGTTGGGAAACCATCGACGGCCAGCCGCGCGTTGTCGAGCACCAGACCAGCGATGGCGAGCATTTCCACTTCCGCTACGACCGCGAGGCGCGCACCACGTGGGTCACCGATGTACTGGGACGCGAGCTGGAGATTCACTACAACAAGGACCACCGCGTTACCTCAAGCCGCGACTATGGAGGTGATCACTACGCCATCGAGCTGGACGACACCGGCAACATGACCGGCCTGACCCTGCCCGACGGCAATAAATTGTTCTTCGAGTACGACGAGTTCGCCCGGCTGCTCAAGGAAACCGACCCGCTGGGGCGCAGCATTCGTTACCAGTATCACCACCTGACCACGCTGATCACCCAGGTCGATTACCCCGACGGCAGCATCTGGAAGGCCCGCTACGATTCCAAAGGCAACCTTGTCGCCGAAATCGACGCACTGGGACACAAGACCGAGTACCTCAACGGCGACGATGGCCTGCCCCACACCATCGTCGACCCGACGCTCAAGTCTAAATACCTGTGGTGGAATACCTTGGCGCAGGTCCAGCGCTTTCAGGACTGTTCGGGCAAAAGCACCTTTTACCGCTATGACGAGCGCCACCATCTGGTGGCCGTCACCGATGCCCTGAACAACACCACTACGCTGGAGCGCAAACCCGACGGCGAAGTGCTGCGCATCAATCATCCGGACGGCACTAGCGAAACCTTTACTTACAACGAACTGGGCCAAGTGCTGACCCACACCGACGGCAAGGGCCAGACCACCCAACTGCTGCGCAACGGCCGGGGCCTGCCCAAGTGGCGACAGGATGCCAAAGGGCAGACCATCACCTACGAGTACGACAAGGCCATTCGCCTCGTCGCCCTGACCAACGAAAACAACGCCACCTACAACTTTTCCTACGACAACGCTGACCGTCTGATCGAAGAAAAACGCATCGACAACCTGACTCGCCGTTTCAGCTACAACCTTGGCGGGCACCTGACACAGGTCGAGGAAATCGGCTACGGCGAGAAAGGCGAACAGCCACGGCGCAGCACCCATCTGGAGCGCGACCCGATAGGTCGCCTGTTGGCCAAACTAAACGACGACGCGCGTCAGGACTATGCCTACGACGACGGAGACCGACTTCTGTCAATCGAGCGCAAACCGACGGACACCGGCAGAAAACTCGGCGTCGCCGCTGAAAAGATCGACTTCGCCTACGACCTGCTGGGCCGCCTCGTCAAAGAGACCACCCCGCAAGGCGCGCTGGCCTACGAGTACGATCCACTCAGCAACCTGACCACGCTGAGCCTTCCGACCGGCCAGCACCTGAACCACCTGTATTACGGCAGTGGTCACCTGCATCAGTTGAACCTCGATGGCCAACTGATCAGCGACATGGAACGCGATGACCTGCACCGCGAGATCTATCGCACCCAAGGCACGCTGACCAGTTGCTTCGGCTACGACAGCATGGGCCGCAAGGCCTGGCAGTACGCCACAACCCTGCCCGCTGAAAAGCTGTCGCAGATCCAGAACCCGCTCATAAAGCCAGAGCGCTACGTCGAACACGCCTACAACCCGATCCATCGTCGTTACGAGTACGACCCGGCCGGCGAACTGAGTCGCACCCTCGACAAACTGCGCGGCGAAACCCGGTACGAGTACGAAGCCAACGGCCAGTTGCTGGCGCGCAACACCGGCCGCGTGGTCGACGGCGAAGAGTTCCGTTACGACGCCGCCGCCAACCGCCTCAACTTCAACACCAGCCGCTTTGATCACGTAAAAGACAACCGCCTGAAACAATGGGCGAACCAGGAATACAAATACGACGCCTGGGGCAACCTGATAGAGAAAACCGTCGGCATCGTGCGCTGGCAAACCTTCACCTACGACTGCGAAAACCGCCTGGTCAGAACCGAAACCATGGCCAACACACAGGTGGAAAGCACCAGCAGCTATCAGTACGACAGTCTGGGTCGAAGAGTTGCCAAGCAGTCCGAGATCAAAGGCCACACCGACCACAAACGCTTCCTCTGGCAAGGCCTGCGGATGCTGCGTGAGGAAAGTCCGGGACAGAGTAGCCTGTATCTCTACGAGCCCGGCAGCTATGCGCCGCTGGCCCGTGTGGATCAGAAAGAAGGCGAGGTAGAGAACAAGGTTTACTACTTCCACACCGACCAGATCGGCACACCGCTGGAGATGACCGATGCTGAAGGGCAGATCGTCTGGCAGGCGAAGTACCGGGCGTGGGGGGCTGTTGAAAAGCTGGTGGTGAACGAGGTTGAGCAGAACCTGAGGTTTCAGGGGCAGTATTTTGATGTCGAGACGGGGCTGCACTACAACACGTTTAGGTATTATGACCCGGAGATTGGGCGGTTTACTACGCAGGATCCGATTGGGTTGCTGGGTGGGCTTAATCTTTATCAATATGCTCCGAGTGCAATCGGCTGGATTGATCCGCAAGGTTTAGCTACGCTTTTTGAATTAGGTACCTATGGAGGACTTAACGGATCAACTCACATTGGAGATGGTTTGCAAGCGCACGAACTCCTCCGTCACGAATATCTCGTCCAGCAGAATCTCGCGGAGAAGAGTACTAGGCTTCCAGGAAATCCATCTATTGCGCTGGATCTAGATCATCACACTAGAGGCCCAATGAAAGATACAAGAGGTATTGGTGGTGCTCATTGGCATGAGACGCAAATACGTGAGAGCCAAGGTTTGGGTAGGAATGAATTTGCATCATCTGTAAAGCGTGAGCTAGACATCACATCAGGCGCGCTAAGGAAGAGTGGAGTTCCTAAGTCTAGAGTAAAAGAATTAAGAAGAATGGCCAAGAAATTTCATAGCAGTCTTAATGGGTGTGGGTGATCAAACATGGTTCTTGTTAAAGAAATTATTTTATCGGACAACGTTGAGCATTCTAGCGTTATCATAGGTGGCGGCTCAGCAAGGTTAAATGCTTGGCCGGCTAATCCCGACGGAAAAAGCCTTGTGTTAATTGCCACTATAGAGTGCGCTAACCTCAAAAAATATTCTGGTTTCAACTCGATTCCCGAGGAAGGTGTACTGTATGTCTTTTCAACTTACAGTCGCTCTGATTATTTTCTCGATAACGTTACGTACAGTGGCGATACGTCTGAGCTAGAGCTGATACTGAGTGGCTACACCTTAGTAATTATGGGGAATTCTGATTCTGAAATAGTTAGTCCGACTGAATCAGTTCCGAAAGTACACACAGACTTTAAAGAAAGAGAAGTTGGGAATGACGAGTACCCAGTATTCTCAATGCTTACGAACACCCCACCTAATGGAGTAGCTTTACCTCCAGAGTTGCAGGAAGAGTACGAGTTTGTGATGCAGCTATACTCCTCAGATTTTCCAGAGCCATTTAAGGATATATTTTATTTGACTGATGCTGTCGGATGCCTTCTTTTGAAAAAAGATGGCTCAGGTAGTGGGCTGTTCTTTGTACATACAGCATGATTAATTATTAGGCATTAGTGAGTGGGTAACTACCGGCTAGACAAACATGTCGGATTACTGCTTTTTAAAAACTTGGTGGCTTTACAGTTGAACTCCGTTGCCGCCTCTTAAAGTACGAGGTCAAACTCTTTAAGAAGCGGTGTCTGAGCGAACTAGCGTTTCGTGCACCATGTTGTCGGCCATGAAGTTGCTTTTCCAGGGTCAACAAGTGGCCTCGCGCAATGCGCTGCATCCGTAGAAACACCGGTAACGAGCGCAACAAACGCAACGGTCGCCAAGGCAGATGTGGGGTCGCGCCACCAACCTCATCGGCGTAACTACTGGAGGCGATGCCCCAGTCAGCCAAACGTGCAAGAAACAGGTCGTTGTTGATGTAGGAAGCAGCGCCAAACAGTGCGGTGAATGGCTCGTTGTCCTGCAACACCCGTGAATCCCAACACGCCATGATTGCCGGGATGCTGCCTGCGGCACGCCGCTGTGCGTACTCGACCAGCCTGCTGGGCTGTGGCGGCAGGATCTCCGCAATATTGGCGGCGGTCAGGTGGCGGCGCCAGCCGTAGTCACTGATCGGACGGTACTGCAGCAGCCACAGCTGGCGGCCATCCCAGGCCCACTCAACGTCGCCCGGCACACAGTGGAAGACGCGCAGAACGCCCTGCAGGAAGTTCCAGAGCACCTCCTCAGTCAAACCGTGGGATGGCTTGAAGCTGGCGCTGCTCCAGGCTGCGCCGAGGCGAGAAATGATCGCTCGCTCAGGGCTTGCCTGACCGTCGGCCAGCGCCTCCAGATGCCCTTCAACCCACTCCAGCTCGACCGACAGGTGACGCACAAAGGCGATCCCGGAAAGCATCGGCGTGATGAAGCGCTGCACCACGACCTCTTCGACGCCAGCGTTGTGCAGCTCTTCGACGCGCGCGGCTACGTTGTAGCTGGGCTCACGAAGAAAAGTAGTGCTCAGACCGGCATTGGCCGCATCGGCCTGATCCTCACCGAAGCTGGACGAGCGCACAGCCCAGATAGCCTCCGGCTGGCTGGCCAGAAACGCGGGCAAGGCCGAGTCAGCGCCCGGCATCAGCGACAGCGCATCTGGCACCGGTTGCCCGGCGATGGCCGCAAGACGCAGACGGCCACCTTTGGTGTGCGCGACAAATCCACGCTCACCCGACTCCAGCCAATGCGCAAATTCGGTGGGCGAGTCGATCCACGGGTAATGACCCCAACCCGCCTTCAAACTGATGGTCAGATCGGCACGCGCCAGAATGGCAGACCACGCCGCAGCCTGGTCGATGCCCAGCACCTTGTCCTGATCGCCCCAGACCAGCTCTATTGGATCTTGAACCCATTCCAGCAACGGTAGCGCGGTGTCGGCACGCAACAGGTCCCAATACGGCACGAAGGCACGGCAGCGTGCATAACCTTCCCCCATGCGCTGATAGTGCGCCGCAGGCCAGGCTTGTCTGGAGAACTTGTGCGCAAACAGCTTGGGTTTGTTGGACAGCAGCCAGTGGATGGTCTTGCGAATCGGCAGCGGCGACATCAACGCAGGCAAGCGCCGCTGCCACAGAAAGGCCCCAACGGGCGCCAGCAACACACTTCTGCAGAAGTGCCCCGGCTCGCGCTGCAAGGCATGCATGACCAACAGTGCATTGACGCCCACGGCAACGATTGAGCTGCCTCGCAGCGTCGCCGCCAGCAATGCATCAGCGTAGGCTGCTAGATCTTCGCACGGTGGCTGGGGATTACTACCGAAACCTGGCAGTTCCAGCGGCACGACCTGATGGTGCTGAAAATGCGGTAGCGCGTCGTCCCACCATTCGGCGCTACTGCCGTTGCCCGCCAGCAGGTACATAAGCGGTAAGTCAGACATGACGAGGCTCCTTCGATGCGTGGGCTGCGGAAGTGCCGCGATCGTGGCGATACAACCAACCCAACGGCGGCAGCAACGCAATCAACGCCGCCAGATCCAGCCACACGTGCGACCAGACGCCGCCGCGCACCGAAATCAGGATGTCCTGAGGCGCCCAGAGCAGAAGGCCTGCGATCAGCCAGCCCCACGGCATGGCGCTTTTCAGGCGGTTGCCCAGATGTACGAGCGCCAGCATGTACACGGAATACGTTTGCAGGGTGGCGCCGAACAGGGCCATCCACCAGACCTGTTGCGCGCGGGCAGCGGCGGGAACCGCTTCAGTCCAGAACGCCTGTTCGAGCGTGGTCAGGTAGCCGTCGAGCAAGCCGGAAAAGCCTGCCCAGGTGAACACGAGGCTGCCCAGCAAGTGGGCGCCTGCAACAGCGTATAACCAGATCACCAGCTTACGGCGCAGCGTGTCGGATGAGAATGGCATTGCAGGTCCTTGGGGCATCCTTGTGGGACGGCGAGTGTAGCGGCTATGGGTGATGCCTGACACGTGGCCGAAACTGGGCAGATAGGCAAAATTCATCGCCCAACAGGCTAACCCGAACCCGTCAGCAGCCGATTAAATGATATCGGCCTTTTCCGGCCTCTGTTTTTCTTCTTACGGACTCAACCATGAGCTTTCTATCTCGTTTTCGGGCTAGCACGTCGCGGACCGGAGGCGTACTCAGTGTCATTACGTCAGCCCGGGAATTGAATAACAAACTGTCGAGCCTGAGTTTCGATCCGGTCTACCTGACCGGCTTCGTCTCGCCGCACGTGGATTTCGATCAGGTTGCGCGGGCGGTCGCTACGCGCTTTCCCAATGCGAAGATCAGTCTGTGTACGACATCAGGCGAACTCTGCTCCAGCAATGACTCGCTGTACTGCGCTGCCGATAATCAGTGGGACCGGATCGTGCTGGCACTGTTCGACTCCAGCGTGATCACGAGCGCGGAGATGGTGCATATCCCGTTGCACAGCGAGGACATTCGCGGCACGGGCAAGCGCCTGTCGATGAGTGAGCGGATTGCGCGGCTGACTGACTCGATCAAGCGCACGCAGGTCAGTACGCCTATCGACCATCGGGATACGCTGGCCTACGTCACGTTCGACGGCCTGTCCGCGTCGGAGTCGTTCTTCATGGAAGCGCTGTACGAGTCGGGCCGTTTTCCGTGCTTGTTCGTCGGTGGCTCGGCGGGTGGCAAAGGCGATTTCAAGAAGACCTTGATCCACGACGGCAAGCGCAGCTATGAAAACCACGCGCAGGTGGTGTTTCTCAAGAGCGCGAAGAACGTGCGCTTCGGCGTGTTCAAGAGCCAGAACTTTGAGGCTACGCCACTGAGCATGAGCGTTCTGACGGCATCGCTGGAGGAGCGCTATATCAGCCAGGTGGTCAATTCCAGAGGCGAGATCGCCACCATGGTAGCGGCGCTGTGTGACGCGCTGAAGTGCGAACGGCATGAACTGGAAGGCAAGCTGGCGCAGTACTCGTTCGCCATCCGGGTGGGCGAAGAGCTGTTCGTGCGTTCGATTGCGCGTATCGATTACGAGAGCGAGCGGGTGCATCTGTTCTGCGACGTCGCGCCCGGCGAAGAGCTGGTGATGGTCAAGCGAACGTCGATGATCGATACCACGCGCAAGGACTTCGCGCGCTTTCTGCAAGGCAAGTCCGGCAAGCCGTTGCTTGGCCTGTTGAGCGACTGCATTCTGCGTCGCCTGAACAACGGCAGCGAACTGGGCCGTATGAATGGTGTGTTCGGTGAAACGCCAGTGGTAGGTTTCTCGACCTTCGGAGAGATCCTGGGCCTGAACCTCAACCAGACTCTCACTGCCGTGTTCTTCTTCAAGGTGCCTGAAGGCCAGCCGTTTCGCGACGACTACATCGACAACTTCATCGCCTACTACGGCGAATTCAAGGCGTTTTTTCTGCGTCGCCAGATCAAGAAGCTGGCCGGTTTGAGCCATGTGGTAGTCAAGCAGATCGACCAGTTCAAGCAGCGCAACTTCGTTCAAACCATTGATCCGAGCGGTCTGGACGAGCAGATTCGTCCGGTGTTCAGCGGGCTGAGCGACCTGGGTGACGTGCTGGTCAAGGCTCATCACGATCAGGAAGAGATTGCCGGTCAGTTGCGCCACTACTCCGGCCAGCTGCATGTTTCGATGGATGAGCTGTCGCAGACCATCACGCAGCAGGAAACAGTCATCGACAAGGCAGGCAATACCGTCAAAAGCCTGGTCAATCAGGCTGACGAGGTGGTGCTCGGCTCACGAGAGCTGGCCAAGTCCAGTCTGCGCATTCAGTCGGTTGTGCAGACGATCCAGCAGATCGCCGGGCAAACCAATCTGCTCGCACTGAACGCTGCCATCGAAGCGGCGCGGGCAGGTGAAATGGGCCGGGGCTTTGCCGTGGTGGCCGATGAGGTGCGCCAGTTGGCGCAGAAGACCTCGCAGAACGCGAATGATATCGGTACCGATATCGAGCGTCTCGCCGAGGAGATTCGCAAGGTGGCGCAGCACATCGAGGAGCAGTCCCTGGAAGTCGGGACGCTCACCGGTTTGCTGTCTGAACTGGAAGGGTCGAGCGACATGACCGCGGGCACTTCGCAACGTACCCGGCAACTGGCGGATACGTTGGTGGGACTGACGAAGTAGCCTGTTGATAGTCGGGACGCTGTTGCGAGCGTCCCGAGCAACGGCCCGGCAGCTTACTGCTGACCCAGCGCGCCGACTTTGCCCATGATAGTGCTCACGAACTGTTGCACGGTCATTTTCTGGCCGTTGAAGTCGACTATTTCATTGGCGTAGTGCAGATCGGAAACGATGTTGTCGCCGTCGACCTTGGCCAGCTGCATCATCTCGGCCATGACGCTGGCCATGTCGCTGGCGGCCTTGGCTTGCTCGGCGATCACTTTGAGGTCGGTCTGACCTTCGCGGATGGCCTGCTGAGTGGCGAGATCGCGGATCATCGGTTTAGACAGAACAACCTTGGCGTTGACCTCGCCGAGGGTTTTCAGCACCAGCGCATTGGAGGGCTGATCAAGCGAGCCCGGATCAGTCAGGTCTACGGCGATGCGCACATGACTCTCACCGTTGCTGGTTTTGAGCGAGAGCTTTTCCAGTTCGATATGCGGTTTGGCCGCCAACAGCTTCTTCAGCTGGGTATTCATCTGCTCCTGATCGGCAGGGCTCAGCTCCAGTCGGAAAGGCTGTTCCTGGGCCGCTGCGGCTTGCTGTTGCGGCAGGATCTTGTCCTGATAGAACTGGCCCAGCGCCTGGCTGGCCGCCGCGTCGAAGTTGGCAATTTTGAAGCCCATGTGCGCGGCGCCAACATCCTTGCCGCCATAGGCAATCATGCCGGCGTCGTAGCTGACCTGAGCGGCCAGGTTGCCCGCGTCTTCCTGCGTCAGGTTGACGGCAGACAGATCCTTGATCTGCACCTGTGGCTTGCCGACCACCTGGAAATTGAAGCCCTGGGCTTTCAGGTTGGTATGGCCCAGATAGAAGCTGGACTTGCCTTTGGTGCCGCCCGTATCAAACGTCATGCCTTTGATTTCGATATTGACTGGACCGTCCGGCGAGGCGACGTTGAGTTGCAGAGTGTCCATGTCGCCGACAGCGCTGTATTTTTCAGCATCGGCAGACAACTCGGTTTTCAGCTCAAGACCGGAGAACTTGAACGTGCCGTCCACGTCGGTCATTTCCAGCGGTGCCATCTGCAGCCAGCCCTTGGTGGCGCGGTCGTAGCCGATGCTGGCCTGCCCTTTGAGTGGCGTGACGTCTTTGCTCATGGCAAACCACTTCTCGGAACTCGGACTTTTTTCCAGCTGGAAATTGCTCAGGGCCATGACTGGCAGCAGGTTCAAGGTTTTCAGACGGGACAACGGGACGGGGCCGTGTTCAATCTGATCGACCAGCAGAAACTGGCTATTCTGCGTGCTGTCCGCCAGGTTCTGGATGTCGACGCTGTAATGCGCGGTGCTGCTGAAAAAGTGCTTGTCCAGCGAGACCAGCTTCAGCGTCACGCTGGTTTCACTGCCCTTGAACGATTTGGCGAGTTGCTGATTGGCATTGCTGATCGAATCGTTCAGCGCGCCTTCCAGTCGATTGCCGGTGTACCAGGCACCCGCGGTAATCAATGCGCCTGCCACGACGATAACGCCAACCGCTATTCCTGCTGATTTATTCATAATGACTCGAAGATATCCGTTCTGATGATGGAGAAGTCGTACCGAGACCGGCAGCACTGCCTGAAAACCGCGAGAGATTATCATCGCTGGAGCCCGACAGCCCAGCATTCACGGCTATTTCGCTGGACACGCGGGCATTATGGCAGCCTGACAGGCGTGGCCTTTGGCCTTTTTGTTGTGCGCCACATTGCTCTGGACACGTTTCTGAAACATAGGGTAGCCACGGTATTCATGGAAACGTTAGGCTGAAACCGAATTCGAATACCGGACGGGATCACATGAGCGAACAGCACAACGAACGAGGCCCTATCAAGGCCGTCATTTTCGATATGGATGGTCTGTTGCTGGACACCGAGGGTGTCTACACGGAAGTCACGCATCTGATTGCCAGCCGTCATGGGCGCACCTTCGACTGGTCGATCAAGCAGCACACTATTGGCCGCGGTGCCCGGGACTTCTCGGATTACGTGATCAAGGCGCTTGAACTGCCGATGTCGATCGACGAGTTTCTCGAAACTCGTGAGCCGATGCTCGAAGAGCGCTTCCCCCGCGCCCCGGCGATGCCAGGTGCCGAAGCGCTGGTCCGCCATCTGGCCGCCAATAATATTCCAATCGCCGTGGGTACCAGTTCTTCGGTGCATTACTTCAAGGCCAAGACGACGCTGCACCGGGCATGGTTCGAGCTGTTCGATACCATCGTGACGGCTGACGACCCGGAAGTGGGTGCTGCCAAGCCGGCCCCGGACATTTTTCTGGTCGCCGCCCGCCGTCTTGGTGTCTCGCCAGCGGATTGCCTGGTCTTCGAAGACTCGCCGTTTGGCGTGACCGCCGCCAAGGCTGCCGGGATGTACGCCGTGGCGGTGCCTGACTCGCACATGCCGGTCGAGCAATACGAACATGCCGACCTGCTGCTCGCCTCGCTGGCCGACTTCCCGCTCAAGGCGTGGGGGCTGCCCGAACCCGATTGAATTGAATGACAAGGAGACGTTGAGCATGAATTATCGAACCCTCGGCCAGTCCGGCCTCAAGGTTTCCACACTGACCCTCGGCTCGATGATGTTCGGCGAGCAGACTGCTGCCGATGAATCAGTGCGCATCATCGACAAGGCCAGGGATCAGGGCATCAATTTCATCGACACCGCGGATGTCTACAACGGCGGGCGCTCGGAAGAGATAGTCGGCAGGGCTATCGCGGCGCAGCGCAGTGACTGGGTGCTGGCCACCAAGGTCGCGATCGGCCCGGCAGACGGCGTGCCCAACCGGGCCGGCCTGAGCCGCAAGCACATCTTCAACGCCATCGAGAACAGCCTGCGGCGGCTGGATACCGATTATGTGGATATCTATTATCTGCACAAGGAAGATCACGACACGCCATTGGAAGTGACGGTCTCGGCGATTGGCGATCTGCTTCGGCAGGGCAAGATCCGCTATTGGGGTGTGTCGAATTTTCGCGGCTGGCGAATAGCTGAAATCGTCAATGTTGCGCAGCGCCTGGGGGTCGACAAACCGGTCATCAGTCAGCCGCTGTATAACATCGTCAACCGCCAGGCTGAAGTCGAGCAGATCACCGCAGCCGCTTATCACGGCCTGGGCGTCGTGCCCTACAGCCCGCTTGCGCGAGGTGTGCTCAGCGGCAAATACGCTCCGGATATCGCCCCTGACAGCGAGAGCCGCGCCGGGCGTCAGGACAAGCGACTGCTGGAAACCGAGTGGCGCATGGAGTCGTTGCGTATCGCGCAGCGGATTCAGGAATACGTGCAGGACAAGGGGGTCGGCATCGTCGAGTTCGCGATTGCCTGGGTCCTCAACAACCAGGCGGTGACGTCAGCGATCGTCGGTCCGAGAACCGAGCAGCAGTGGGACGGCTATACCAAGGCGCTGCAGGTGAAGGTCACGGCTGAGGACGAAGCATTCATCGACTCGCTGGTAACACCTGGACATGCCTCGACACCCGGCTTCAATGATGTTCAGCATTTTGTCTCGGGCCGAGTGGTTCGCTGAAGCCGGTTGCAGGTCGCGATGTCATATCCATATACGGTTAAAATCCGCCTGTGCCGAATGCATGTTCGGTACATCGGCTGGATGAGCGTTAAGATACGCGTACATGCGGATGACCTTGCCAGTGGGCAGGCGAACCGGTTTCATGCGGCCGAACTCAATAATGCCTTCGTTTGGCGACTAACCGGGAAGTCTTGACTAATCTGTCGGCAATCCAGCGATTGATCGGATCCCACCCAGCCAGGTTGATGAAGAAGTAGGCCGATGCGTAAATCAGATAGAGAAGCCTTTCTGGGCTCCGTACTGGGCACTGAGCAGCCTCCGGCGCACCTTGCCAGAACGGTGATTGAAGAAAAACTGCGCAATGCCATTATCGATGGCAGCCTGCCAAGCGGTACGGCGTTGCGCCAGCAGGAACTGGCGACGCTGTTCGGCGTCAGCCGGATGCCTGTACGTGAGGCGTTGCGCCAGCTTGAAGCGCAATCTCTGTTGCGTGTGGAGACGCACAAGGGCGCAGTCGTGGCGCCGCTCATTACCGAAGACGCTGTAGATGCTTACGAGCTGCGGATTCTGCTGGAATCCGAGGCATTGCGTGCGTCGATTCCGCTGCTGGACGAACAGGATCTGGCGACCGCCGCAAGCTGCATCAGGCAACTGGAAGTCGAAACCGACTTTACCCAGATGGGCAGGCTCAACCGGATGTTCCACTTGTCGCTGTACGCCAAGGCACGCAACAAGCGGCTTATGCGCCTGGTTGAAGAAGGCCTGAACGAAGAGGAGCGCTTTTTACGTTTCAACCTCTCCGACATGGGCCTGGGCAAGCTTTCTCAGGATGACCACTGGGAGCTGCTGCGTCTGGCCGAGCAGAAGGCCGTCGAGCCCTGCGTCGAAGCACTGAGGCTCCACCTCAACCGTGGCGTTCAGGCTGTCACCGTGTACCTGAGCAACAAAAAAGCCAGCGACACCAAACAGAAACGCCCGCGCAAGAAAAGCCCCGCCTGATTCATCGACGCAACTGATCCACAGCGCTTCGAATCTGTGGATCAGCCGGTCGCTCTGCTGCATACCTCCTCCCCCTGCACCACCCATGCTTCATGGCACGGTGTCATTACGTCTATTTTTCCTGATACGCCAGGTGGGTGGCTGCCGGAATGAGGCAAACTCGGCTGTGGCTCAAGAAGACCCAACCGGAGGGTCGACCTTGACCACGGCTGAACTGTCCACGCAGGACCAGGACCGTTCTCTGTTCACCTGAACTCAATGGATAAGGAGTTGCTGAACAGGGCAGGAAGACATTGGACGTCATTTCCAACGTCGCCCGCAAAAAAATCAAAACCTCAAATTGTTCGATATAACGGCAACGCTGAGCGAGGCATTCGTTCATTGTTTATAATTCCGACTTAATAAGCCGGAAGGGTTGTCTGCGCCCCTATAAAACATATAACTACTGTTTTATATGGCAACTTACAACCGAAAAAAAACTACAACTTAAAATATTATAAAATAGTGTTTGCACGGCACGTTAAATATGTTTTAAGTTTTCTACGCAGCCAATGTGACATCAGGCCTAAATCGCCAGCCCAGCAAGGCTTACAGCGCTGCATGCAGTCCCATAACGGCTGCTTCAAGCAACAGAAAGCCTGCGTGTTTTTCGATGAATTATCGTTTTAGCAGCAGGCTGCTGCTCGCCTACTTTTCAGGCAAATAGTGATTTTAATCCTGCACTAACAGCGGCTGCTTTCAATACACATAAATGCAGAACTTAACCGTCATTCTGACGCTACGGGTATCGCCATGCTTTTTGAGAAAACACTGTTAGACCATAAGAAAACTGAACTCAGTCATCACCCGATCTTTACGGAAATAAATTCTCTGCTCGTGCTTCGGCGCTTTATGGAGACGCATGTCTTCGCCGTCTGGGACTTCATGTCCCTGACCAAGCGCTTGCAGCAGGAACTGACGTGTACCCAACTGCCCTGGCTACCACCCAAGGACGCCTCCGCCGCACGTCTGATCAATGAAATCGTACTGGGGGAAGAATCCGATGACCGATTGGGACACGGCCATTACAGCCACTTCGAGCTGTATCTGGACGCCATGCGTGAAATAGGCGCGAGCACGTTGCAGGTAGAGCGCTTTATCGAACTGCAAAGACAGGGCGTGCATTACGCAACCGCGCTGCAACAGGTCAATGCAGGCCAGGCTGCCACAGCGTTCGTGACCCACACCCTCGACACCGCGCTCCATGCACCTGCACACAGCGTCGCTGCTGCGTTCCTGCATGGTCGCGAGAGCGTCATCCCGCTGATGTTCCAGAGCATTCTCGATGACTGGGGCATCACTGCCGATCAGGCACCGACCTTTCGCTATTACCTGGAGCGCCACATCGAAGTGGACTCCGAAGACCACGGCCCCGCAGCAGAGCAATTGCTGGCTCGACTGGTGGCTGGCGATGCGCAACGTGAGAAAGAGGTTTACCAGGCGGCCATCGCAGCGGTGGAAAGCAGGCTCCAGCTGTGGGACACGCTGCGCATGAGCATGCGCACGCCGCTGATGCAGGCCAGCGCATAAGGCCCGGTCGCAACATCCTGAAGCTCTTACAAGGAAGCCATCATGAAAGCAGAAGACTACCGGTCGTTCATCGATGCGTGGGAGGGCCGCGCTACCATTCGCACTCGTCCACGCAGGATCGTCGAGAACGATGAAAAACTGATTTATCCCCTCAGTCGTCAGCCGCTGGTGCTCAGCGACACGTTCACCCGTGAATGCGCGCAGTTGCGTGATTACGCGCTGGTGCAGAGCCTGTACAAGTTCATCAACGACGTGGTGATCTTTGAAACCGAGATCGTCGACAAGACCGCGCGCAGTATTGCGAAGGACAACTTCGCGATTCGCTTTCCGTTCGCTTGCCGCTATGACGCGATGACGGTGGTGGTCGACGAGGATTACCACGCGCTGGTTGCCATGGACTTCATGCAACAGACCATCGCGCTTACCGGTATCCAGCCGATCCGCTTACCTGAGGAAATCGAACTGAGCCGGGCGATACCCGCAGCGCTGGCGCTGGCGCCTGCCCACCTGCGCAGTGCCGTGGAGCTGATCTGTGTGGCGATTGCGGAGAATACGGTAACCAGCGATGTCGCAGCGTTCGCCAAGGATGATTCGGTCAAGCAGTCGGTGAAGGGACTGATGGCCGATCACTTGCTCGACGAAGGCAGGCATTCGGGTTTCTGGGCGCGACTGGTACGGATCTACTGGCATACCGCACCCGAACAGGATCGTGACTGTATCGCCCGCATCATGCCGGTGTTCATCGCTCAATACCTGACCAACGATATCCAGAGCAGCTTTGACTTCACGTTGATCGAGCACTTGCAGGTGCCTGATCGGGTCAAGCAAGCACTCAGGGCTGAAACCCTGGCGATGAGCTTCCCCGTCAACCGCCATCACCCGCTGATCGGCAATATCGTGCGCTTCTTCAAGAGCAGCTCGATGCTGGACGATCTGTGTGTGCAGCGCGAGCTGGCAGCGTATCTACCTGTCCAGGGATCACTGCAATGAAGCGCCTGGAGATTGTGCTCATCGGTCGCAGCCTGACCTTGAGTGAACTGACAGCCGAATTGCAGGCGCATGGGCATGCGGTGCAGCACTTGCCCGATCAGAACGCTCTGCAAGCGTGGTCAGGTGCTGGCAGCTCACTGCTGATCGAAGACGGCAGCCTGGACCTGAACGAGGCCCTGCTGAAAACATCCGGACGTTGCGTGCGTGTTGGTCTGCGCGTCGGTTTCAGTGCTGCGCTGGCGTCGGGACTGCCACGTCTGGAGCTGATGTGCTGGCAGGGATCTGCCAGATCTCAACGCTTGATCACGCGTGAGTGGCTGAACACAGATGAGTCAGGCAACGGGCGTATGCTGCGTGATGAGGCTGTCGCCAGACTGGTGGAGCTTACGGCGTTACACGTCAGTCGCCTCTCCAGGGATGACAGCTACCTCGACAGCTTACCCACCGCGCAGCCTGCCCAGAGTGAACAGCAGGACAGTGTGCAGGCGATTGATCGATTGCTGTTCGAGCATCGCCTGAATCAGACGGCACAACCGCATCTGCTGAAAGTCGCCGAAACGCCGATCAGCGAACGGCTTGAGCAGGCGCTGCTGAAGTTCGCCGGGCGCCCGGCACTGCTGATCCACGATCAGGCGTACAGCTATCGCGAGCTGCATGCATACAGCGTCACCCTGCAGCATCATTTGAGGCCGCTGCTGCTTGAGCACAGGGCAGCCGGTACACAACCGGTGATCGGCATTTGCCTGCCCAAGTCAGTCGAGCTGTATGCGGGCATTCTGGCGATTCTGGGCTGCGGTGCGGTTTATCTGCCGCTTGATCCCAGTCAGCCTCTGCAGCGTCAGCAATACATTCTGGAAAACGCTGGCGCCATGCTGTTGCTGCACGACGGGACACATCCGCTGGCGGCTGCCGAGTTTCCGGCGCTGGATATCAGTGCGATGGCCGTGCGGGAGGTGCCTGCGACCTTGATACGCGTTGTGCCTGATCCAGATGCGCCGTGTATGGCGCTGTACACGTCGGGTACTACCGGGCAGCCGAAAGGCGTGTCGCTCAGCCAGCGCAACCTCAGTCACTTCACTGCCTGGTACGCTGAGTACGCGAGCTTGAACGAACGCAGCCGGGTGCTGCAGTTTTCGACGCTGAGCTTCGACTCGTCGATTATTGATATCTTCCCGACCTGGCTCAGTGGCGCTGAACTGGTGGTACCTGACGAAGACCAGCGACGCGATCCGTTGCAGTTGCTGGGTGTGCTGCAGCACGGCATTACCCATGCGTTTTTACCACCCGCGCTGTTGAGCATTCTGCCGCTGGATCAGCCGCTGGGGCTTGAGCATGTGATGACCGGCGGCGACGTCTGTGAGCCGCACGTCATCGCGCAACTTGCCGGGCAGTGCCATTTCCATAACCTATACGGGCCCACCGAAGCGACCGTGCTGGTCACGGCCTTCGCGTTTCAGTCGTCCGGCAGCAATCGTACGCTGGGGCAGCCGATTGCCAACAGCCAGGTGTGGATTCTGGATGAGCAATTGCAGCCCGTCGCCGAGCAGACGCCGGGGGAACTGTACATCGTCGGTCCAGGCGTTTGCCTGGGCTACATAAACAATCCCGAACTGACGGCCGAGCGCTATGTTCGGCTTGAGACTCCGGACGGGCAGCACCTGCGCGCCTATCGCACCGGCGATATCGCGAAGTGGACGGCTGACGGTGTCGAGCTGATCGGTCGTCGCGACAATCAGGTGAAGATCCGGGGTTTCAGGGTCGAGCCAGAGGAGATCGAGCACTGCCTGCGCGCCAGTCAGTTGTATCGGCAAGTGGCCGTGGTGGTAGACGGCCAACGGCGCATTCTGGCGTTTCTCGCGCAACCGTATGGCGCTCATGACGAACAGGCATTGAGAGCCCATGTGCAGCGTTTGCTGCCGGACTATATGCACCCCGCCGTCTACACCCTATTGCCCTGTATGCCGTTTGCCGGCAACGGCAAGATCGATCGCAAAGCGTTGCTCGAAATCCCGCTGAGCTTTACCGAACAGCACACGCGCCGCCTGGCTACCACCGCACAGGAGCAGACACTGGTGGAGTTATGGGCAGAGCTGTTGGAGCTGCCGCCGGGGGACATCTCGACCGATGAAAGTTTTTTCAATCTGGGTGGCCATTCAATTCTGCTGTCGCGCCTGCTATTGGGTATTCGCGAACGGTTCGGGCGCAGTATTCCGATCAACCGTTTCATCGAAGCCCCTACCGTTCTGACACTGGCCAGCCTTATCGACAGCGATGGCACATCGGAACACAGCATCAGTCCGCAAGCGCTGCTGGATGCCAATGCGGAGGTTCAGCTTTCGACGTTGCCGAGCAGCAAACTGGGTGATGTTCATAAGGTCATCGTCACCGGTGCCAACGGGTTTCTCGGCGTGCATATCGTTGAGGCGCTATTGAATTGCGGAGCAACCGAGATTGCCTGTCTGGTTCGCGAAGGGCCAGGTCAAAGCGCACAGCAGCGCTTCGAGCATGCGCTACGGGAGAACCGGCTGGATCATCTGGACCTGAGTCGTGTGAGCGTCTATTCGGCCGACGTGACAAAACCCAGGCTGGGGCTCAACGATGTGGCTTATGAAAGGCTTGATCGGGAGTTTGGCGCGTTGGTGCATAACGCGGCCAATGTGAATCACGTTCAGGACTATGAAACCCTCGCTCGAGACAATGTCGCACCGATTTTCGAATGCCTGAAACTGTGTGAAGGGCGCAGCAAGAAGATCTTCAACTTTGTCTCGACGCTCTCCGCCTCCAGTGCCACGGATGCAGCCGGCAATGTGCTTGAGCAACCGGCTGCCGAGACACCTCCGATCTACATCAAGAATGGCTACAACCTTTCCAAATGGGTCGCTGAGCGTGCCCTGCAGCGCGCCAGGGATCAGGGCGCGTGGGTGAACATCTATCGCCCTGGCAACATCGCGTTCAACAGTCTCAGCGGCGTATGCCAGCCACAGAAAAACCGTTTGATGCTGATGTTGAAGGGGTCATTGCAGCTCGGCCAGGTCCCGGAGTTCGACATCAACTTCGATCTGATGCCGGTGGACTTTCTGGCGCGCTTCATCGGCTTTCATGCCAGTCGTTATATGCCTGAGCGTGCGGTGTTCAATCTGCATAACCCCGAGCCCCTGAGCTGGAGCAGTTATGTGGAGGCTTTCCGCGAATCAGGGCACCCATTCGAGCTGGTCAGCGTGGCGCGATGGCAGGCCCAGCTCGGCCGCGTCGACTACCAGAACGCACTGTTTGGCGTACTGGGTTTTTACCTTGATGGCCTGGAAGAGGACATCGGCGATATCTCGATGATCGAGTACCAGAACACCCTGGCCGGCATTCGCCACATGGGTGAGCAGTACCCGCAGAAAACTCCGGCGCTGCTGCGCAAGGGCTGCGATTACCTGAAGGAAATCGACTTCATCTGAGTCGACACCTCTACTGACGTAAATGGAGAAACACATGAAAGCATTTCACAGCAATCTGAAGCCGGACACCCTGATCAAGAACCCGGAGCAATGCCGAGTCGTTTCAGCGGTGGAAATCCCAAGTGATGCACGTAGCGTGTGGGCGGTGGTGGGTAATTTTGGCGGCTTCCAGGCTTTTATCTCAGCACTGGAAACTACTGAGGTCACTGGTACCGGTGCAGGCTCGGTTCGCAAGAAGCTGTTCAAGGACGGCAACGTGGCCATCGAGCAACTGAACTCCCGCGATGATCATGCGTTGTGTATGACTTGGTCGCTGATCCACACCAGTTTGCCTGTCAGTAATCTGTGGGGGGCGATGACTGTTGAGGCTACCGGTGACCAGATGTGTATCGCAAGCTGGACGATTGTAGCGGACTCTGTTCAGGGCGGCCCTGAGGGATCTGCGTTTGAAGCGTTTCTTCAGGGGTTTGCCGACGGTGCCATGAGTAACGCGCGCAGCCTGTTTGCCTGACCCACACAATAGGGTAACAACGCGCCAAGCGAGCGTTGATAGCCCATAACGACAAAACCCCTCATCGCGTGAGCGATGAGGGGTTTTGGAATTTGATCTTGACGATGACCTACTCTCACATGGGGAAACCCCACACTACCATCGGCGATACATCGTTTCACTACTGAGTTCGGGATGGGATCAGGTGGTTCCAATGCTCTATGGTCGTCAAGAAATTCTGTTGCCGATCCGTTATCGGGTAACGTGCCAGCGAATTTTGGTGACTTCTACTTAAACAAAAACCCTCAACGCGTAAGCGATGAGGGTTTTTGGAATTTAATCTTGACGATGACCTACTCTCACATGGGGAAACCCCACACTACCATCGGCGATACATCGTTTCACTACTGAGTTCGGGATGGGATCAGGTGGTTCCAATGTTCTATGGTCGTCAAGAAATTCGGGTACCGAGTCGTGCCTTTCGGCGCGCTTCAGCAAATCAGGTATGTGATAGTCAGTCGTTCAGGTGTCGTTCGTGACGCAAACCTTCGGTTCGTGTCATCTCCACAGTCACCGCAATCTGGCCTTTCGAACAAATTGCTTGGGTGTTATATGGTCAAGCCTCACGGGCAATTAGTATTGGTTAGCTCAACGCCTCACAGCGCTTACACACCCAACCTATCAACGTCGTAGTCTTCGACGGCCCTTTAGGGAACTCAAGGTTCCAGTGAGATCTCATCTTGAGGCAAGTTTCCCGCTTAGATGCTTTCAGCGGTTATCTTTTCCGAACATAGCTACCCGGCAATGCCACTGGCGTGACAACCGGAACACCAGAGGTTCGTCCACTCCGGTCCTCTCGTACTAGGAGCAGCCCCTCTCAAATCTCAAACGTCCACGGCAGATAGGGACCGAACTGTCTCACGACGTTCTAAACCCAGCTCGCGTACCACTTTAAATGGCGAACAGCCATACCCTTGGGACCGGCTTCAGCCCCAGGATGTGATGAGCCGACATCGAGGTGCCAAACACCGCCGTCGATATGAACTCTTGGGCGGTATCAGCCTGTTATCCCCGGAGTACCTTTTATCCGTTGAGCGATGGCCCTTCCATACAGAACCACCGGATCACTAAGACCTACTTTCGTACCTGCTCGACGTGTCTGTCTCGCAGTCAAGCGCGCTTTTGCCTTTATACTCTACGACCGATTTCCGACCGGTCTGAGCGCACCTTCGTACTCCTCCGTTACTCTTTAGGAGGAGACCGCCCCAGTCAAACTACCCACCATACACTGTCCTCGATCCGGATAACGGACCTGAGTTAGAACCTCAAAGTTGCCAGGGTGGTATTTCAAGGTTGGCTCCACGCAGACTGGCGTCCACGCTTCAAAGCCTCCCACCTATCCTACACAAGCAAATTCAAAGTCCAGTGCAAAGCTATAGTAAAGGTTCACGGGGTCTTTCCGTCTAGCCGCGGA
>NZ_CP007014.1:5635000-5758024 GCF_000452705.1 Pseudomonas syringae CC1557
GATCGCTGACCCACTGGGCAGTCGTCCTGAATACCGTGACCTGACGGATCAGAGGGATCAGCTCGGCACGATGAGCAACGCGCAGATTGTTGCCGAGGAAGCGCGGATCGTCCGCCCACTGCGGATGACCCGCCACCTCGGCAAATTTCCTGAACTGACCGTCATTACCCACGGTGAGGATCAGGTCCCCGTCAGCCGTCGGGAAGCTCTGATAGGGCACGATATTCGGATGAGCATTACCGAGCCGCCCAGGTGATACGCCGGTAGTCAGGTAATTCATCGCCTGATTGGCCAGGCAGGCGACCTGTACATCCAGCAGGGCCATATCAATGCATTGCCCGATCCCGCTTTGATCGCGATGGGCCAGGGCAGCAAGAATCGCCGTCGTCGAATACAACCCGGTCAGAATATCGGTCAGCGCCACGCCGACTTTCACCGGGCCAGCCCCCTCTTCACCCTCCGGCAAACCGGTAAGGCTCATCAGGCCGCCAAGCGCCTGAATCATGAAGTCATACCCCGGACGCCTGGCATAAGGACCGCTTTGCCCGAACCCGGTGATGGAGCAATAGATAAGCCGCGGATTGATCACCTTCAGCGAGAGGTAATCCAGCCCATAGGCCGCCAACCCACCGACCTTGAAGTTTTCAATGACAATATCGGACTTCGCTGCCAGCTCCCTCACCAGCTTCTGCCCCTCAGGACGCGTGAAATCAATGGTGACTGACTGCTTATTGCGATTGGCCGACAGGTAATAGGCGGCCTCGGTGGTATCCCGCCCGGCTGCATCGCGCAGGAACGGCGGCCCCCACGCGCGAGTATCATCGCCGCAACCAGGACGCTCGACCTTGATCACGTCAGCCCCCAGATCCGCCAGTATCTGCCCGGCCCAGGGTCCGGCCAGCACTCGCGAGAGGTCCAGCACCCTGATGTGTGAAAGCGCGCCCATACCCAGCCCTCCTTAATAGAAAGCCTGAATACCGGTCTGCGCCCGCCCGAGGATCAACGCATGCACGTCATGCGTCCCTTCATAGGTATTCACAACTTCGAGGTTGACCAGATGCCTGGCGATGCCGAACTCGTCCGAGATGCCATTACCGCCCAGCATGTCGCGAGCCAGACGGGCGATATCCAGCGACTTGCCGCACGAGTTGCGCTTCATGATCGAAGTGATCTCGACCGCCGCCGTGCCTTCATCCTTCATGCGCCCCAATCGCAAGCAACCTTGCAGGGCCAGAGTAATCTCGGTCTGCATGTCCGCGAGCTTTTTCTGGATCAACTGATTGGCCGCCAGCGGGCGCCCGAACTGTTTGCGATCAAGGGTGTACTGCCGCGCGGTGTGCCAGCAGAACTCCGCAGCACCCAGCGCGCCCCAGGAAATGCCGTACCGCGCCGAATTGAGGCAGGTAAACGGGCCTTTGAGACCCCGCACGTCCGGGAAGATGTTCTCTTCCGGCACGAACACGTTGTCCATGACAATCTCGCCAGTGATCGACGCGCGCAGCCCGACCTTGCCATGAATGGCCGGCGCACTCAGCCCCGCCCAACCCTTCTCCAATACAAAACCACGGATATCTCCCGCATCATCCTTGGCCCATACGACAAATACGTCGGCAATCGGGCTGTTGGTGATCCACATCTTGCTGCCGCTCAAGCGATAGCCGCCCTCAACGCTTCGAGCACGGGTGATCATCGCACCCGGGTCGGAGCCA
This sequence comes from Pseudomonas syringae CC1557, assembly GCF_000452705.1. Lineage (NCBI taxonomy): Bacteria > Pseudomonadati > Pseudomonadota > Gammaproteobacteria > Pseudomonadales > Pseudomonadaceae > Pseudomonas > Pseudomonas syringae. The sequence continues at coordinate 5,636,710 of NZ_CP007014.1, forward strand.
TGGTCAGGCTCGGTCAGGCCGAAGCAGCCGATCCATTCGCCAGAAGCCAGTTTTGGCAGGTACTTCTCTTTCTGGGCCTGCGTACCGAACTCATTGATCGGCACCATCACCAGCGAGGACTGCACACTCATCATTGACCGATAGCCCGAATCGATACGCTCGACTTCACGAGCGATTAACCCGTAACACACGTAATTCAGACCACTGCCGCCGAACTCTTCCGGGATGGTCGCCCCCAGCAGCCCCACCTCGCCCATCTCGCGAAAGATGGCCGGGTCGGTTTTCTCGTGACGAAAGGCTTCAAGTACGCGCGGGGCCAGCTTGCTCTGGGCGAACTGCTCGGCAGTGTCGCGAACCATGCGCTCTTCTTCAGTGAGCTGCTGATCCAGCAACAATGGATCGATCCAGTTAAAGCTTGCCTTGCCGCCCATATTTGCTCCTCACGCCCGTTCGAAATGTTATGGACTGATCCTAGCCCCGGCTCAGCCCCTCGACAAACGAGGTTTTATCAACCTCTTGTGCTAATTTCTCACTTCGTGATCTTCAATACCGCACTACAACATAAGAACCAGTGAGAAGAAGGTATATGAGACGCAAGATACCCAGCACTACCGCGCTGGTGAGTTTCGAGGCCGCCGCGCGACACGAAAGCTTTACCAAAGCCGCCAATGAGCTGTCCCTGACGCAAGGCGCCATCTGCCGACAGATTGGCGGGCTGGAGGAGTACCTCGGCGTGGAACTGTTCCGACGTTCCCGAAGAGGCGTGAAGCTGACTGAAGCAGGCCTTTCCTACAGCCGTCGTGTTGCCCTGCAACTGGATGCCGTCGAGCGCGATACGCTATCGATCATGGGCCAGCAAGGTGCCAACGCTATCGAGCTGGCTGTGGTTCCCACGTTTGGCACGCAATGGTTATTGCCGCGTCTGAAAGACTTCCAGCTGAAGCATCCTGACGTCACGGTTCACCTGACCAATCGCACCAGGCCCTTCCTGTTCGCTGACACCCACTTCGATGCCGCCATCTATTTTGGCGATGCCGACTGGTCCGGCACCGAGTCGCATCGGTTGATGGGCGAGAACTCCATGCCGGTGTGCAGCCCGTCTTTGCTGAAAGGTCGAGACAGTCTGTCGGCAGGCGAACTGGCCGAGTTGCCGCTGCTGCAACAAACCACCCGTCCCTACGCCTGGCGCCAGTGGTTCAACGCGCAGGGCCTCGACGTGCCGCGCGACATGACCGGGCCTCGTTATGAGCTGTTTTCGATGCTGGCTCAGGCAGCCATGCACGAGATGGGTGTAGCACTGATTCCGCCCTTCCTTATCCAGCGCGAGCTGCATGAACAGCGCCTGGTGATTGCCAATACACGTTCGTTACCCAGCAACAAGGCTTACCACCTGATGATTCCCGAACGCAAAGTGGAGTCGGCGTCACTGACCGCGTTTCGAGACTGGCTGGTCGATCAGGCCCAAGATTACAGACTGCCTAAAAATAACGCCTGACCCTACTGAAAAGGTAGTGAAGCTAAAAATAACCCTACAGATATAACGTTATGTCGCTTTGAAATAACTCACAGAAAAAACCATGCCCCGGTTCATAACCCAATAAATACTAGGTAATTCGCAGGGTTTTCTCTGTTTTTCAGATTTCAGCCAAAAAATGTCTATCACCTGCTTTCCGTAATGAATATCCCCCTTACCCTTGCAAACAAAGGCTCATAGCGGTTATCTGCGACAATAGGTCACGGTGTGACTTGTAGTTACTCTATAGTTTTATTACAGGATGTATTGAAGCCCACAAACTTCGCCTGCAAAATGCTCCGCGCCCGCTTGAGCAGGCGTGCTGATTGGCCAAGCCAGCCGCACAAGCGGCAGTGCACTGGTATTTACCAACAATAAAAAAACCAACGATAAAAAATCGCGCAGGAGATTTGTCGTGCACATTGGTGTTCCCCTCGAAACCCAGACACGCGAAACCCGGGTGGCTGCCACGCCGGAAACCATCAAAAAGCTGATCAGCCAGGGACACAGCGTTACCGTACAAAGCGGAGCCGGGGTTCATGCCAGTTTTCCGGACAGCGCTTATGAAGCAGCAGGCGCGGCCATTGGCAGCGCGAACGAGGCGTACGCGAGTGAGGTGATCCTCAGAGTCGTGGCCCCGGACGATAACGAACTGGCCCTGATCAAGAGCGGCTCGGTGCTCATCGGCATGCTCAACCCGTTCAACAGCGAACTGATCAGCAAGATGGCCGAACGCGGCATTACCGCTTTCGCTCTGGAAGCGGCGCCGCGCACCTCTCGTGCGCAGAGCCTCGACGTGCTTTCCTCCCAAGCCAACATCGCGGGCTACAAGGCCGTATTACTCGCCGCGCATCACTACCCGCGCTTTATGCCAATGCTGATGACAGCGGCGGGCACCGTCAAAGCAGCACGCGTGCTGATTCTCGGTGCAGGCGTGGCCGGTCTGCAGGCGATTGCGACGGCTAAACGGCTCGGCGCGGTGGTCGAAGCGTCGGATGTGCGACCGGCCGTTAAAGAGCAGATCGAATCGCTGGGTGCCAAATTCATTGATGTTCCGTACGAGACCGATGAAGAGCGCGAGTGCGCCGAAGGTGTCGGCGGCTATGCGCGCCCGATGCCCGTCAGCTGGATGCAGCGCCAGGCCGCCGCCGTTCACGAGAAAGCCAGGCTGGCGGACATTGTGATCACCACTGCGCTCATCCCGGGCCGCAAGGCACCGGTTCTGCTCAGCGCCGAGACCGTGGCCCAGATGAAGCCCGGCTCGGTGGTGATCGACCTTGCGGCCGCACAAGGCGGCAACTGCCCGCTGACCGTTGCCGATCAGGTGATCGTCGAGCATGGCGTCACCCTCGTCGGGCACACCAATCTGCCCGCATTGGTTGCCGCCGATGCGTCTGCGCTCTACGCCCGCAACCTGCTGGATTTCATGAAGCTGCTGTTCGACAAGGACGGCATATTCTCGATCAACCTCGAAGACGACATCGTCGCCGCGTGCCTGATGTGCCGCGACGGACACGTCGTCCGCAAAAACGGCTGAGGACATACCCATGGAAGAGTTTATTTCCCCCGGCGTCTACAACCTGATCATTTTCGTACTGGCCATCTATGTCGGCTACCACGTGGTCTGGAACGTTACGCCCGCGCTGCACACCCCCCTGATGGCCGTTACCAATGCGATCTCCGCGATTGTGATCGTCGGTGCAATGCTTGCCGCCGCCCTGACTGTCACGCCTCTGGGCAAGACCATGGGCACATTGGCCGTCGCGCTGGCGGCAGTGAATGTATTTGGCGGATTTCTGGTCACTCGGCGAATGCTTGAGATGTTCAGGAAGAAGGCACCCAAAGCGAAAGACGAGGTGCCCAAGTCATGAGCATGAATCTGGTCACGCTGTTGTACCTGATCGCTTCGATCTGCTTCATTCAAGCGCTCAAGGGCTTGTCGCACCCGACCACCTCACGCCGCGGCAATCTGTTCGGCATGCTCGGTATGGGCCTGGCGGTCATCACCACGATCGGTCTGGTATTCAAGCTGGCGGCCCTGTCGACAGCGGAAGGTTCCAGCGCGGGCATCGGCTACATCGTGGTCGGTCTGCTGGTGGGCGGTACGGCGGGCTCGATCATGGCCAAGCGTGTCGAGATGACCAAGATGCCGGAGCTGGTGGCGTTCATGCACAGCATGATCGGTCTGGCAGCGGTGTTCATTGCCATCGCCGCCGTGGTCGAGCCGCAATCACTGGGCATCGTGCGCCACCTCGGCGACTCCATTCCGGCGGGCAATCGTCTCGAGCTGTTTCTTGGTGCCGCCATTGGCGCAATCACCTTCTCCGGTTCAGTGATCGCCTTCGGCAAGCTGTCGGGCAAGTACAAATTCCGCCTGTTCCAAGGCGCACCGGTACAGTTTCCGGGGCAGCATAAACTGAATCTGGTCCTGGGCCTTGCCACGCTGTTCTTCGGCCTGACCTTCATGTTCACCGGTAGCCTCCCCGCCTTTGCGATCATGTTGGCACTGGCTTTCGCGATTGGCATACTGCTGATCATTCCGATTGGCGGCGCCGACATGCCGGTCGTGGTCTCGATGCTCAACAGCTACTCAGGCTGGGCGGCGGCGGGTATCGGCTTTTCGCTGAACAATTCGATGCTGATCATTGCCGGTTCGCTGGTGGGTTCGTCGGGTGCGATCCTTTCTTACATCATGTGCAAGGCGATGAACCGCTCCTTCTTCAATGTGATCGGGGGCGGCTTCGGCGGCGCAACGGCGTCGGCAGGCCCGGCGGGGGCGAAGGAGGCACGCCCGGTGAAGTCCGGTTCGGCAGACGACGCAACCTTTCTCCTGACCAACGCCGACACGGTGATCATCGTGCCGGGTTATGGCCTGGCGGTGGCTCGCGCGCAGCATGCGCTCAAGGAGCTGACGGAAAAGCTGGTGCATCGCGGCGTCACTGTGAAGTACGCCATTCACCCGGTGGCTGGACGCATGCCGGGGCACATGAACGTCCTGCTGGCCGAAGCAGAAGTGCCCTACGATCAGGTGTTCGAGATGGACGACATCAACTCCGAATTCGGTCAGGCCGACGTGGTGCTGGTGCTCGGCGCCAATGACGTGGTCAACCCGGCGGCCAAGAACGATCCGAAGTCACCGATTGCCGGGATGCCGATTCTGGAAGCCTTCAAGGCTAGGACCATCATCGTCAACAAGCGCTCGATGGCCAGCGGTTACGCAGGGCTGGATAACGAGCTGTTCTATCTGGACAAGACCATGATGGTGTTCGGAGACGCCAAAAAGGTGATCGAGGACATGGTGAAGGCTGTCGAAAACACCTAGCCTGCTCTTGTGCAAGCCGAGCCCCGGCGTCCTGGACGAGCGGGGCTTTTTACATTTCATGCAACAGTGTTTTGTACTGAGAGCCGCCAATCAGAGCCCTCAAATGCGACCTTGGTAGCAGGACGAAGCCCGTCCAACGCTCTAGACTTGTCGCTTTGCTTCCAACCCCGAGACAGACCCCATGTACCGTGACCGTATCCGCCTGCCCTCCCTGATGAGCAAGGTTATGAGCGCAGCCGATGCTGCCGCCATGATTGAAGACGGCATGACCGTCGGCATGAGTGGCTTCACCCGCGCAGGTGAAGCCAAGGCCGTGCCCCATGCACTGGCTGAACGCGCCAAAGTGACGCCCCTGAAGATCAGCCTGATGACCGGCGCCAGCCTGGGCAATGACCTGGACAAGCAACTGACGGAGTCCGGCGTCCTGTCGCGGCGCATGCCCTTTCAGGTCGACAGCACGCTACGCAAGGCAATTAACAATGGCACGGTGATGTTCATCGACCAGCATCTGTCTGACACCGTGGAAATGCTGCGCAACCGGCAGATCAAAGCGGTGGACCTGGCAGTGATCGAATGCGTAGCGATCACCGAAGAAGGCCATCTGGTGCTCAGCACCTCCGTCGGCAACTCGGCCAGCTTCGCGATTCTCGCCAAACAGGTCATCGTGGAAATCAACCTGTCCCAGCCGCTGGAGCTGGAAGGCCTGCATGACATCTATATTCCCAGCTACCGCCCTACGCGTCTGCCGATCCCGGTGCTGGAAGCCGATTCACGCATCGGCAGCCATGCGGTGAAGATCGACCCGGCGAAGATCGTCGGCATCGTCATCAGCAATCAGCCAGACTCACCATCCACCGTCACGCCGCCAGACGCCGACACCCAGGCCATCGCCAACCATCTGGTGGAGTTCTTCAAGAACGAAGTGCGCGAAGACCGTCTCACCGACAAGCTGATGCCTCTGCAAGCGGGGATTGGCAACATCGCCAACGCAGTGATGCACGGCTTGCTGGCATCACCGTTCACCGACTTGACCATGTATTCCGAAGTGCTGCAGGACTCGACATTCGACCTGTTCGATGCTGGCAAACTGAGTTTCGCGTCGGGCAGCTCGATGACCCTGTCAGCGGCCAAACACGCGGAAGTCTTTGCCGACTTCAATCGCTACAAATCGAGGCTGGTGCTGCGCCCGCAGGAGATTTCCAATCATCCGGAGGTCATCCGTCGCCTGGGGATCATTGGCATCAATACCGCGCTGGAATTCGACCTGTATGGCAACGTGAACTCTACCCACATTTGCGGCACGCGAATGATGAACGGTATCGGTGGCTCCGGGGACTTCTCACGCAACGCGCATTTGGCGATCTTCGTCACCAAATCGATAGCGAAGGGCGGCGCGATTTCCAGCGTTGTGCCCATGGTCAGTCATGTCGACCACACCGAGCATGACGTCGACATTCTGGTCACCGAACAGGGCCTGGCTGATTTACGTGGTTTGGCACCCCGCGAACGCGCGCGGGTGATCATCGATAACTGCGTTCATCCGTCCTATCGAGACGCCCTGAACGCCTATTTCAATGCCGCCTGCGCGATCGGCGGGCACACGCCGCACATCCTTCGCGAAGCACTGAGTTGGCACATCAACCTGGAAGAAACCGGGCGGATGCTGGCTGACTGAACAGGACAGTTGGAAGTGAACACAACCCTTTCTGTTTAACTGTCAGCGTTGGCTGATCGGCATTTCAAAAAACTGTACTGCTGTACCGGTCGCAAAACAGCCTAAAACTGCGAAAAACACCACAATCGAGCACAAAACGCACCACAAAAGTGCTGACCGGTACAGTTGCCCCATTTATGAACAAAACAGTGGCCGATCACAGTTAACTGAACCCTCACAATACAGATGAACTGTGCCTATGGAAGCTGTACACGAGCGAGGAGAATGGGCACCAGTCAAGCAACTCACTAATCCCGCCACAAGCGGAAGGAAGTCACACCATGGAACGTACACTCAGTTCCGATCTGTTCAGCGAAAGCACCGTCAACACCGCAAAATCTTCTCTGCCTCTGCGCGCATTCGCCAACCTGATGCTCTGGCAGCGTCGTCTGTCCAGCCGCCATCAACTGGCCCGTCTGGATGCACGCTTGCTGGCTGACGCCGGTATCAGCGAATCCCAGCGTTATGAAGAGCTGAGCAAGCCGTTCTGGCGCTAATTTAGCGCTCGCTGGTCACAAGCCCAAAGGCTTCCCGCCAGCAACCCGAATTGCTTTATACAAGACCCGTCTCAGGCAACCGAGACGGGTTTTGTCGTTCCTGGGTGAGGCTTTTGCTGTGCCTAGCCAAAGCAGTACAGTTATCCTTGTTTTAAAAATCAGCAGCACAGTTACGGGTTAGCAGTAACCAATTTACTTTCCCTATACTCAGTCATCATGACAGCGCTCTGCCGGTGGGATAGTCTAGCGCTCTACATCAGCCCTTTGGCTTCGCAAGCAGCCTGTGCCCCTTTGTCTCCAAGATGGAATTCAATCATGTCTCTGCTCCGTACCCTTGGCGCTGCCTTCCTGTTGACCGCTGCAGCAGGCGCCAATGCCTCCAGCTTTATTGTGACCACTGATGCTGTGGTCGATGCAGTCAACGCTTCTACCCGTGCCACGTCCAATGTGTCTTCGTCCCTGAAGGACGACAAAATCGTCCTCGCTGCACGTGATGATGCGGCCAGTTTTGTCGCCAGCTCCGGCGAGATCCGCAGCGCTCGTCTGGAAGGTGCCTTGCAGCACATCCGTCAGCAACTGCCGGAACTGCAAGCAACCGACGGTCAACTGGCTCAGGCCATCCTGGCCATCTGATACGTTGCACCCCGGCAACGCGCCGGGGTAGCTCTGGCTAGAGCATTGCGCTAGCCTTGACGCCTGTTTTGCCGGTTTGTGAAAGCCATGCGTTTATTGCACCTTCTGCTTGTCGCACCCTTTGCCAGCCTGATGCTCCTCGGTCAGGCGCAAGCGTTCGATACGACCACACAAGGCCTGGTCAAGACCGGCTACGTTACCAGTCAGGTCACAACAGCACCTTTCGACAACAAGCTGATCATGGCGGCGAGGGACGACGCTGCGGCCTTCATTGCCAGCGACGGACACCTGCGCGGTGCACGACTTGAATCAGCCTTGCACGCCTTGCGTCAGGCAGATGTGAAACTTCATGCCAGCGACCTTGAACTGGCGCAGGCAATCCTCGTCCAATAGCCACTTTCCCCTTTTTGCGTACTGGAGACGTTACTAAATGCGTACCCCGCTGATTGCTGCTTCCCTCGGCCTGCTGTTGCTGGCCGACTTTGCCCAGGCACAGACTGTTGTGGCCACGAGCAACATCATCGTTCGCGCGTTCGGCCGTACTATCGACTTCACTTCGGACACTACCACCTCGATTCGTGACTCCAAGGTCGTGATTCAGGCCAAGGACGATGCTGCCAGCTACGTCGCCAGCGGTGGCGATATCCACGGTGCCCAGCTCGATGCGGCTTTCGACACACTGCGCACCCGCTTGCCGGAAGCACGCGGTGCCAGCGATCAGACCCTGGCTGAAGCAATCCTCGCATTGTGAGGAAACTTCGCGCCTGGCTGCTTGCTGGCGCGCTGTCGCTGGTGGGGACGCATGCCTTTGCCAGCCTGACACTGGAACTGCACACTGACGGCCTCGACGCCGCTCAACAACACGCCAGCCAGACGCTGCTCGACGAAGCCATGCGTGCGCTACCGCCGAGTTTCGTCGAGGCCCTGGACCGAAAGGTTGAAGTAAGTTGGTCCAGTGACATGCCGCAAAATGCCTACGGGCAGGCTGCCGGTCCTTATCAGTTGTATCTCAACAGCCACTTGCTCGCCTCCCTGACGGATGGCTCGGCAGCCACCGCAGAGACCGGCCGGCCGCACGGTACCGTGCGCCGGGAACTGCTGGCCACTGTTCTGCATGAGCTGACCCATGTGTATGACCGCGCCCGTTTGTGGTCGGCCACCGAGCGGGCGACCCTCTTCCGCTGCTCGTCGCGCAACAGCTCGCTGGGCAAAGTCGGCCTGCCCGACGATTGCCGCGGTCAGACCGAGCGACGCTTTACCCTGAGTGACGACCCGCGCCTGCTGGACCTCGCAGGCTGGCAGCAATACGTCGGACGTCGTGGCGAACGCGAGGAGCACAACGGCCAGGTCGCGCGCAGCCCGGACATCTACGAAACCACCAGCCCGTTGGAGTTCGTGGCGGTCAACATGGAGTATTTCCTGCTCGACCCGGCCTACGCCTGCCGTCGCCCTGCGCTGTACGCCTATTACAAGGAGCGTTTCGGCTGGGCACCCGCCGCACGCGCTGAATGCCCAACGTATTATCCTTACCTGAATGCGGGCAGCGACTTCGGCCGCGAGCCGCTGGGCAAGCTGGACCCCGAGCGGGTCTATGCGGTCGACTACCTGCTGGCCGAAGCGAATCAAAATTGGGCCAGCCGTTGGGGCCACAGCATGCTGCGTCTGGTCATCTGCAAACCCGGTCGCCCGCGTGGCCCGGATTGCCGTCTCGACCTGGATCAGCATCTGGTCCTGTCGTACCGGGCGTTTGTCGGTGATGTCCAGCTCTCCAGCTGGGACGGACTGATGGGCGCTTACCCGTCACGCCTGTTCGTGCTGCCGCTGGCTCAAGTCATCGACGAATACACCAAGACCGAACTGCGCAGCCTGGCGTCAGTGCCGATCAAGCTGTCGCGCCCGGAAATCGAAGGGCTGGTTCAGCATGCTGCCGAGATGCACTGGAGCTACGACGGCAACTATTACTTCCTGTCCAACAACTGTGCCGTTGAAAACCTCAAACTGCTGCGCAGCGGCACCCATAACCCCAAGCTGATCGGTCTGGACAGCATCTTGCCGAACGGCCTGCTTGAGGTCCTGAAAGGCCGAGGTCTGGCGGACACCAGCGTGCTGGACGATCCCAAGGAAGCGCTACGCCTGGGCTACCGATTCGACTCTTACCGTGATCGCTATCAGGCCATGTTCGAAGTGCTGAAAAAGCACCTGCCGATCAAGCAGAACACCGTGGAAGAGTGGATGGCCCTGCCAGCCAGTGAGCGTAGTCAGTGGTTCGGCAAGGCGGACCTGCGCACCAGCGCTGCGATTCTACTGCTCGAGCAGGCCAGCCTGCGTCGGCAATTGCTGCTGGCCCAGGACGAAGTGAAACAGAGCTATCTTGGCGCGCGGGAGTTGAAAGACGGCAAGGTGTCCAAGGCCACCACGACGCTGCAGGAGATCCTCGCCAGCAGCGGGTTCCTCAGTCGTCCCGCTGAACTGCTGGGCAGCGGCGGTTATGGCTTGCCGCAGGCCAATGAGTGGCAACGGCTTGAGGCAGAAAGCAGCCAGCGTCAGAAGCAGCTCAAGCGTCTGACGGGCGACCTCGACAAAGAGGTTCGCGCCCTGCTGGAGCCAGCTCGCGCCCGAGAAATTGCTGCGAATGAAGCCAATCTCAAACAGATGGGCGACCATCTCCGCGCACTGCACAAGGCAGCAGGCGGGCTGGAACTGCCTTGATCAGGCCGTCGTCTTTTTCGGCTTAAGGTATTTGGTGAGACCTTGGAACCAGATCACCAGGGCCGGGCTGCCCTTGATCTGGATGTCCTTGTCCTGAATGCCTCTCATGAACGCCAACTGCTTGTTTTTGGCTTGAAGCGTGACAAACCCGAACGAAGCATCACGAAACGAAATGGCGAACGCAGGCTCTGCAACCAGACCGCTTGCACTGCTGATACGCTCGTCCTGAACTACAAAATGGCGCGCAATCTTGCCATCTGCGGTCTGCAACTGAAAGGTCAGGTTCTTGCCCGTCAACTGCTGCTGAAAAGCAGGATTGTTACGACTGGCGCGGGTCATCAGCAAACCCAGCATCCAAAGAAGAAAACGAAATTTCATACGCAGCCTCGAAGCGATCTCGATCCGCCAATGGGATCGGGGTGGCAGTGTAACGGGTTACCCATTTAAATCCTGTAGGAAAACTCCTATTTCGAAGGAGATCGACACCATATACCCCAGAAACCAAAACGGGCACTCGTCTATGGAGTGCCCGTGCCTGGTTGCTCGCCTCCCGCCGAGGCGCGCAACGGGTATCAAGGGTTGACGCTGTCTTTCAGAGCTTTCCCCGGCTTGAAGGCAACCGTGTTGCTTGCCTTGATTTTTACCGGCTCACCGGTCTGTGGGTTTTTGCCAGTCCGTGCGCCGCGATGGCGTTGCAGAAAAGTCCCGAAACCTACCAGCGTGACACTGTCCTTGCGGCTCAGTGCGTCAGTAATGTGTTCAAGGATGGCATTGAGGACGCGAGCGGATTTTTCCTGGGTGAGATCCGCCTTTTCAGCAATGGCGGCAACAACTTCTGGTTTACGCATATGAAGCCTCTTTTACGGTTTTTGTTTTTATGTCCCGCGCCGCTTGTGACAAACGGCAACAAGGCGCCGCGACGGCTCTACGTTGCGGCAGACGAGTTCGAGGATGGCATGCCGAAGCTACCCGCGCCAGTCCGTGAACAGGCTTTATTGGCAGCAATATGACAACTATCCGACAAAATGCTGCGAAATCAGGTCAATAACGCAGGTAACACCTTATTCAGCGCGAGTTTCTCCATGACGGCAGATCCTGTCAGCGCATAGCCCAGCAGATTGCCTTCAGCGTCGTGACACAGCGCCTTGATGTCGGCCCCCTGCCCCTCAACGCTCCAGCGCCCATCTGCTCCACGCGGCGGTGGCGAAACCACCAGCGGGCACGCCGGTGTTTTCACCGTGATCGGCATGGGACCGTATTTCACCGCTGTCGGTGTTCCCGCCAGGGTCTGGGCCAGAGCACGTGCACAACTCATCAGCGGCATGACGTACAACAGGTTCAGGCCGTCGACCTCGGCACAGTCGCCCAAGGCATGGATGTTGGCGTGCGAGGTTTGCAACTGACGGTCGACGAGAATGCCGCGGCCGGTCTGCAAGCCCGCTGCGGCAGCCAGCTCGATCCTGGGCCGCAGACCTATGGCTGATACCACCAGGTCGCACGCAATGATCTGCCCGTCGGACAGCTGCGCCTGCAGACCTTCATCGCTACGCTGCAACCGGGTCAGCACGGGGCCCAGATGGAAACGTGCACCTATGTTTTCGAGCCCGGCCCTTACCGCAACCGCAGCGGCCTCCGGCAACAGGGTAGGCATGACCTGCTCGCACGGCGCGACCAGATCCACTTCGTAACCGCCCAGAATCAGGTCGTTGGCAAACTCGCAGCCGATCAGCCCGGCCCCCAGAATCAGAACCCGTCGTTTGCCGGCCGCAGCGGCCCGGAAACGCGCGTAGTCCTGAAGGTCGTTGATCGGGAAGACCGCATCGCTGGCGTCACCCTCGACGGGCACACGGATGGTCTCGGCGCCCCAGGCCAGCACCAGGTCGCGATAGTGGACAGCTTCTTCGCCAATCCACAGACGCTTGTGGCCAGGGTCTATGCCACTGATCCGCGTATGGGTGCGTACCTCTGCCTTGAGCTGGTCAGCCATTGCACCTGGCTCGGCCATGCTCAGGGCATCGGCTTCCTTGTTCTTGCCAAAGCCGGTCGACAACATCGGCTTGGAATAAGAGCGGCCATCGTCGGCCGTGATCAGTAGCAGCGGGGTCTCGCTGTCCAGCTTGCGAAACTCCCGAGCGAGGTTATAGCCCGCCAGGCCAGTACCGATGATGACGACAGGTGCACTCATGGTTATTTCCAGCTCGTGGTTGTTGACCTGAGGAATCAGGCAATTTCGATCATTTCGAAGTCCATCTTGCCGACGCCGCAGTCCGGGCACAGCCAGTCTTCAGGGACGTCCTGCCAGAGCGTACCGGCGGCGATTCCGTCATCCGGCCAGCCGTCGGCTTCGTTGTAGATAAGGCCGCAGACGATGCATTGCCACTTCTTCATGTTCGGTTCTCTCGATGGTCAGGCTAAATAGAGTTCAGCGGTCGATTGCCGCCTGAAGGGGCGTTGTACTGATCGACAGGCCCGGATGCAAGTCTGATTCTATAATCAGAAGCGCTACCGACCGTCGGTCAGCGCCTGCAATCATGCTAAGCTCGCGGCCTCGTTGCCTGTCGAAATTGACTTATCGTGATCCAGCATCCCCCTGTATTCATTAGCCCGGTCTGGCTGCAACGCGAGCAAATGAGCGACTCGCCCGAGCCTGTTATTCTCGACTGGCTGTTCAATCAGGACTCGCTTACCCGCAGGCTGGACCGTCTGTCTGACGGCGGTTTCAGCGTGTTCCCGCTGTTCGAAGGCTGGCAACCCCTGCGCAGCGACGAATGCAGGGCGCTCGACCTGCCCCCGAACAGCGAAGGCTGGGTCCGCGAGGTGCATCTACGTGGCAACGGCTGCAACTGGGTATTCGCGCGCAGTGTCGCAGCCCGTAGCGCCTTGCAGGACGGCGGCTTGAATATGGACCGGTTGGGCGCCCGCTCGCTGGGCGAATTGCTGTTCAGCGACCCTGCGTTTGCGCGAGGCACGCTTGAGGTGTGTCGTTACCCCGCAGACGGGTTACCTGCTGCTGAAGCGGCTTCACAATGGCCCACAACGCTTTGGGCACGCCGCTCGCGATTCAGTCGTGGCACGCTGAGCGTGCTGGTCGCCGAAGTCTTTCTACCCGCTCTGTGCGACATGCTGCACAACAAGGACCGTGCCTGATGTACCTGTCATTGCTCAAATCACTCAATCGCCTGAGCCCGCGCGCCTGGGACTTCATTCAGCTCATGCGCATCGACAAGCCCATCGGCATTTATCTGCTGTTGTGGCCAACCCTGTGGGCGGTGTGGATTGCCGGCAAAGGCGCGCCGTCGCTGAAAACCGTGTTCATTTTCGTAGTCGGCGTGTTTCTGATGCGTGCAGCGGGCTGCGTTATCAATGACTTCGCCGACCGCAAGGTAGACGGCCACGTCAAACGTACCGAGCAACGCCCGCTGGTCAGCGGCAAAATCAGTTCACGTGAAGCACTGGCGTTGTTCGCGGTGCTGGTCGGTCTGAGTTTTGTGCTGGTGCTGTTCACCAACCCGAGCACCCTCTGGCTGTCGTTCGGCGGCCTGGCGCTGGCCGCCAGTTACCCGTTCATGAAGCGCTACACCTATTACCCGCAAGTGGTGCTGGGCGCAGCGTTCTCGTGGGGTATGCCCATGGCGTTCACCGCCGAAACCGGCGAACTGCCTGCCGCCGCCTGGCTGCTGTACATCGCCAATCTGCTCTGGACAGTGGGTTATGACACTTACTACGCCATGGTGGATCGTGACGATGATCTGAGAATCGGCGTGAAATCCACGGCCGTACTGTTCGGTGATGCTGACCGCGTGATCATCCTGACCCTGCAAGGTCTGGCGCTGGGCTGTCTGATGCTGGCCGGCGCACGTTTCGAACTGGGTATGTGCTTCTATTTGGGGTTGCTGGCAGCAGCCGGATGCTTCGCCTGGGAGTTCTGGAGTACACGCCAGCGTGGACGGGATGCGTGCTTCAAGGCCTTTCTGCACAACCATTGGGCCGGGCTGGCGATATTCCTCGGTATCGTGGCCGATTACGCACTGCGTTGACCGCAGCCGCCGCACCTAAATAAAAGCTCATCCAGGCCCTCGCAGATCGCCAGCGTGCTAGCCTCCTGTAGACCTGTCACACGACTGCAATAATTCCGTTATCTAATGCGCCCCAAGACAGTTAAATGACAAGAGGTTCAAGCATGGCTGGCAGGAGCATTCTGATCGTTGACGACGAAGCGCCTATTCGCGAAATGATCGCCGTTGCGTTGGAAATGGCCGGCTATGACTGTATTGAAGCCGAAAACTCTCAGCAGGCTCACGCGATCATCGTCGACCGCAAGCCGGACCTGATCCTGCTCGACTGGATGCTGCCCGGCACGTCCGGCATAGAGCTGGCGCGCCGTCTCAAGCGTGATGAGCTGACCGGCGACATCCCGATCATCATGCTCACGGCCAAGGGCGAAGAGGACAACAAGATCCAGGGCCTGGAAGTAGGCGCTGACGACTACATCACCAAGCCGTTCTCACCGCGTGAACTGGTCGCCCGCCTCAAGGCTGTGCTGCGCCGTGCCGGGCCGACGGATGGCGAAGCGCCTATCGAAGTCGGCGGCCTGCTGCTTGATCCGATCAGCCACCGTGTGACCATCGACGGCAAACCGGCTGAAATGGGCCCGACCGAATACCGCCTGCTGCAATTCTTCATGACCCACCAGGAACGCGCCTATACCCGCGGCCAGTTGCTTGATCAGGTCTGGGGCGGCAACGTCTATGTCGAGGAACGCACTGTCGATGTCCATATCCGTCGCCTGCGCAAGGCCTTGGGTGACGCTTACGAAAATCTGGTACAAACCGTGCGCGGCACCGGCTATCGCTTTTCCACCAAGAGCTGATAACCGACTCTCCGGCGCAGGGCAGCAATCAGTGCGGAGCAGATAAGGATTTACCCCTAATTGAATCAAAATTGGCACGGCACCCTGATACGCCACATGTTGCTACTGATCACTGGCTGCCTGCTGGTCGGACTTGTCAGTGGGCAATATGGCTGGAGCCTGGCCGCCGGGCTGGGTCTTTATCTGGCCTGGACACTCAAGCAACTGTTGCGTCTGCATGAATGGCTGAGCAGCCACAAGGCCGACGAACCGCCGCCGGACGGCTATGGCCTGTGGGGCGAAGTCTTCGACAGCATCTACCACCTTCAACGTCGTGACCAACGTGTTCGCGGTCGCCTGCAAGCAGTCATCGACCGGGTTCAGGAATCCACTGCGGCCCTGCGCGATGCAGTCATCATGCTCGACAGCGACGGCAACCTGGAATGGTGGAACCGTGCTGCCGAAACCTTGCTGGGCCTCAAGACCCCACAGGACAGCGGCCAGCCCGTCACCAATCTGGTGCGCCATCCACGCTTCAAGGAATACTTTGCGAAGGGCGATTACAGCGAGCCGCTGGAAATTCCCTCGCCGACCAACGATCGTCTGCGCATTCAACTGTTGATCACCCGCTACGGCAACAACGAACACCTGATGCTGGTGCGCGACGTGACGCGGATCCATCAGTTGGAGCAAATGCGCAAGGACTTCGTCGCCAATGTCTCCCACGAGTTGCGCACGCCGCTGACGGTGATCTTCGGCTATCTGGAAACACTCCTCGACAACGTGGAGGAAGTGAATCCCCGCTGGGTGCGTGCGTTGCAGCAGATGCATCAACAAGGCGGGCGCATGCAGACGCTGCTCAACGACCTGCTGTTACTGGCCAAACTCGAAGCCACGGACTATCCGTCGGACAATAATCCGGTTGAGGCCACCACCCTGCTCAAGACCATCACCGCCGACGCCAACGCCCTGTCGGGCAGCAAGAATCAACAGATTCACATCAGTCTTGAGAGCAACATGCGCCTCAAGGGCAGTGAAAGCGAGTTGCGCAGCGCGTTTTCCAACCTGATCTTCAATGCGGTCAAATACACGCCGGCCGAAGGCGTCATCCGTATTCGCTGGTGGGCCGACGAGCGCGGCGCGCACCTGAGCGTTCAGGACACCGGGATCGGCATCGAGATCAAGCATCTGCCACGCCTGACCGAACGCTTCTACCGGGTCGACACCAGCCGTGCATCGAATACCGGCGGCACAGGGCTCGGTCTGGCAATCGTCAAACACGTGTTGCTGCGCCATCACGGCAACCTGGAGATCAACAGTGTGCCGGGCAAAGGCAGCGTATTTACATGCCACTTCGCCAGCAGCCAGTTGTCCAAACCAGAGAGCGAAGATTCAGACTACTAGGCAATCGCGCTTTCAGCCGTTACATTGCCGGGTTCATGGCGTCTTTCTGGCGCGGCATTAGCCCCCTTTCCTGTTAATACGGACCCTGCAAAACCCCATCATGGACCCTTCCCCAAGTTTTAACCTGTCTTCACTCTTCGCCGATTTCGGCATGATTCTCTTTGCTCTGTTCCTGGTCCTGCTCAACGGCTTTTTCGTTGCGGCAGAGTTCGCCATGGTCAAACTGCGCTCGACCAAGGTCGAAGCCATTGCCGGGAAGAACGGCTGGCGCGGGCATATCCTGCGCAAGGTGCATGGGCAGCTGGACGCTTACCTGTCGGCCTGTCAGTTGGGTATCACCCTCGCCTCGCTCGGTCTGGGCTGGGTCGGTGAGCCCGCCTTTGCGCACTTGCTGGAGCCACTGCTCGCGGCGCTGGGCGTAGACACGCCGGAACTGATCAAGGGCGTTTCGTTCTTTACCGCCTTCTTCATCATTTCCTACCTGCACATTGTGATCGGTGAGCTGGCCCCAAAATCCTGGGCGATCCGCAAGCCGGAACTGCTGTCGCTGTGGACCGCCGCGCCGCTGTACTTCTTCTATTGGCTGATGTACCCGGCGATTTACCTGCTCAACGCCAGCGCCAACGCCATTCTGCGTATTGCGGGTCAGGGTGAACCTGGCCCGCACCATGAGCACAGCTACAGCCGCGACGAGCTGAAACTTATTCTGCACTCCAGCCGCGGTCAGGATCCGAGCGATCAGGGCATGCGCGTGCTGGCGTCTGCTGTCGAAATGGGCGAACTGGAAGTGGTCGACTGGGCCAACTCCCGCGAAGACATGGTGTCGCTGGACTTCAACGCGCCGCTCAAGGAAATTCTCGCCCTGTTCCGCCGCCACAAATTCAGCCGTTATCCGCTGTATGACGCCGAGCGAGGCGAGTTTGTCGGGCTGTTGCACATCAAGGACCTGCTGCTGGAGCTGGCGGCGCTGGACCACATTCCCGAATCGTTCAACCTGGCCGAACTGACCCGTCCGCTGGAGCGCGTTTCACGGCACATGCCGCTGTCGCAGTTGCTGGAGCAATTCCGCAAGGGCGGCGCGCACTTTGCTGTGGTCGAAGAAGCGGACGGCAAGATCGTCGGCTACCTGACCATGGAAGACGTGCTTGAAGTGCTGGTGGGCGATATCCAGGACGAACACCGCAAGGTAGAACGCGGCATTCTGGCTTATCAACCGGGCAAGCTGTTGGTACGTGGCGACACGCCGCTGTTCAAGATCGAACGCCTGCTGGGCATCGACCTGGACCACATCGAAGCGGAAACACTGGCGGGCCTGATCTACGAAACCCTCAAGCGCGTGCCGGAAGAAGAAGAGCAACTGGAAGTCGAAGGTCTGCGCATCATCATCAAAAAGATGAAAGGCCCGAAAATCGTCCTGGCCAAGGTGCTGAAGCTGGATTGACTCACCGTCTGCCGTGCCCGGAAACAGGGCTTTAGGGTTATCGTGCCTATGCTCCGCGTTGGCGCGATCGTCAACCGCGCTAATTCCCGCCCACCGCGAAATTGGGCAGGCTCTGCACCGGTGTGGCGAATTCGTAGGGGATGGAGACCAGTTCACTGCCGTTGTTGCGCTGCACCACAAAGTGCAGGTGCGGGCCGGTGCTGTTGCCGGTATTGCCCGAGCGTGCCAGCGCTGTACCGACGCTGACGCGCTGGCCTTCCCTGACACTCACCGAGCCCTGCATCAGGTGCAGGTAAACGCCCATCGTGCCGTCTTCATGCAGAATCCGCACAAAGTTGCCTGATGCATTGGAGCCACGACCCGACTGGCTGTTTTCGACTTTTACTACCGTGCCGCCCCGCGCCGCGATGATCGGCGTGCCCTCGGGCATGGCGATGTCCATCGCGTAACGCCCCTTGATACCGAAATGGCTGTATTTGCCATTCGGCCCCTGAGTCAGACGAAACGGGCCGCCGATCCACGGCAACGGGTATTTGTAGGCCTGCACCGAGCCTTTCGGATCGCCCAGCGTGGAAGTCAGCATCGACGCGTAATTCATCGGTTTGCTCGCCACCTTGGGGCTCAGGACCACTACGCGCTGGTTACTGCGCGCCGGGATCGTGCGGCGTAGCGTCGTCGACGAGCCCGCAACACCCAGTACGTTGGTCACACTCGAAAGCTTGACCTCGACCTCGACCGGGGCATACAGGTCGTTGCGTACATACAGGCTGTGCACACCTCTTTCACGCCGGACACTCAGGTGCACCTGCTGATCGATACGTTCGACCATTCGGTCCCTGAATACCATCACCGACGCACCGGGCGTCGGCCGGTCCGAGAAGGACACGACGCCGTGGGTGTCGGTGAATTTATAGATCGTGACAGCGCCAGCCGACTGCACAGTCAACGTCAGGGCAAACAGGATAAGCAGGCGTTCAAGCATCAGAAACATTCGGGTTCAAGGGCACAGGATGCCAAGCCTAGCAGCCTTGCCGGCAGAATAGGATTTGGCGGTATCAATCGGACATACATAGGCACCACCGAAGGCACGCCCGACGCACCGTACGCGGTGTTTTGCGACACCGCGCAAATCTGACGCACTCAAGAAGCCCGATAAGGCTTCAGATACGTCACGGAGAAATGCGCGCCAGGGAAGTCGAGTTTCAAGCGAGGCAGAACGAAGCCGCCACAGGAGCGACACGTGTCCAGCACCGTAAACACCTTGATATGAGTCAGTCTGGTTGACGCCATGTCCTCCTTGAAGACCGTCGCAATCAGCCTTTCCGAATCAAGATGACGCGGGAATTTCCTGACGGCTATACGATCAGCGTCCCTGACTACCGGCAAGCTGGTAAAGCCTGGATCTGGCTGACGCCCTGCCATGCGCGCACGCGCGTCACGATAAATCACCTTATTGATGACTCGCTCGCTATCCTCGGCAACATCCAGCTGCAACTTCAGGTCTTTGGCCTTGTTTCCTCCGGAAAGTGCGTAGTACACGATCCGGTCGCCGGACTCGGTATAGGCCTGCAGAAAAGACAGGTTCGCTCCCTTGGTTTGTCTCATTATGTTTCTGGATGCCTTGGGCGTCATGATATTTTCCAGGCTCAACCGCTCCCATTCTTCAGGAGAACCCTGTGTAGGCAGCAGATGGTTGAGGACTTCAACGACGTGCTGTTGCTCTGGCAGGCTTCGCTGAGCGATTTTCTTGAAGTCCGGAATACTGTTTCTGGCAAGTTCTACGAATTTTTTCTGGGTAGCTTCGCCAGACAGGATGTTGCCCGCAAATATCAAGAGATCATTCGGGTTTTGACTGGCCTTGCACCACCGCACGTACTCATCATAGTTCCTGACCGGACGCTTCCAGATAAAACCCCATTTAGGTCGTTCTGCCACGTCCAGCAAATCAAACAGCAAACGTGCAATGTTTTCCCGATCCTTCCCGGCATCGGAAAACTCGCGAACCAGTCGATACTGTTCGGAGATCCTCATGTACTCATTGGTCTGCGCAGCTTCGGTAACACGCGAAAACTGCAAGTCAAGCGCACCTTCAGAAGCGGCCGCCTTATAAAAAACGCCAGTGTCCGGCTCGATGAAAATCCACGGCGTGCCTTCTATATCAAGTGGGATGCCCCGCAGAGTTCGGGTATCCGCAACGCCCGCAGCGATTGGCCCAAGTTCGATCACAGGTAAATATCGATGTATCCAGGCGACATCCTGCATCGGAAAGTTTTCTGGCAGACCCAACAGCCCGTCAGCAGTCAGCGCGCCGGAAAACTCTGGCAGATAAGCCGGCGCTTCAGGCAGCGCAAAAAGTGCCCGTTCAACGTCCGAAAGCGGCACGACGACTTTCACGGCAGGTATTTGCCCGGAGGTTGATGATTCAGCCGAATCAGCCCATTTGCAGAACTTGCCTTCGTTGACGAATGCATCAATGTCCGGCGCTGCGGAATCGGCACCCAGCGACAGTCTGGCAAGACCGAATTCGCGGGCGGCCACAGCATTGCTAGGGTATTTGCCAATGCGTGTCGGGGATGTTGAACCCTCAGGTATTCGCTCAGGCACAGGCGTTACCAGCTTCACCCCTGTGCTACAGGGCACCGGTATCAGATCACGTCGAACCCGGCAGATATTTTCGGCTTCATGCATCATCGCCGAACGTGCAGAAAGCTTTTCCGCCGTCAGCTTGCGCAAGGCCGCATCAGGTGAATTGGCGTCCAGATGATAGATTTCATCATCGATCAGAATATCAAATACGCCCTCCTCCCTTTCGAGGGCCTGCACGCGGCAACCCTCAGCGACACGCAGTTCATGTATCCCGTCTTCAAGCGAGGTAAGCGGCGCAACCGGCGGATAGCAATCAACGCCAATGGATTCTCCGGCGGCGAATGTTGAGAACTCTGCTTCATGCCCAGGCGCCACGGCCGTCAGCCTCTTCCCGAACACACTGTCCGAGTGCGGGTCCAGCAGCCTGAAGTCAGGCTGTTGCGACGTGCCGACATCGCGGGTTATTGCACCAGAACCGCCATCGACACGGGCTAACAACCCCTCGACAGGATGCGGGTGTTGCGCGCCTTCGATGACTCGATACACCCCTTTATCCAGACTGACGCTGCTTTCGAGTACAGCGCGCGAAGAAAATACTTCGCGCAGCAATGGCAGCTCATCCAGCAGTCTGGTCCAGCCAAGCGCACTCATTTTCAAACCGAGCTTGCCCAGATCACGTACTGCGAACACCGCACTCTGTTCTGCCAGCCCTTTGATCAACGTGGTGACCGCCCTGCGGGTCAGCCTGGCCACCGATTCAACACTCAGTTCGCCAGCGCGCAGCACAATCCGCGCAGTCGAGCCGGCAAACTGCCCCAAGGGAATCAGCGCAAACGCGGCATCCATAACGCAGTTGAATATGACGCCGCCTGAGTAATCACCCCCAGACAGATCCTTGATACACCCGTAAAACGGAATGATCAGGCGCGCAGCGATATCCGCATACTCGCGCTCCTTCGCCCAGATTTCTTCCCACTCGGTTTCATGCGTGTGCTCGGCGTTGCTCTGCTCCAGAAAGCCGGCGAGCAAGTGCCCTGCGGCCTTGTTGGCCAATGCTTCCAGGCCGGTCTGCATGCTCTCTCCAGCCAGATAGACCAGTTCGGCAGACGGAACCAACGTGCCTTTCTGCGGTTGATGAAAAGCCTGCGAGGAACGCGACACAGTACCTGTCAGGTAAGCATCGCTGTCCATTGGCAACAACGGGGTGACTCTGGCTTTCTCGATTCGCCGCTCATGGGCAGCCTTGTGGTCGAACGCTTCAATCATCGAAATGGGACGTGACCATGTGACACCGTCGACCGCGTAGGTAAATTTCTGACGAGCCTCGCCAGCGATGCCGGCTGCCGGAATCAGCTCGAAAAAGCGCTCTCGTACCGAATGTTCATCAAATTTATTGAGACGGTTGCCGGGCTGACACCGGATAAACAGTCCCTGGGTGCCTTCTTGCGAACCGAACCGCACACGACTCAGTTCACAGGTGGACGTGAGCAAAGTCTCCTGATCACCCGTCTGCATTTCGGACAACTGACGCTTGATGACTCTGGCCTCGGCGCTGACCAGTGCCTGTTGATAGGCATCGAACGCAGTGGCGTAGGCTTGCGCAACCGTGGGCTGCCCCTCGATGTACACCTCGCCCATCATTACCAGTTCCACCACCGATGCCTGAGGCCGGCCAACCGCAGCAAGGCGATCGACAGAGTACGATGACGCCACAGTGAAGCCGTGATCCTGCAAGACCGGCCAATGCTTGATCTTCACGCTCTGATCCCAGAGCAAGTGAGGAACGTTCGCCGCCCTCAGCATCTTTTGCGCCAGGTCTTTTCGGTCCGGGGGCTTTATCGCCAGCAAGCTGTGCAGCTCTTGGGCATGCTGGTCTTGATGAGCTTTCAGATACGTCAATGCCTGGCCAATCTGCTCGCCGGTAGCCTGGCGGA
Source organism: Pseudomonas syringae CC1557 (assembly GCF_000452705.1). Lineage (NCBI taxonomy): Bacteria > Pseudomonadati > Pseudomonadota > Gammaproteobacteria > Pseudomonadales > Pseudomonadaceae > Pseudomonas > Pseudomonas syringae. Next base: position 5,659,312 of record NZ_CP007014.1, read on the forward strand.
TGTCGTCGTCCGACACCTGAATGGCTCCGTGGGCACTGGCATAGCGCAGCGCCGGGGCAATCAGCGTCCTTGCCCATAGCGCATGGATATCGGCATCGCTCGATTGGGCAAACCCTGAGCTGACCTGAATCAGCTCATCGTAAGGCGTGACTTGCGACAGGCCCGGACTTAGCGCTTCAACCAGTGCGACACCCTGAATGAACGCGACACTTTGCAGCGAGCGCCCGTACTGAAGATGATCCGGCACGCCTTCAACCAGCAACTCAGGCATCGTCTCGCGCAAAAACAGGTAATGCAGCATGTCGAGGGTGCCGGGTGAGGCTTGAGGATAGTGATCACTGATAAGCAAACGAACCTTGTCACGAAGCTGCAGGTGGCCCTGTTCGCTGACCCAGCCGCGGCGCAAGGATGTTTCAAGGGGTTCGCCATTGCACTGCACCGCCCCGACAAAGTGATCCACGATGACGCGTCCGGCGATTGCCTGAGTAATACGCGGTGAGGCCTGCTCTCCAAGACGTCCTCCATACCAATCCATGTAACTGAGCAAAGGTGCGAAGGCCGACTTGAAGTGTGCGGTCTGGATCAGGGCGCGCCACGTCTCGCGGGCTGTAAAGCGCAATACCGTGCCCTTCTCGCTTGGCGAGCAGAGTATTTCGATGCCTGATTGACGGAACAGGTCATTGGCATTCCGCACAGTGCTCCAGTCACGCAGACGAGGAACCTTTACATTCAGTTGCGTAAAGTCAGGCAGCGACTCATCCAGCTCCATGCTCGTACCCAGCACAGGCATGAGTAATACCGCAGCGAGAGCCAGCAAAGAGTCAAATGACAGTCTTGAATGTTCGGAGCCGAGGCTGATCGCCAACGACAGCGCACGCATGCCCGGTGCGCTGGTTGCGTCCTGAATGGCGGCGTCCAGCCAGGCCTCATTGCGTGGATTAACGACGCGGGCCGCCATCTTTTGCAGGTACACGCCTCGGCTCGGAGACGCCATGGCCACTGAGGGCTTCGCCTGAAGCTGAGTGTCGGTCCATTCGTCCCGGGGTATCGCCGCCAGCTTGCGGGCAAGTAATGCCTGCACATCGGGCATCGCCAATTGCCGGTTGAGTGAACTCAGCAGCGCTTTGTCGCGGTATTCGGTACCAGGCGTGAGCCCGGCCAGCGCCTGGCAGAACAGACCCAGATAGGAGCGTTTGGCCACGACGGCCGTGGGGACGGGGTTTGATTGAAGCGTGGTTAAAGTCATTGAAATTTTTCCAGTAGTTGTTTGCATGAATCCATGCGACTGGAAAAACTAAATAGAAAAACGCTTCACCACGAAATAGACATAAACGCATGCGTGACGCAGGAAGCTTCATCGCAGGGCGTAGGCTGAGCTGATGTCGAGAGGGACGATGACGTCCGGGCTTGCGCACATCGCTCCTGCGCCGGTGAAGCGCAAGCAGCGACGGGCATGTGCATCAGGCGCCGGGAATAAAGTGCTTCTGCGCCGTGCCGCGTGCGATCAGGCGCGAGAGATAGTCGAGCTTCTGCGCATCCTGGTCGACGAAACGGAAAGACACCTGCAGCCATTCACTGTCGGGCTTCTGCTCGAACGCGGCAACCGAGTGCAGGTAGCCGTTCAGGCGTGCAACTTCGTTGCTTTCACCCTGTTCAAGGTCCAGCACCGCGCTTTCGAGTACTTGCGGCACATGCTCGCTGTGGCGTACCACCAGCGTCGCTTCCTTGAGGGTCAGCGCCTTGATCACGCAAGACTGCGTGCCACCGGGCAAGCGCAACTGGCCTTGTCCCCGGCCAGTAGGCGCTGCTGATTTGACCGCAGCAGGCGCAGCCTTGGCGATACTGGCAGGTGCCGCGGAAGAAGCGGAACGCACCACCTCTGCCTTGCCACCGGTCAATGCGCTCAGCGAGTCATTGAGCGGCGAATTCATGCGCGCCGGCGCTGTAGACATGACCGCATCCAGCTTGCCGACCTTGGCCAACGCTTTCTTGACCTTGGTCAACAGCTGCTCGTTGGTGAACGGCTTGCCGACGAAATCGGTCACGCCTGCCTGAATCGCCTGAACGACGTTTTCCTTGTCTCCACGGCTGGTCACCATGATGAACGGCACGGTCTTCAGGTAGTTATCTTGCTCACGGCACCACGCCAACAGCTCAAGGCCGGACATCTCGGGCATTTCCCAGTCGCACAGAATCAGATCGAACTCTTCTTTGTTCAATAAGACCTGAGCCTTGCGGCCGTTGACTGCATCCTCGGTATGGATCCCGGGAAAATAATTGCGCAGCCCTTTCTTGACCAAGTCGCGAATGAAAGTCGCGTCATCCACCACCAATACACTGACTTTACTCATCGACGCTCCTGCGGACGTGTTCACCTGTAGGCGAACTGCGGTATGCCAACACGCCCTTTGTTTCGGCAAGCATAGCGTTGACTAGTAGCCAACAGCCATATTGATTGACTACGCCGCGACATTTAATCCGCAGGCGATGAAAAATACTGCGCTGCATAATAAAAAACGCCCAGCGCATGCCGGGCGTTTTTCTCGCAGGCAATCTTACTTATCGTCAGCGTCGCGCGGAACATTAGCGGTTTCGCTCGAGATACCCTGTACTTCTTCCTTCATGCGCTTGAGACCCATGTGCCGCACGTCGGTACCCCGTACCAGATAGATCACCAGCTCGGAGATGTTGCGGGCGTGATCACCGATGCGCTCCAGCGAGCGTAGCACCCAGATCACGTTCAGCACGCGGGAGATCGAGCGTGGATCTTCCATCATGTAGGTCGCCAGCTCGCGCAGGGCTGTCTTGTACTCGCGGTCAATGATTTTGTCGTACTGCGCAACCGACAAGGCCAGATCGGCGTCGAAGCGGGCGAACGAGTCCAGCGCATCGCGCACCATGTTGCGCACCTGATCGCCGATATGGCGCACTTCGACGTAACCGCGTGGTGCCTCGCCCTCTTCACAGAGCTGAATCGCACGCCGGGCAATCTTGGTGGCTTCGTCACCAATGCGCTCCAGATCGATCACCGACTTCGAAATGCTGATGATCAGACGCAGATCGGACGCGGCAGGCTGACGACGAGCCAGAATGCGCAGGCACTCCTCGTCGATGTTGCGCTCCATCTGGTTGATCCGGTCGTCGACCTCACGCACACGCTGCGCCAGGCCGGAGTCGGCCTCGATCAGTGCTGTGACCGAATCGTTGACCTGTTTCTCGACCAGACCCCCCATTTCGAGCAAATGGCTGCGAACGTCTTCGAGTTCCGCGTTGAACTGCTGGGATATGTGATGCGTATGGCTGTCTTTGTGGATCATGCTGGGTGTCCTTGGAACGTCCGGTTTAATTGCGAAAACGCAGCGGTGGTTCAGGTCTGACGAAGCACGTCCTAGCCGTAACGACCGGTGATGTAGTCTTCAGTCTGTTTTTTTGCCGGGTTGGTGAACAGGGTATCCGTGTCACCGAACTCGACAAGCTTGCCCATGTACATAAAAGCAGTGTAATCCGACACCCGAGCCGCCTGCTGCATATTGTGCGTAACGATCACAATGGTGTATTTGGATTTCAGTTCGTAGATCAGTTCTTCGACTTTCAGGGTCGAAATCGGATCTAGTGCCGAACAGGGTTCGTCAAGCAGCAGGACTTCCGGCTCCACGGCGATGGTTCGGGCAATCACCAGTCGCTGCTGCTGACCGCCAGACAAACCCAACGCCGACTCATGCAGCCGGTCCTTGACCTCGTCCCACAGCGCAGCAGCCTTTAAAGCCCACTCGACCGCTTCGTCGAGTACGCGTTTTTTGTTGATCCCCTGGATACGCAGCCCGTAGACCACGTTTTCGTAGATCGTCTTGGGGAACGGGTTCGGTTTCTGGAACACCATGCCGACGCGGCGACGCAATTCAGCGACTTCCTCGCCCTTGGTATAGATGTTGTGCCCGTACAGGTTGATCGCGCCGTCGATACGGCAGCCGTCGACCAGCTCGTTCATCCGGTTGAAGCAGCGCAGCAATGTCGACTTGCCGCACCCGGACGGGCCGATGAACGAGGTGACCTTCTGCTGCGGAATATTCAGGGCGATATCGAACAGCGCCTGCTTCTCGCCATAAAACAGATTCAGACCCGGCACTTCGATGGCCACGGTCTCGTCGGCCGGATCCAGGCCATGTTTGTGACGCCTCGGGGCCGACATCCTCATACCATGTGTCCGGCTATCGTGCTGCATGGATTGCTCCTGTGCGAACCATTCGTTTCATGTGGCCGCCCTGCTTGTTCAAACGCAAATCCGGAATCAATTGTCGAGCGCCTTGTACTTTTCCCGCAGGTGATTACGGAGGGTGACCGCCGACAGGTTGAGCAAGGCAATAACCAGCACCAGCAGCAACGCAGTGGCGTATACCAGCGGACGCGCCGCTTCGACATTGGGGCTCTGAAAGCCCACGTCGTAAATATGAAACCCCAGGTGCATGATCTTCTGATCCAGATGCAGGTAAGGATAGTTGCCATCCAGCGGCAGCGAAGGCGCCAGTTTGACCACGCCGACCAGCATTAACGGTGCAACTTCACCGGCTGCACGGGCCACCGCCAGAATAAGGCCGGTCATCATCGCCGGGCTGGCCATCGGCAGCACAATCTTCCACAACGTCTCGGCCTTGGTGGCCCCCAGCGCCAGCGAGCCTTCGCGCAGGGTCAGCGGAATGCGCGCCAGCCCTTCTTCGGTTGCCACGATCACCACCGGGACCGCGAGCAGCGCCAGTGTCAACGATGCCCAGAGCAAGCCCGGCGTACCAAAGGTCGGCGCTGGCAGCGCTTCGGGGAAAAACAGACGATCCACCGAGCCGCCCAGCACGTAAACAAAAAACCCGAGGCCAAACACTCCGTACACAATCGCCGGTACGCCGGCCAGATTATTCACGGCGATACGAATCAACCGGGTCACCGGCCCTTGACGGGCGTACTCACGCAAGTAAACCGCCGCCAGCACGCCAAACGGCGTCACGATGACCGCCATGATCAGGGTCATCATCACCGTGCCGAAAATCGCCGGGAAGATGCCACCTTCGGTGTTGGCTTCACGTGGATCGTCGCTGAGAAACTCCCACAGCTTCTGAAAGTAGAAACCCAGCTTGGTGAAGGTGCTCATCGCATTGGGCTGATAAGCGTGCACCACCTTGCCCAGACTGATTTCGATCTCTTTGCCTTCAGCGTCACGCGCCGTCAGGCTGTCTCGATCAAAGGCCTGATGCAGCCCGCCAAGACGCTCTTCGATAACCTTGTAGCGAGCGTCCAGCTCGGCACGCTCTGCCGCCATGTCAGCTTGCGCAGCGGCATCGAGCCTGCCGGCCAGCTCCAGCTTGCGTGCCTGTAAACGCAGACGTTCGATGCCGTGGTTGATAGCCCCGATGTCTTTCTTTTCCAGGCTGTAAAGGTCGTCAGCCAGCGTTTCGACGCGCTTGATACGCGCTTGCAGGGTCGGCCAGGCCGCTTCGCCTTCGGCCACGATCCTGCCGTTTTCTTTCACATTGACCAGATAACCGTAAAAGTTGCCCCACTCGCGACGCTCCAGCGTCATCAACTCGACGGGGTTGCTTTGCTCGGTCAGCCACTCGCCAATCACCCAGGTGAAGTCGCTGGGGTTAAGCTCACGGTTGCCGACCTTATACAGCTCGCGAGTCATGAACTCAGGGCCTTGATCAGGCACCGGGAAGCCTGCGCCTTTCAGACGCGCACGGGGCACCTGCTCCTGCTCGACCCGTTCGCCGATCAGTACATGGGCCTGCTGATTGGGCACTGCGTACTGCGCAGACACCAGATCCGCAGGCCAAAAATGCCCTAGACCGCGCACGGCGATGACCGCCAGCAGCCCGATGGTCATGATCACCGCGATGGATACGGCGCCCGCACTCATCCAGACGCCTGGCGCGCCGCTTTTCAGCCAGCTTTTGAATGAGTTCCGTTTCAAGACCTTCCAGCTTCCTTAAAGCGACGAGTATTGTTTGCGCAGACGCTGACGAATCAGCTCGGCGAAGGTGTTCATCACGAAGGTGAACATCAGCAGCACCAACGCAGCCAGGAACAGTACCCGATAATGACTGCCGCCCACTTCCGACTCAGGCATCTCCACGGCGACGTTAGCCGCCAGCGTGCGCATGCCTTCGAACAGGTTCATGTCCATGATCGGCGTGTTGCCGGTGGCCATCAGCACAATCATGGTTTCCCCCACCGCCCGTCCCATACCGATCATCAACGCCGAAAAAATGCCCGGGCTGGCGGTCAGGATCACCACCCGCGTCAGGGTTTGCCACGGCGTCGCACCCAGCGCCAGAGAACCGAGGGTCAGGCTCCGCGGCACGCTGAACACGGCGTCTTCGGCAATCGAATAAATGTTCGGGATGACTGCAAAGCCCATCGCAATGCCGACCACCAGCGCGTTGCGTTGATCGTAGGTAATGCCCAGTTCTTCACGAATCCACATGCTCATGTTGCCGCCGAAGAACCAGCTCTCCAGGTGGGGGCTCATGCTCAACGAGAACCAGCCCACCAACAGCACGACCGGGATCAGAATCGCCCCTTCCCAGCCGTCGGGCACCCGCAGGCGAATGGTGTCAGGCAGGCGGGTCCAGAAGAACCCTGCCAGCAGAATGCCTATCGGAGTGAGCAGCAACAGGCTGAACACACCGGGTAGATGAGCTTCCAGGTACGGCGCCAGAAACAGCCCGGCAAAGAAGCCGAGAATCACTGTCGGCATCGCTTCCATCAACTCAATCACCGGCTTGACCTTGCGACGCATCCCCGGAGCCATGAAATAGGCGGTATAGATCGCCGCCGCAACAGCCAGCGGCGCGGCCAGCAGCATGGCGTAGAACGCAGCTTTCAGGGTGCCGTAGGTTAACGGCGCAAGACTCAGCTTGGGCTCGAAATCGGAGTTGGACGCCGTGGACTGCCAGACGTACTTGGGTTCGTCGTAGTTCTCGTACCAGACCTTGCCCCACAACGAACTCCAGGACACTTCCGGGTGCGGGTTGTCCAGCGCCAGCGGCAGCAGCTTGCCGCCACTTTCGATCAGAAGCTGATTGGCGCGCGGTGACAACGCCAGAATGCCGGGGCCGTCGGCGACCTTTTCGACCAGCAAGGTACGGTGAGCGGTGCTGTGAAACACGCCCAGCCTGCCCGTAGTGTCCAGCGCGATAAAGCCCTTACGACGCTGTTCTGCCTTGATCTGATCGATAGGCGCACTGCCCATTTTGAAATCACGAATGCGCATTAAACGCTGTTCGCCGTCGGTATCCCGAGCCATGAACCACTGCGCCAGGCCGCCCCTGGAATTGCCAATAATCAGCGAAATGCCACCGACCAATTGAGCGCTGGCAGTGATTTCGGCGTTGCCGTCTTCCAGCAGTTTGTAGCGACCATTTAGGGAGCGATCACGCAGGCTGAAAACGTCGGCCTGCGCCCGGCCATTGATCACGTACAACCACTGCTGACGCGGATCAATGTAGATCGCCTTGACCGCAGCGGACGTCTGCGGCAGCTCGATGCGAGTCTGCTCGCGAGTCATCTCGCCGGTCATCAGGTTTTCTTTCTGTTCAATCGAGACAACATGCAACTGGGTGCCCGTAGAGCCTGCCAGCTTCAGGCTCTCGCCGTCCGAGCTGACGGTCACATGCTCGACCGCTCGACCGTCCTCATCCAGCACCAACGGTGCTTCGCCGAAAGGCCAGGCGACACTCGGGGTGATGGTTTTCTGATCATTCGGGTAGGTCGTCAGGTAAGAGTGCCTGAACACCAGCACCTGGCCGTTGGACAACCCCAGCGCAATCAATGGCGCACCGGGCTGGTCCTTGCCGATAGAGGCGACTGATACGCCCGGCGGAAGTGGCAGGGCGATACGCTGCAACTCTGCGCCATCCTTGATGTTGAAGAAGATCACTTCGCCCTTGTCGGAAATACGCATCCCGATCAGGTTCTGTTCTTCAATGGTAATCATCAGTGGCTTGCCGGCATCCTGCATCCAGGCGGCACTCAGCTCAGGTTCGGCGGTCAGGCTTGCGCCTTTGAACAGCGGCGCGACGACATAGGCGAGGTAGAAGAAGATCAGCGTGATGGCGGCCAGCACGGCAAGGCCGCCCACCGCGACGTACCAGTGAGTCAGCCGATCCTTGAACGCACGAACACGACGCTTGCGCACCATCGCAGGCGTATTGAAGTCGATACGCTCGGGAGGCGAACTCTGATTCATCGAAGGTTTGACCCATTCATTCATGCGCAAACACCGTAACCGCCTTGTATTACAAAAACATTACAACGAGATGACGCAAAAAAGCCCGCTGCCCATGAAAACCGGCGGCGGACTGTTCAAGCTGTGTAAAGGCCAGTCCATTGAGCCTCGCCTATCTTTATCTGGCCGCTACACCACTGGAGCTCTGCAAGCCAAGGTCTGTCAGGGTTTTCTCCACAACGCGAGCGGGCAGCGGAATGTAACCGTCTTTCATAACGACTTCCTGGCCTTGTCTGGACAACACCAGCTTCACGAACTCTGCTTCCAGTGGCGCCAGCGGCTGATTAGGTGCCTTGTTCACGTAGACATACAGGTAGCGCGACAGCGGATACGTGCCATTCAGGGTGTTGGCTTCGCTGTCTTCGACAAACTCGCCGCCCTCTTTCTTCGCCAGCGGCACAGCCCGCACGTTTGAAGTCTTGTAGCCGATACCCGAGTAGCCAATGCTGTTAAGCGAATTACTGATGGCGCTGACCACCGAAGCCGAGCCGGGCTGTTCATTGACGTTGGCTTTGAAGTCGCCTTTGCACAGAGCTTCTTCCTTGAAATAACCGTAAGTGCCCGACACCGAATTACGGCCGAACAGCTGAATCGGCTTGCCCGCCAGATCGCCGGTCACGCCTACATCACCCCAGGTTGTCGCATCAGCCCTGGCGCCGCACAGCCGGGTCGCGGAGAAGATCGCGTCGACCTGTTGCAAGGTCAGACCCTTGATGGGGTTGTCCTTGTGAACGAAGACTGCCAGCGCATCTACGGCCACCGGAATGGCGGTCGGTTTGTAGCCGTGCTTCTGCTCGAAAGCGGACAACTCGCCGTCTTTCATCTTGCGGCTCATCGGCCCCAGATTGGCGGTCCCTTCGGTCAATGCAGGCGGTGCGGTAGACGACCCGGCCGCCTGAATCTGAATGTTCACGCCCGGGTATTCTTTCCTGTAGGCCTCGGCCCACAAGGTCATGAGATTGGCCAGGGTATCGGAACCGACACTGGAGAGATTGCCCGACACACCGACGGTCTTGGTATAGGCCTTGATGGCAGGGTCGACGGCAGCGAACGTATTGGCTGCCGCAACTCCGGCGGCAACCAACGTCAATGCAGTCAGCAAACTCTTGAAGGTCATTCCTTGCGCTCCCGGCAGGGTATGTAGGTGTCCACAAGCCTTCTCGGTCAGGCTTGTGACCACTCTATGAATTGATTATGACAATAAGATGAAAAGGCCATCACCCCGGAGTGGGTGACAGCCTTTCAGTGTGTCGATACGTGAGGCGCTTTCAGGCCTTGTCGATCAACGCTTTTTTGCCAGCAGGAACACGCCGATTGCCATGCCCAGGCCACACAGAATCGCGACGTACCACGCCGGCCCCATCGGGCTGCTCTTGAGCATGAACGTCACGACCATTGGCGTCAGACCGCCGAAAATGGCATAGGCCAGGTTGTAGGAAAACGACAACCCGGAAAAGCGCACCACCGGCGGGAAGGCTTTGACCATGACATACGGAACCGCACCGATGGTGCCGACGAACAGGCCGGTCAACGCATACAGCGGGAACAGCACCTCGGGATTGCTGCCGAGGATGTGATAGAACGTCCACGAGCTGACCAGCAGGCCGGTGCTGCCGAGCAGAAACACCCAGCCTGCACCGAAACGATCCGCCAGCGCACCGGCAGCGATGCAACCGATGCTCAGGAACACAATCGCCAGACTGTTGGCTTTCAGCGCCGTGGCTGCCGGGAAACCATAAATGGTTTGCAGGATGGTCGGTGTCATCAGGATCACGACGATAATGCCCGCCGACAGCAGCCAGGTCATCAGCATCGACAGTGCAACGGCACCACGATGATCACGCAATACCGCTTTGAGCGGCACCTCTTCGGCCAGGGCCTTGCGCAGCTGCAACTCGGCAAACACCGGAGTCTCGTGCAGCATACGACGCAGGTACACCGACATCAGGCCGAATACGCCACCCAGCAGGAAAGGAATCCGCCATGCGTAGTCCGACACTTCAACCGAGGTATAAATACTGTTGATCGCGGTGGCGACCAGCGAGCCCAGTAAGATACCCGCTGTCAGGCCCGCCGTGAGCGTGCCGCAGGCGTAACCGACACGACGTGCAGGCACATGCTCGGACACGAACACCCAGGCGCCCGGCACTTCACCGCCGATGGCTGCGCCCTGAATCACCCGCATCAACAGCAGCAGGATGGGGGCCCACATGCCGATCTGTGCGTAGGTCGGCAGCAGGCCCATGATCAGGGTCGGCACGGCCATCATGAAAATGCTCAGAGTGAACATCTTCTTGCGCCCCAGCAGATCGCCGAAGTGCGCCATGATAATGCCGCCCAACGGCCTCGCCAGATAACCGGCGGCAAAAATGCCGAAGGTCTGCATCATGCGCAGCCAGTCGGGCATGTCGACCGGGAAAAACAGCTTGCCGACCACCGCCGCAAAGAACACGAAAATGATGAAGTCGTAAAACTCGAGTGCGCCACCCAGAGCAGACAGCGACAAGGTTTTATAATCGCTGCGGGTCAAAGGCCGCGCTGGCTGCGTGGAACTTGGAGGGACAGATGACATGACAAGGCTTCTCTTTGCTTGTTCTTCGATAAGGGCGAGCGACAGCAACGCTGGCTGCTGCGGGGTGGCGTGCAGAAGCGAATGTCCGGGGCAACTGTGCAGATAGGCACCAAAATTGCGTGTACAGGCAGTCTTGTTACCTGTAGGGGTCCCGCAAGATAGCAAATTGCTTCAAAAAACACATGGCAAGAACTGCACTGACACGAAATGAGAACCCGACGGTCGTTCTATGGGTCAACGCCCGATATACTCCCGGGTCGTCAGCAGCTGTGGGAAGCTGTGCGAAAACGTCTGAGTCAGCGGGTTTCGCAGAGTTTCCCTTGGGCCCTTTTCAGAGCTGAACGCTTAATGTTCATGCTCGTGGTTTTGAATGGCACCTGTTAATCGCGACACACAATAATGAGAGTCATGGGTCAGAGGCACCCTAGGCATGATCGAGCTCGAACAAGAAGATCCAACTCCGCAAGGCGACCTTGCACTGCAAATCACCGCCCTTCCCCGCGAAACCAATGGCTTCGGCGATATCTTCGGTGGCTGGCTGGTGTCCCAGATGGACCTGGCCGGTACAGCGATGGCCAGTAAAGTAGCGGGCGGCCGTGTGGCAACCGTTGCGATTGACCGCATGGCGTTTCTGGTGCCGGTCGCAGTCGGCGAGCAGCTTTCCTTTTATACCCGCACGCTGGAAGTCGGTCGCACGTCGATCAAGATGATGGTCGAAGTGTGGAGCGATGACCCGGTTACCAGCGAATGGCGCAAGGTGACAGAGGCCGCATTCGTCTTTGTGGCCATCGATTCCAGCGGCCGGACACGCTCGGTTCCCGCGCGACGGTAAATTGTCGCTCGGCCATGGATTGGCTGCACGGGTAAACTCACCGAGCGTGAAGCGGTCTATTTTCGTCACGGTCCTTGAGTGAGAACTTTGCATGCCAACATCCCCGGTTGAACCCCTCGTTGAATCCGTCCAGTACGATGAGCTGAATTGCTGGCGTATCCGCCACGGTGAGGCAGAGTTGCTGGTCGCCCAGCAAGGCGCACACATCCTCAGCTATCAAGTGGCTGGGCAGCCGCCGCTGGTCTGGCTTAACGAAGAAGCCGTATTCAAGAAAGGCAAACCGATCCGTGCCGGCATCCCGATCTGCTGGCCGTGGTTCGGTAATCTGGAGCGCAACCCGCAAAGCGTGCAGTCCATGCGCGACAGCAGCGAGCCCGCCAAGGCACATGGCGAAGTGCGAGCGCTGGACTGGCAGTTGCTGGGTATTGGCGCAGATGGCGACGCACTGCTGGTGGAGTTCGTCCTTCCAGAGGCCGAAGGCCAGTTGCCCGGCTGGCCGCACAACGTTGCCCTGAAGCTGAGCATCCGCCTCGACCATGCACTGAATGTGAGTCTGGTCAGCTACAACTGTGGCACCGAACCGGTGACCTTCAGCCAGGCGCTGCATACCTACTTCGCCGTCAGCGATGTGCGCCAGGTCAGGGTCGAAGGGCTCGACGGCCTGACCTACATCGAAACCCTGGAAAACTGGGAACAGCGCGAACAAGCGGGCGACCTGACCTTCACCGGCGAAACCGACCGTATCTATAAGGACACGCCTGGCGTACTCAGCATCGTCGACCCAGAGTGGCAACGACGCATCCACATCCGCAGCACCGGTTCGGCATCAGCCATCCTCTGGAACCCCTGGATCGAGAAAACCGGCAAATTCACCGACATGGCCGCCGACGGCTGGCAGCGCATGGTCTGCGTCGAAACCGCCAACGTGCTGGACGACGTGGTCACGCTGGCGCCGGACCAGATGCACGTGCTGGGGGTGAGTGTCTGGAGTGAAGCGCTCTGATCAGACAGTGATCAAAGCCATGCCATCAAAGGTCCGACTCAACCACCACGCGGACCTTTGACGCATCCATTGCATACGCCGCATCGGCCAGGTCGTTATTGACCTTCTCGATCTTCAGGGTGCCTTCGACCCACAGCGGTGTGTAGATATCATCCAGCTTCAGCCCCTTGGGGTAGCGCACCAGCACCAGTTGATTGGGCGGCGGTGGCGGAACGTGGATGCACGCGCCGGGATAAGGCACAAGAAAGAACAGCGTGCTATGACCTTTGGCGTCGGTTTCGAGGGGGACGGGGTAACCCCCGAGGCGAATGGTCTTGCCATTCATGGCCGGGACAGTCTTGGTCGAATACATGACCGCAGGCAGGCCCTTGCTCTGCTTCAACCCACCCTTACTGTCGAACGTACCCATGGCTTCCGGAGAATTGTGATCAATCTCGGGCATGGCTTCGAGGGCTTTTTGATCGGACTTGGGCATCAGCTCAAGCCAGTCGGTTTCCGGCAACTGGGCATGTGCAAGCCCGGACACCAGCAGAAGAGTCATCAACAGGAAGCGACGCATGATAAAGCTCGGCAAAGGGGAGAAAAGTTGCCGCGCATTCTAGCCCTCTGCGCACTGTAAAACAGAGGGCCGACGCATTAGCGTTATTTCTTTTTGATCATGCCATAGATGACCAGCAGGATAATTGCACCTACCAGCGCGCCCAGGAAACCGGCACCTTCGCCTGCCTGGTAGATACCCAGAGCCTGACCGCCATAAGTGGCAGCGAGCGAACCGGCGATACCCAGCACGATGGTCATGATCCAGCCCATGCTGTCGTCGCCCGGCTTCAGAAAGCGAGCCAGCAGACCAACGATCAGGCCGATAAAGATGGTTCCAATGATACCCATGCCATTTCCCTCTGTATTAAGTGAACATGCCCGAGCCAATAGCAGCCCCGACTTACTGCTATCTGAGAACAGTATCAGGGAATGGTTCCGGCGAAGTGGCGAGTTTGAAGCGAGGTGGAGAATTCTTCATGAATGACGGAACTGAACCGATCCGGAGCTGAGGGCCAGGCGTCTCGAACGGCGCTTCAACGCAGAAGCATTCGTTCCGCACGCTCTGCGCTCGTGGTTATACACACGTCCAACTGGCTATCGTGCCAATGCTCCGCGTTGGCACGATAGCCCCGGGCCTGATCAGGCTTTGATCAGCGCCTCTACCAACTTCACCTGACGATCCAGCGTGGCGCGGTCGACGCTGCGGACAGTCGCGTGGCCCACTTTGCGGCCAGCCTTGAACGCCTTGCCGTAGTGGTGCAGATGGCAATCCTCAACAGCGATGACCTTGTCCACTGCCGGGACCTCACCGATGAAGTTGAGCATGGCGCTTTCGCCGACCTTGGCTGTAGAGCCCAGAGGCAGGCCGGCCACGGCGCGCAGGTGGTTTTCGAACTGGCTGCACTCGGCGCCTTCCGTGGTCCAGTGACCGGAGTTGTGCACACGTGGTGCAATCTCGTTGGCCTTCAGCCCGCCGTCGACTTCAAAGAACTCGAACGCCAGCACACCCACGTAATCCAGTTGCTTGAGGACACGACCGGCATAGTCTTCGGCCAGTGCCTGCAACGGATGATCGGTGCTGGCAATGGACAGACGCAGAATGCCGCTGTCATGCGTGTTGTGGACCAACGGGTAAAAGCGGGTTTCACCATCACGCGCACGCACGGCTATCAACGAGACTTCCCCACTGAACGGCACGAAGCCTTCCAGCAGACAAGGCACGCTGCCCAGCTCTGCAAACGTACCGATTACATCGGCCGCCGAGCGCAGAACCTTCTGGCCCTTGCCGTCATAGCCCAGCGTGCGGGTTTTCAAAACAGCGGGCAGACCGATGCTGGCCACAGCGGCATCCAGGTCGGCTTGCGACTGGATGTCGGCGAACGCCGGGGTCGGAATGCCCAGGTCCTTGAACATGCTCTTTTCGAACCAGCGATCACGCGCGATACGCAATGCTTCGGCACTCGGGTAAACAGGCACGAACTGCGACAGGAACGCCACGGTTTCAGCCGGAACGCTTTCAAACTCGAAGGTCACCAGATCGACTTCATCCGCCAACTGGCGTAGATGATCGAGATCGCCGTAATCGGCACGTAGATGCTCGCCAAGTGCAGCTGCGCAGGCATCCGGCGCGGGATCGAGAAAGGCGAAGTTCATGCCCAGTGGCGTACCTGCCAATGCCAACATGCGACCGAGCTGGCCGCCACCGATTACACCGATCTTCATGGAAAAACCTCAGGCGTGGCGTGGGTCTGGATTGTCCAGGACGCTGTCTGTCTGTTCAGTGCGAAATTTCTTCAGCGCTGCGTGGAATTGCGGGTGCTTGGCGCCGAGGATGCTTGCTGAAAGCAGCGCTGCGTTGATCGCACCCGCCTTGCCGATGGCCAGGGTCGCCACCGGGATACCGGCCGGCATCTGCACGATCGACAACAAAGAGTCGACACCCGAGAGCATCGAGGACTGCACCGGAACGCCCAGGACAGGCAGGTGAGTCTTGGCGGCGCACATGCCCGGCAAGTGAGCAGCACCACCGGCACCGGCGATGATCACTTCAATGCCACGGCCTTCTGCCTCGTCGGCGTACTGGAACAGCAGGTCCGGCGTGCGGTGGGCTGACACCACTTTGACTTCAAAAGGAATGCCGAGCTTTTCCAGCATGTCGGCGGTGTGGCTAAGGGTGGACCAATCGGACTTGGAGCCCATGATCACGCCAACCAGTGCGCTCATCGTCGTGCCTCTCATCGGGCGCCCGCAGGCGCGTCTTAAAACAACAAGCCACGCGGGGGGACCGGCGTGGCTTGCTGTACGAATAGTGACCGATTTAGCCGGCCAAAGGCCGCGCAGTATACCGCAAAGTAGTGCGTTTAAAGCACCTGCGATCACCTTCTGTCAGTAGCCCTGCAAGACGTCGAGGCATGCGGTACTGGCACTCGCCATGGGAAACGGACTCCTGCCGAAGTCACACTAAAACGCCGACACGTTAACCGGCACGTCTTACGCCATTGCAGGCCCGGCCCTACTGCGTAAGGAGCAGAGTGCGACTGTCAGGCACACACTGTATTTGCTTAACTGCCTTCGCGACATTTGAAGTCGCTATTTAACCTGACTCTCAAGGATGAGAACGTACCCATGAAGAACACACTGAAAATCTGGCTGTCACTGGCCGTCTTTTTTTACCTGCCGTTTGCCAGCGCCGAAGGTCCCAATCTTGGAATGTTCCTGATCATGCACGATCAACTGACAAGACATGAACGCGCTGAGCTGGCAGATAGCTACGTAAATCCCCTGCTCGCACAGCTGCAGGAAATCACCGATCGCAGGACAACAGTCACGCTCATCGAAAATGAACCAGGTCTTACCGACTTTGCCTATCGCGGGGAGGAACTGGGAGAGCTGCTATACCAATTGTCCAAGGAAAGCATCGAATACGCAGACAGAAATAACCTGCCGCGCCCTTCGGAGCGGCATAAATATGTGCTGATAACGTCCAATAAAATCAACGGGGCAGTACACGGCGCATCGGCAAAAAGCCATCACATCGCAATGGCGTCCCTCAAAGGTTACAACACTCTGCCACACGAGATCGGCCATCTGTTTGGTGCCACGCATGAGGCGGCAACCGGCTTCCCGTGTCAGACAACCATGTGGTGGTCCTCCACAACCTCGATCATCCCCTGCTATTACTTCAGCGATGCAAACAAACAGCTGATCCGCAACTACATAGACAACATACCTGCCATGGACTGAACAGTGGCCCGGCGTGCGCAATCACGCCAGGCCGCTTTTCGCTTCGCCTGGTGCCGCTGCACTCTCAAGCTTGCGCCACAGCAGACGCACATTGGCCTTGCGCACCAGCGCGCAGCGGTACAGGCGAATCTCCAGCGGAACGTGCCATTGCGGTCCGCCGCACACCACCAGTTCACCGCGCGCCAGTTCGGCGCGCACGCTCAACTGCGGCACCCAGGCGATGCCCAACCCCTCAAGCGCCATGCTTTTCAGGCTGTCAGCCATCGCCGTTTCGTAGATCGTGGTGAAGCGCAGATTGCGCTGACGCAACAGCAAATTCACCGAACGCCCGAGGAAGGCACCCGCGCTATAGGCAAGCAACGGCACACTGGCCTCGCCTTCCATGTCGAACAACGGCTGCCCCTCGCCATCGGCAGCGCACACCGGCAACATCTCGGTATGCCCCAGATGCAACGACGGGAAAATCTCGGCATCCATCTGCAACGCAGCATCAGGATCGTAGAACGCCAGCATCAGATCGCAACCGCCCTCGCGAAGCGCATGCACCGCGTCGCCAACGTTGGTCGCCACCAGCCGTGTTGCAATGTTCAGCCCCTCGTTGCGCAACTGGGCAATCCAGCGCGGAAAGAAGCCGAGTGCCAGCGAATGCGCCGCAGCCACCTGCATGACCTCGCCCTGCCCGCCTTCCAGATGATGCAGATGGCGCACCACCTCACCCAGTTGCTCAACCACCGTGCGCGCCGTAACCAGAAACAGCTGTCCGGCGGCCGTCAGTTCGATGGGTGTGCGCGAGCGATTGACCAGGGTCAGCCCCAACGCCGCTTCCAGGCTGCGGATGCGCCGGCTGAACGCCGGCTGGGTCACAAAACGGCGCTCGGCCGCCTGGGAAAAGCTGCGAGTGGCAGCCAGGGCGCTGAAATCCTCCAGCCATTTGCTTTCCAGATTCATCAGGTCCTCCCGGACATTGGATGGCAGCCTCGCAAGGCATCGGTTTCAAACGGTCTCGTTGGGACGACCGGCAACGCAATGCAGATACATGATCCGACCCCGCTCGCTGGCAGACAAGTGCAGACCGGGTGCGACAATTTGCCTTCTTTACGCACCGAGACCGATCCAGGTCACAGCCTCATTATGCCGTTATTGCATAGGCTAGCGTTTAACAGCATTGGTCAATTTTATCCGGCAAGACCACTATTCGTGGCGTTCCGGCATTGTCCGTGCCTCTTCTGAGACTTTTTTTATCATGTCCTCGTCCGCATCATCGCGCATCGAAAAAGACCTGCTTGGTGTTCTCGAAGTACCTGCCAACGCGTATTACGGCATTCAAACCCTGCGAGCGGTGAACAATTTTCACCTGTCCGGCGTGCCTCTTTCGCACTACCCGAAACTGGTTGTGGCGTTGGCCATGGTCAAGCAGGCGGCTGCGGATGCAAACCACCAACTCGGTCACCTCAACGATGCCAAGCATGCGGCCATCAGCGAGGCCTGTGCCCGACTGATTCGCGGCGATTTCCATGATCAGTTCGTGGTCGACATGATTCAGGGCGGCGCGGGTACGTCGACCAACATGAACGCCAACGAAGTCATCGCCAACATCGCACTGGAAGCCATGGGCTTCGAAAAAGGCGATTACAAGCACCTGCACCCGAACAACGACGTGAACATGGCGCAGTCGACCAACGACGCGTATCCCACCGCGATCCGACTGGGGCTGCTGCTGGGTCATGACGCCCTGCTTGCCAGTCTGTCCAGCCTGATCCAGGCCTTCGCGGCCAAGGGTGAGGAATTCAACCACGTGTTGAAGATGGGCCGTACCCAGTTGCAGGACGCTGTTCCGATGACCCTGGGTCAGGAATTCCGCGCCTTCGCCACGACCCTGACAGAAGACCTCAATCGCCTGCGCAGCCTGGCACCCGAGCTTTTGACCGAAGTGAACCTGGGCGGCACCGCCATCGGCACCGGTATCAACGCCGACCCAGGCTATCAAAAGCTTGCCGTCGACCGCTTGGCGCTGATCAGCGGCCAGCCACTGGTTCCGGCCGCCGACTTGATCGAAGCGACCTCCGACATGGGCGCGTTCGTGCTGTTCTCGGGGATGCTCAAGCGCACTGCGGTCAAACTGTCGAAGATCTGCAACGACCTGCGCCTGCTGTCCAGCGGTCCGCGCACCGGCATCAACGAAATCAACCTGCCGGCGCGCCAGCCAGGCAGCTCGATCATGCCCGGCAAGGTCAACCCGGTGATCCCGGAAGCCGTCAATCAAGTGGCCTTTGAAATCATCGGCAACGACCTGTCACTGACCATGGCAGCCGAAGGCGGTCAGTTGCAGCTCAACGTGATGGAACCGCTGATCGCCTACAAGATTTTCGACTCGATCCGCCTGCTGCAACGCGCCATGGACATGCTGCGTGAACACTGCATCGTCGGGATCACCGCCAACGAGCAGCGCTGCCGCGAACTGGTCGAGCATTCGATCGGTCTGGTCACTGCACTGAACCCGTACATCGGTTATGAAAACTCCACCCGTATCGCCCGTATTGCGCTGGAAACCGGCCGCGGCGTACTGGAACTGGTCCGCGAAGAAGGTCTGCTCGACGACGCCATGCTCGACGACATCCTGCGTCCGGAAAACATGATCGCTCCACGTCTGGCCCCCTTGAAGGCCTGACAGGGAATGACCTGCGCAACACGCTCACCAGATTGAGGGCCTAGACACCCCTCAATTTTTTGAGGGTCTGGGAGTGATTCTCCAGGCCCTTTTTTTTGCCTGCTGCAAAGGGCTCAGATGCTTGACCCAGAGCCTGCGGCAACCCACTTCCGAGGAGCGATCCAAGGGAGTATTCATTCATCGTCGCGAATGAAGAATCAGCCGTACAAGAAAGCGACTACAGACGTAAAAACTTTGCACCGGTATAGTGCGCCCCCTCAAAAGTAGCGAGGAATAACAAAAATGCTGGAAATGATTAACGACTTTCTCTCCGGTAAAGTACTGATCGTACTTATCGTTGGCCTGGGCAGTTACTTCACGATCCGCTCGCGTTTCGTTCAGTTTCGACACTTTTTCCACATGTTCTCGGTTTTTCGCGACAGTCTGCGCAGCAGCGCCGGCCAGCTGAGTTCGTTCCAGGCCCTGATGCTCAGCCTTGCGGGCCGCGTCGGTGCAGGCAACATCGCAGGCGTCGGCATTGCCGTGACGCTCGGCGGTCCAGGTGCCGTGTTCTGGATGTGGGTCACTGCACTGGTCGGCATGTCCAGCAGCTTCATCGAGTGTTCGCTCGCTCAGCTCTATAAACGCAAGGACTCCGAAGGCCAGTTCCGCGGCGGTCCGGCGTATTACATCCAGCATGGTCTGGGCAAGCGCTGGCTGGGTATGGTCATGGCCGTACTGCTGCTGGTGACGTTCGGCTTTGCCTTCAACGGCCTGCAATCCCACGCAGTGACCGACTCGCTGAAAAGCGCATTCAACATCGACACCAAGACCACCGGCATCTGCCTGGTGGTGTTGCTGGGTCTGGCTTTCGTAGGCGGCATCAAGCGTATCGCGGCGATTTCCGACCTGCTGGTGCCGGTCAAGACCCTGATCTACATCGCAGTCACCATTTACGTCATCGTGCTGCAGATCGATCACGTGCCGGGCATGCTGATGACCATCGTGCGCAGCGCTTTCGGCCTTGATCCGGTGTTCGGCGGCCTCATCGGCAGTGCTATCGTGATGGGCGTCAAGCGTGGCGTATTTGCCAACGAAGCCGGTCTGGGCAGCGCGCCCAACGTGGCTGCCGTGGCACACGTGGAACACCCGGTCGCGCAAGGCGTGGTTCAGGCGTTCAGCGTATTCCTCGACACCTTCGTCATCTGCACCTGCACCGCCCTGCTGATCCTGCTGTCCGGTATCTACGACATCGGTTACGACGGCAACGGTATCGTGCTGGCGCAGAACTCGCTGGCGGCTGTGGTCGGTGACTGGGGTCGCATCTTCATCAGCGTCGCCTTGGCACTGTTCGTCTTCACCTCGATTCTCTACAACTACTACCTGGGCGAAAACAGCCTGCGGTTCCTGTTTGGCGAGAAGATCCAGACCATCATCATCTACCGTATCGCGGTATTGGTGCTGATCATGTGGGGTGCAGTCGTCGACCTGAAGGATGTATTGGCGTTCGCCGACATCACCATGACCATGCTGGCGTTCGTCAACCTGATCGCCCTGGCGATGCTGTTCAAAGTCGTCAAGCGCATTCTGAACGACTACGATGCGCAGCGCCGGGCAGGCGTGAAGACGCCCGTGTTCGACTCCAGCCAGTTCCCTGATCTGGACCTCGACCGCAATGCCTGGCCTGCCAACCCGGAGCGCCAGTCGACGCACGATGCCGAGATGGCAGCCAAGACTGCGCCAGAAGCACGATAACCAACGCAACGCCGGAGAAGAGCCATGACTCAGGACTCACATCAAACCGCTCAACGAGTGATGGTTCTTTACACCGGCGGCACCATCGGCATGCAAGCCAGTGCCAACGGCCTGGCACCTGCCTCGGGTTTCGAGGCGCGCATGGCCGGGCAACTGGCAGGACATCCGGAACTGGTGGTGCCCGACTGGCGCTTTCGCGAGATGTCGCCGCTGATCGACAGCGCCAACATGACGCCGGCCTACTGGCTGCGCCTGCGTGACGCCGTGATCGAGGCGGTGGATGTCGATGGCTGCGACGCGGTGCTGGTGCTGCATGGCACCGACACCCTCGCCTATAGCGCTGCTGCCATGTGTTTCCAGTTGCTGGGGTTCAGCGCCCCGGTGGTGTTCACCGGCTCGATGTTGCCCGCAGGCGTACAAGACAGCGATGCCTGGGAAAACGTCAACGGGGCGCTGCTTGCGCTGGGCTCCGGTCTGGCGTCAGGGGTCCAGTTGTATTTTCACGGTCAACTGATGACGCCCGTGCGCTGCGCAAAAATCCGCAGCTTCGGGCGCCAGCCTTTTGCCCCACTGCAACGTTCGCGAGGTGGTCATGCGGCCGTATCGCTGCCCGACTCGCTGAATTACCGTCAACCTAAAAGCCTGGCAGAGGTCGCTGTATTGCCATTGTTTCCAGGCATCGGTGCGGCTCAGCTTGATGGTCTGATCGACAGCGGTATTCAGGGACTGGTGCTGGAGTGCTTCGGCAGCGGTACTGGCCCGAGTGATGACCCGCAATTTATCGCCAGCCTGGAAAACGCCAGGGCGCGCGGGATTTGCGTGGTCGCTATCACTCAATGCCATGAAGGTGGCGTCGAGCTGGATGTCTACGAAGCCGGTAGTCGCCTGCGCAGTGCAGGCGTGCTGTCCGGTGGTGGCATGACCCGCGAAGCAGCGCTCGGCAAATTGCATGCGCTGCTGGGTGCCGACCTGACGACTGAGGAAGTCCGACGGCTGGTCGAACTGGACCTGTGTGGCGAGCTGCGTTAAGCCGCTGTCACTTCTGCTCTATCCGAGGCGTCCCGCACACGCGCAACGCCTCACCCTCCTTACGAAGCCTTGCTTTCTTCCTGTGCGCCCCTGAGCATCGAATCCAGATTGCGCTCGATGTTTTGGCACAACGCATTCATCTGAATCACATGCTCACTGGCACGGAACGGGCTTTGCAGGTCGGTGCCGATCTTTTCGATAGCCAACAGCATGAAGCCCACCACCGTGGAGGCCAGTGGCGTGAACCAGCCAAGTGTTTCCACCAGACCGATCGGCACGATCAGGCAGAACAGCGTGATGAACAGCCTCGGGAAGGCCACATACGGATAAGGCAAAGGCGTGTTGGCGATCCGCTCCATGCCGCCCTGGCAATTGGAGATGTCCACCATGGTCGACTCCAGACGCGCCAGACGGATGCTGTCCAGACGTCCCGCCTGGTATTCCTTGGCCAACAGCGCAGCCGAGGTGTTGAGCAGGTCGTTGGGAAAGTTGTTGGTATCGTGGCGGCGCTCAAACTCTTCGCGAGGGATCAGCCTCTGAATATCGTCGCCGCATTCATCACCCTTCAAATGCGCAGACAGACATTTCACATAGGCCACGTGACGACGCAACAAAGTCGCCTTGACCGGGTTGATACCGTCATCATCCTCGACCAGGGTCAGCACCTGACGAGCAAAACTGCGTGAACTGTTAACCATCGCACCCCACAGCGTCCGCGCCTCCCACCAGCGGTTGTAGGCGCTGGAATTACGAAAGCTGGTCAGCACCACCAACGCAGAACCGAGCAGGGTCAAGGGTAATGATGGCAGGTTGATCTTTCGATCAAGAAACAGCATGAAATCGACGGTCACGATCACGTCCCAGATCAGCAGCCAGAAGAGCGACCAACCTACGTAACCAATCGTCTTGCCGAGAAAACGGACTTTCGAAATGATCGTTTGCTGCAAAGGACTACCCCATCGAGAAATAAGCGAGCGCGCATTCGGACCGCTACTGCATGGCCTTTGAATGCCAATCCAGCAGATGGTTCGCAAACGGCCCGCTTTATCTCGGGGTCTTTAACGTATTCAGCAGGCAGTCAATCCGACTTGCGGGCGCTCACCGGTAAAGAATATCGGGCGAAACCTGACACCCACCACGTTACCGGCATAGGCCGCAACCAGCCACAGCCAGCCGTGCAGGCTGCCGGAAGCGATCCCGCTGAAGTACGCGCCGATGTTGCAGCCGTAGGCCAGACGCGAGCCGTAGCCCAACAGCAGACCACCGATAACCGCAGCCACCAGCGAGCGCGTGGGAATATCCAGACTCGGCGCAAAGCGCCCGGCCAATCCTGCCGCCAGCAAGGCACCGAGCATGATGCCGATATCCATCACGCTGGTAATGTCTTGCCAAACCGGCGCTGCCAGGGCTTTGGCATTCGCGGCACTCTGCCAGAACACCCAACTGCCGACGTCGACCCCCAAACCGCTGGCCGCCTTGGCGCCCCACAAGGCAAACGCCGAGGTGATGCCCCATGGACGGCCAGCCAGCGCCAGCGTGGCATAATTCAACACCGCCAGCGCCACCGCGCCCCAGACCAGAACCCACGGCCCGCGCAGCACCCGACGCAGGCCGCGATGCTCGGTGGTCACTGGCGCTTCAAGCTGCCCATGACGGCGCTTTTCCAGCTTCACGGTAACCCACGCGATCAAGGCAAACACCGCCAGATTCACGATCAGCGCAGGCAGCACGCCGAAGGTCTTGACCACTGAAACAGGCGCAAACGCAGGCAGGGCGAACCACCAGTCGACATGGTGCGTGGCGATCAGTGAACCGAGGATGAAGAACAGCAACGTGACCAGCATCCGTGCATTACCGCCACCGGCGGTGAACAAGGTACCCGACGCACAGCCACCGCCCAGTTGCATGCCGATGCCGAAAATAAATGCACCTACAATTACCGAAACGCCGACTGGTGCGACTAGCCCGGTAACCGGCTGACCAAACAGCGTGCCAGCGCCCAGTGCAGGGAAAAACAGCACGACCGCCACCGCCAGCATAACCATTTGCGCACGTAGACCCGCGCCGCGCCGTTCACGGATGAACACCCGCCATGCGGAGGTGAAGCCAAACGCTGCGTGGTACAGCGTCACGCCCAGCGCAGCACCGACGATCCACAGCAGCACCTGACGAGTGCCGACGCTGAGCAGCAGAAACTGCGCGCCCATCAACAGCAGAAACAGCGCAGCCAGCGGCGCGCCGAACTTGCGTCCGGGTGTTACAGACAGAGAGTTATTCATAGGTATCTCGAAGACAGGTAGCAAAAACGACGATTATACGCGCGCCAGGCGACTACTCCGACCAGGCTTCACGCAGCCTGTTCAGCGCATCTGCAATCGCAGACTCCGGTACGGCGGCAAAACCCAGCACCAGCCCGGCTCGGTTATCCACAGGCTCACTGGATTCGGGCAGCCAGTATTCACTCAGGGCGTTCATTTCGACGCCGACGCTTCTGGCCTGCTCGATCAGCACTTGCTCGCGCGCCAGACTGTCGACCTTGACCACCACATGCAGCCCTGCGACGCCCTTGGGCATCGCCGCACACCCCGCAATATCGTCAGGCCAGCCAGCGAACAGAGCGTTGCGTCGACTCTGAGCTGCACGCCGCATACGCCTGATATGTCGCTGAAAATGCCCCTGAGCGATGAACTGCGCCATGACCGCCTGCACGCCGATTTCCGTATGGCGGATATCGACCGCCTTGCGTTGGCTGAACGGCTGCACCAGGCCTTTGGGCAGCACCAGATAGCCGAGGCGCAATGCAGGGAAAGCAATCTTGCCGAACGTACCGATGTAAATCACCCGACCGTCCTGATCGAGTGCAGCCAACGGTGCCAGCGGCGAGCCGCTGTAGCGGTACTCGCCGTCGTAATCGTCTTCGATTATCCAGCCTTGATTCTTTCTCGCCCAAGCCAGCAATTCCAGACGCCGCGCCAGGCTCATCACCACCCCGGTAGGGTACTGATGCGAAGGTGTGACGTAAGCGAGTGTGCAATCGGCCTGCTGCAGATCGACACAGCGCATCCCCTCGTCGTCTACCGCAATCCCCTGCAATCGGCCACCTGCCATCGCGAACGCATGCCCGGCGGCTCGATAACCGGGATTTTCGATTGCAACGCCTTCTCCCGGCGTCAACAGCAACTGTGCACAAAGGCTTATTGCATGCTGTGCGCCATTGGTGATCACAATTTGCTCAGCGGTACAGTGCAGTCCCCGTGATGAGCGAAGATAGACCGCAATCAACTCGCGCAATCGCCACTCCCCCGATGCCGAACCGTAGCCCAGTTGGCCAAGGTCGGGCTTGCGCCAGAATGCCGCGTACAGCTTGCCCCACAAGGCGAAGGGGAAAAGATCAAATGCCGGAACGCCCACCCGAAAGGCCCTGGGCGCGCCACTTGGGGGTGCCTGCAAATGGTGCTGCTCGATGCGTTCCAGCGCTGGGTTGTGGATAACTTCACTGCACGGATTTAAGGGTATTTCTGCCGTAACTGTGGACAAACCTGTGCATAAGCCTGTGCGCAAAGCTGTGGGTAACTTGGTGGATAGTTTTTTGCCAGGACCGGACTGAGGCGCGGCGCTCGTTTCGCAAAGCTCTACGACATAAGTGCCATCGCCAATGCGTCCCTCGACGAAGCCTTCGGCATACAACTGCTCGTACGCACGCAGCACGCTGTTGCGGGATATCGCCAATGAACACGCCAGATCACGACTGGCCGGCAACCGAATCCCCCCGCCCAGACGTCCATCGAGAATCTGCTGCCGCAGAATCTGATAAAGCTGCTTGCTCAGCCCAAGGCGCGGGTCCAGTTCAATACCCGTAAGCGTGGACGGAAACGCAGAGAGGTCGGTGGACATCAGATTGGCCCTATGAAATCTGTCAAAAATGGATCTTACAACAGACCAATGGAGTGCTTAGGATTCGTTCACTCACTCAGGAAAATTGCCATGTACACGCCTTCCGCATTCAAGGACAACGACATCACACGCTTGCACGAGCAAATCGATCAAACACGCCTGGCAATTCTGGTTACCCACGGTGAAAACGGCCTGCAGGCAACCCACTTGCCCTTGCTGTTGCGCCGGGATCAGGGCGCGTCTGGCACGTTGTACGGACACTTGGCCAAGGCCAATCCGCAGGTGCAGCAGTTGAGTGCCGGTGTCGAGGCCATGGTGATTTTCCCCGGCGACGACGCTTACGTGAGCCCCGCTTACTACCCGAGCAAGGCAGAACATGGCAAGGTTGTGCCCACCTGGAATTACCTGGCCGTGCATGCTTACGGCAAGGCTGAATGCTTTGCTGACCCTGAACGATTGCACCTGCTGGTGAGCGAGTTGACTGACAAGCATGAGTCCGGGCGTGCTCAACCGTGGTCCATCAACGATGCACCTGCGGACTACATCGCCAGAATGCTGGGCGCGATTGTCGGCTTCGCCCTGCCCGTGCAGCGCTTGCAAGGCAAACGCAAGCTCAGCCAGAACCGCGATGCTCGGGACATCGCCGGTGTGCGCGATGGCCTCGCTGCCAGCGAAGATTCAAACGACCAGCGAATCGCTCGCTTGATGAGCTAAAGGGAGAGCTTCATGACCCGTGCCGACATCCGCCCTGTCACTGCCGACGATTATCAAGCCTGGCTGCCGCTATGGCAGGCCTACCTTAGTTTCTACAAAACCGAGCTGCCCGTGGGTGTAAGCGAGGTCACCTGGCAACGCTTTCTCGACCCGAGCGAGCCGACCCACTCGGCACTGGCCTGGCTGGATGGCAAGGCGGTCGGCATGGTGAACTTCATCTATCATCGCTCCAACTGGAGCATCAATAATGCTTGTTACCTGCAAGACCTGATTGTCGCCCCCGAACAGCGCGGAACCGGCATTGGCAGGCAGTTGATCGAGTTTGTCTACGCCACCGCCAAGGCTGATGGCTGCGACAAGGCGCACTGGCTGACGCATGAAACCAATGCTACGGCGATCCAGTTGTACGAGCGAATTGCCGAGCGACCTGGCCTTATCCAATTTCGTAAAGCGCTCTGAAACAGGAAATGATTCATGTCCGACACATTGCTGGACTGGCAAGCCGCCGCATTGCCCACCACCCGAACACTCACAGGACGCTTCATTCGCCTGGAAAAGCTTGATGCTGCGCGGCACGCCGAAGATTTGTGGGCCGTGCTTCAGGGGCCGAACGCAGATCCGAAGCTCTGGGATTATCTGCCTTATGGCCCTTTTATCGAGCGTAGCGCGTTTGATGCCTGGCTGACCGGACATCAGGTGGCCTCCGATCCGTGGTTTTACGTGATCGTCGATCAGCAGAGCGATAAAGCCGAGGGGGTCATCAGCCTGATGTCGATCGTTGCAGCCCATGGCCGGATCGAGATTGGCCACGTGACCTTCAGCGCGGCCATGCAACGCACGCCCAAAGGCACAGAAGCCATATACCTGCTGGCCCGGGAAGCCTTTGCGCTGGGCTATCGACGCCTCGAGTGGAAATGCAACGCCAACAACGCCCGCTCGAAACGCGCTGCCGAGCGGTTCGGGTTCAGCTACGAAGGCACCTTCCGCCAGCACATGGTGGTCAAAGGTCAGAGCAGGGACACCGCGTGGTATTCGATGCTCGACAGTGAATGGCCTGTGCTGCAAAAGGCATTTGAACGCTGGCTGGCTGTGGATAACTTTGCGGACGGGCAGCAGATCAAAGGGCTTGAAACGTTCCGCCAGTGATTCGCGTCTCACCCGGCGCGACACACCGCTGGAGCATGAGGAGCAGCGATCTCAACTACCTCAACTATCGTGCGACGCTCCGCGTCGGTATGCCGTTCCGGACGCTCCGCATCCTCTTTGCGGCGCAGAGCGTCGAGAACCGCATTCTTGCCCGCTTGCAGAATAAAAAAAGGGAAGCCACGAGTGCTTCCCTGAGGTAAACGGTGGAATGATCCGAAGCGTCGGATCAGCCTTCGATTTCGACCAGTATCTCGCCCGGATTGACGCGGTCGCCCTTGGCGACATGAATGGCCACGACCTTCCCGGCAACGGATGCCTGGACTTCGGTTTCCATTTTCATTGCTTCGGTGATCAGTATGGCCTGACCGGCCTTGACCAAATCGCCCTCCTTGACCAGCACATCGACGATGTTGCCCGGCATGGTGGTGCTGACGTGGCCCGGTGCGCTGGCCTGCTTGCGCTTGCTGGCACCGCCACTGACAAACTCATTGAGCGGTTCGAACACCACTTCTTCCGGCATGCCGTCGATGGTCAGGTAGAAGTGGCGCTTGCCCTCGGCCTTGACGCCCACGCCGGTGATGTCTACGCGGTAGGTCTCGCCATGCACATCAATGACAAACTCGGTCGGCACACCCTCGCCGCCCGCCCTGGCCACGCTTCCGGCTTCAGGAATCGGCAGCAATACTTCCGGCGTCAGGGTCCCGGCGGCGCGCTCTTCAAGAAACTTGCGACCAATGTCCGGGAACATGGCGAACGTCAGCACGTCTTCTTCGGATCTGGCCAATGCGCCGATGTCGGCACGTAGCTTGGTCATCTCCGGCCGAAGCAGGTCAGCAGGACGAACATCGATCAGTTCCTCGTTGCCAATCGCCTGCCGCCGCAGCTTTTCATCGACCTGCCCTGGTGCCTTGCCATAGCCGCCTTGCAGATAAAGCTTCACCTCGTTGGTGATGGTCTTGTAACGCTCGCCCGCCAGCACGTTGAAGAACGCCTGGGTGCCCACGATTTGCGAGGTCGGCGTTACCAGAGGTGGATAACCGAGGTCTTTGCGGACGCGAGGGATTTCCTCCAGCACTTCGCTCATGCGATTGAGCGCGCCCTGTTCCTTGAGCTGGTTAGCGAGGTTGGAGATCATCCCGCCAGGAACCTGATTGACCTGCACGCGGGTATCCACCGCGGTAAATTCGCTTTCGAACTGATGATATTTCTTACGCACCGCGTAGAAATACAGACCGATTTCCTGCAACAGTTCCAGGTCCAGTCCGGTGTCGAATTCACTGCCCTTGAGCGCCGCAACCATCGACTCGGTGCCCGGATGGCTGGTGCCCCAGGCGAAGCTGGAAATCGCCGTGTCGATATGGTCAGCACCGTTTTCAATCGCCTTGAGCTGACACATCGCAGCCAGACCCGCCGTGTCATGCGAGTGTATGAACACCGGCAACGACTGCTCGGCTTTCAGCGCCTTGACCAGTTCACCCGTGGCATAAGGCGTCAGCAGGCCGGCCATGTCCTTGATCGCCACCGAGTCGCAACCCATGGCCTCCATCTGCCGCGCCTGCGCGACGAATGCTTCGATGGTGTGAACCGGGCTGGTGGTGTACGCGATGGTGCCCTGTGCATGTTTGCCCGCAGCCTTCACCGCTTCGATGGCGACGCGCAGGTTACGCACATCGTTCATGGCATCGAAAATCCGGAACACATCGATGCCGTTGACCGCAGCCTTGGCCACAAACGCCCTGACTACATCATCACTGTAATGCCGATAGCCCAGCAGGTTCTGACCGCGCAGCAGCATCTGCAAACGGGTATTGGGCAACGCCGCACGCAGCTGGCGCAGACGCTCCCAAGGGTCCTCCTTGAGAAACCGCACGCACGCGTCGAACGTGGCGCCGCCCCACATTTCCAGCGACCAGTAACCCACTTTGTCGAGCTTGTCGCAGATCGGCAGCATGTCTTCAGTGCGCATGCGGGTCGCCAGCAACGATTGGTGAGCGTCACGCAGGATGGTGTCGGTTACGAAGATCTTTTTGGACATCTCAATATTCCTTACAGACCGGCATGGGCGGCGATGGCGGCAGCGATGGCCAGGGCCAGCTCTTCGGGTTTGCGTTTGATCGAGTAATTGGTGAGCTCGGGGTGGCTTTCGACAAAGCTGGTGTTGAACTCACCGCTGCGGAATTCCGGATTGCGCAGGATTTCCTGGTAATAGGCCGCAGTGGTCTTCACTCCTTGCAGACGCATGTCATCCAGCGCACGCAGGCCGCGATCCATCGCCTCTTCCCAGCTCAGCGCCCAGACGATCAGCTTCAGGCACATCGAGTCGTAGTACGGCGGTATGGTGTAGCCGGTGTAAATCGCCGTGTCGGTACGCACGCCAGGTCCGCCGGGTGCGTAATAACGGGTGATCTTGCCGAAGCTGGGCAGGAAATTGTTCTTCGGGTCTTCCGCGTTGATGCGAAATTGCAGGGCAAAACCACGATGGATGATGTCTTCCTGCTTGACCGATAACGGCAGGCCCGACGCGATGCGGATCTGTTCACGAACAATGTCGATGCCGGTGATTTCTTCAGTGATGGTGTGCTCGACCTGCACTCGGGTGTTCATTTCCATGAAGTACACCTCGCCCTCGGCGAGCAGAAACTCCACAGTGCCGGCGTTCTCGTAGCCAACGGCCTTGGCAGCACGCACCGACAGATCACCGATGTAAGCGCGCTGCTCGGGCGTCAGTTGCGGGCTGGGCGCGATCTCGATCAGCTTCTGGTTACGGCGCTGGATCGAACAGTCGCGCTCGAACAGGTGCACCACGTTACCAAAGCTGTCGCCGAGGATCTGTGCTTCGATGTGCTTGGGGTTGACGATGCACTTTTCGAGAAAGACTTCCGCCGAGCCGAAGGCCTTGGTCGCCTCGGAAATGACCCGGGGAAAGGCCTGCTCCAACTCTTCACGACTGTTGCAACGCCTAATACCACGCCCACCGCCACCGGAAGTGGCCTTGAGCATCACTGGATAACCGATGCGCTCGCCTTCGAGCAGCGCCTCATCGATGTCCGCCACATTGCCTTCAGTGCCAGGCGTCACCGGCACGCCGGCCTTGATCATGCTGCGCCGCGCTTCGGTCTTGTCGCCCATGCGGCGAATCACTTCTGCCGACGGGCCGATGAATTTAATCCCACGCTCGGCGCAGATATCAGCCAGCTCGGCGTTTTCCGAGAGGAAACCGTAACCGGGATGCAGCGCATCGCAACCGGTTTCCACCGCCAGATTCACCAGCTTGCGCGGGTCCAGGTAACCAGCGAGCGGGTCGGCGCCAATGCTGTAGGCCTCATCAGCACGTTTTACGTGTAACGCGTGACGGTCTGCGTCGGAAAAGATCGCTACCGAGCGAATGCCCATTTCTGCACAGGCTCGCACGATGCGGACGGCGATCTCTCCACGGTTGGCGATCAGAATTTTTTTTATCACTGGTGATTCCTCGCCCCTAAAGACCCAACCGGTCAGCACATCCAGGTAAGCGTTGTATTCGCGCTTTTTTGTAACCCGGCATGTGACTCAATGTCGCAGGCACACCCTATGCTGGATCAAGGATTAACAAAAATGAGTAAAAGTTGGGTGATGCATAAGTAAAACCTTATAGTTATTGATCAGCCAACCGAAAAAAGGCTTTATAGATGCGTAAGTCATTGATGCGCATGACATTGCGCCAGTTGCGCATATTCAACGAGGTGTGTGACCTGCGCTCATACAGCCGCGCAGCAGAAGAAATGTCGCTGACCCAGCCCGCAGTCAGCCTGCAGATACGTCAGCTTGAAGAGTTGATCGGTCAGCCATTGTTTGAGTACGTCGGGAAAAAGCTGTACCTGACGCAAGCGGCTGAAGCGCTGCAATCCGCCAGCCGGGATATTTTCGGGCGCCTGGAGAGCCTGGATATGCAGCTCTCGGACATGCAGGGTTCGCTGCAAGGGCAATTGAAACTGGCGGTCGAGTCGAGCTGCAAATACTTCATCCCGCACCTGTTTGCCGCGTTCAAACGCCAATATCCGGACGTCAGCCTGAGTTTGATGGTGGTCAATCGTGCGCAGATCATCAAACGATTGTCGGATAACCGTGACGATCTGGTGGTGATGTCGGCCGTGCCGCAACACATGGGCCTGGAGTTTCTGCCGTTCCTCAACAACCCGATTGTCGCCGTAGCGCCAGCGGATCATCCGCTGAGCAGCCGCGAAACATTGAGCCTGAAAGATCTGGAGCCGTGGCCGCTGCTGACGCGCGAGCCGGGTTCAGGCACGCGTCTGGCGTGTGAGGAATATTTCAAGGAAAAGCGCGTGCACTTCACTCAGACCCAAGAGGTGTCCTCAAGCGAGGCGCAGCGTGAATGCGTAGTCGCCGGGCTGGGCCTGGCGATGCTGACGCGGCATGCGGTCTGTCAGGAACTCGCCACAGGGACGCTCATCGAGCTGCCTGTGGCGGAGTTGCCGTTATACCGAAGCTGGTGCGTGGTGCAGGCCAGGGATAAACGCCTGTCACCGGTGGCGCATGCGTTTTTTGCCTTCATCCGCAGCGAACGTGCGCAGATCAGCCAGCTTGTCGAGCGTTTCGACGGTCGACTGCGGGCGGTGTGACAGTCTGCCAGACAGCGTTTTTCACACCGTCCATGTAATCGCAGAGCTCTTGGTTGAGCTGACGCGCTTCGCTGTAGCTCTCGATTGCCCGACGAAACTCCATGCGACGCTGATCTTCCTGCTGACGGCGGGTTTTCACGGTGCTGTTGGGTAAATCATCGTAATGCCGAGCCATGTCCTGTCTCCCAATACGTTTTGTGGGAGCACCAGAATGGAGCGTAGCGGTGACAGTCAGACGGCACGCACATGACAGATCGATGAAATTTGATGTAACGAAACCGACTCAGTCTTCGTGGGTCTTGATCGACTTTGGCGACAGGCGCAAGCCGCGCAGACTGCGCTTGACGCTCTTGAGGTGATTGACCAGGCTCGGCCCGCGCGCCATGGCGACGCCCATTGCCAGCACATCAATGACCACCAGATGCGCGATGCGCGAGGTCAGCGGTGTGTAGATTTCGGTGTCTTCATGCACGTCGATGGCCAGGTTGACCGAAGACAGTTCGGCCAGCGGCGTCTGGCTCGGGCACAGCGTGATCAGCGTGGCTCCGCTCTCACGGACCAGATTGGCGGTGATCAGCAAGTCCTTGGAGCGCCCTGACTGGGAAATGCATACCGCCACATCCGTCGGCTTGAGCGTGACCGCCGACATGGCCTGCATGTGCGGGTCGGAATACGCCGCAGCCGTCAACAACAGGCGAAAGAACTTGTGTTGCGCGTCGGCAGCCACCGCGCCGGACGCACCGAACCCGTAGAACTCGACCCGATTGGCCCCCGCCATGGCCGTGACCGCCAGCTGCAAGGCGTGAGGATCAAGGTTCTCGCGCACTTCCATCAGCGTGTGCAGGGTCGTGTCGAAAATCTTCAGGCTGTAGTCAGCGACCGAATCATCCTCGTGAATCGCGAACTGCCCGAAACTGGCACCTGCCGCCAGGCTCTGGGCCAGCTTGAGCTTGAGGTCCTGAAACCCGCTACAACCGATGGCGCGACAGAAGCGCACGATGGTCGGCTCGCTGATCCCGACACTGTGGGCCAGATCAGCCATGGAACTGTGCATCACTGCCGCAGGGTCCAGCAGCACATGGTCGGCTACCTTGAGCTCCGATTTGCGCAACAGGTGACGTGACTGGGCGATGTGTTGCAGCAGATTCAAGGGGCGGACTCAACAAAGATTAGAGGGACAGGGCTGTCACTTTTTTGTAGTTATACTACATGACCCGCGAAGCGCCCAGTTAAACGACGCTGGAAGGCTGCATACCGGCTCTCTCATGAGGATTCACGACATTTCCGTGGGAATAATCCTACATCAGGTCCTTTATCGCGACAGCTGCCGCAGGCTCAGTCAGTAAAAGTAGACGCAGTCCGTGCTAACCACGCAACAGGTGACGACCGGTCGTCCCGCCGCTGCGGTTTTTTAATGCCCGACGCAAAGCATGGTTTGCCCGTCATCGCGCAGCACCCTAGAATGCGCCGATGCGCGATGATCTCTCTCTTCTTCTGAATTCCCTAAACGATGCCCAGCGTCAGGCCGTAGCGGCCTCACTGGGTCGTCAGTTGGTTCTGGCCGGTGCTGGCTCCGGTAAAACCCGTGTGCTGGTGCATCGCATCGCCTGGCTGATGCAGGTCGAGCAAGCCTCCCCGCATTCGGTTCTGTCGGTGACTTTCACCAACAAGGCGGCTGCAGAGATGCGCCACCGTATCGAACAGCTGATGGGCATCAGCCCGGCCGGCATGTGGGTGGGCACCTTCCACGGTCTGGCGCACCGCCTGCTGCGTGCGCACTGGCAGGAAGCCGGGCTGGTGCAGACCTTCCAGATTCTCGACAGCGATGACCAGCAGCGTCTGGTCAAGCGCGTGATGCGCGAACTGGGGCTGGACGAACAGCGCTGGCCTGCACGTCAGGCCCAGTGGTTCATCAATGGTCAGAAAGACGAAGGCCTGCGCCCGAAACATATTCAGGCCAGCGGCGATCTGTTCCTGACCACCATGAAAAGCGTTTACGAAGCCTACGAGGTCGCTTGCCAGCGGGCAGGCGTCATCGACTTCTCCGAGCTGTTGCTGCGCGCACTGGACCTATGGCGCGATAACCCGGGCCTGCTCGCGCATTATCAGCGCCGCTTCCGTCATGTACTGGTCGACGAGTTCCAGGACACCAACGCCGTGCAGTACGCCTGGTTGCGTCTGCTGGCTCAGGGCGGCGACAGCCTGATGGTGGTCGGCGACGACGATCAGTCCATCTATGGCTGGCGTGGCGCGAAGATCGAGAACATTCACCAGTACTCTTCCGACTTCCCGGACACCGAAGTGATCCGCCTGGAGCAGAATTACCGCTCCACGGCGAGCATCCTCAAGGCCGCCAACGCCTTGATCGTCAACAACAGCGGGCGTCTCGGCAAGGAATTGTGGACCGATGTCGGTGACGGCGAGCTGATCAATCTGTACGCCGCCTTCAACGAACACGACGAAGCACGCTACGTGGTCGAGACCATCGAAAGCGCGCTGAAAACTGGTATATCGCGCAACGACATTGCCATTCTGTACCGCTCCAACGCCCAGTCGCGAGTGCTGGAAGAAGCCCTGCTGCGCGAACGCATCCCGTATCGCATCTATGGCGGGCAACGATTCTTCGAACGCGCCGAAATCAAGAACGCCATGGCGTACATGCGCCTGCTGGAAGGCCGTGGCAACGATGCGGCACTGGAGCGGGTCATCAACGTTCCGGCACGCGGCATCGGTGAAAAGACCGTTGAAGCGATTCGCGAGCATGCGCGTCATGCCGACGTCTCGATGTGGGAAGCCATGCGTCTGCTGGTCGCCAATAAAGGCCTGACCGGTCGCGCCGCCACGGCTTTGGGCGGGTTCATCGAGCTGATCGAGAACCTGTCGGCGAAGGTCATGGAAATGCCGCTGCACCTGATGACCCAGACAGTTATCGAGCAGTCCGGGCTCATCACGTATCACGAACAGGAAAAAGGCGAGAAAGGCCAGGCCCGGGTAGAAAACCTTGAGGAGCTGGTCAGCGCCGCACGCGCCTTCGAGAACCATGAGAGTGACGAAGAGCTGACACCACTGGCGGCGTTCCTCGGCCACGCCTCACTGGAGGCTGGCGACACTCAGGCGCAGGAGCATGAGGAAAGCATCCAGCTGATGACCTTGCACAGCGCCAAGGGCCTGGAGTTCCCGCATGTGTTTCTGGTTGGGATGGAAGAAGGACTGTTCCCGCACAAGATGAGCCTGGAAGAACCGGGCCGCCTGGAAGAGGAACGGCGTCTGGCTTATGTCGGCATCACCCGCGCCATGACGCAACTGGTGATGACCTACGCGGAGACGCGTCGTCTGTATGGCAGCGAAACCTATAACAAGGTCTCGCGTTTCGTGCGCGAGATCCCGCCTGCGCTGATTCAGGAAGTACGGCTGTCCAACAGCGTCAGCCGCCCGTTCGGCGGTACACCGAAATTCAACAGCAGCAGCCTGTTCAACGGCACCGGCATCCCGGACACCGAGTTCACCATGGGCCAGCGCGTGCAGCATGCGGTGTTTGGCGAAGGCGTGATCCTCAACTTCGAAGGCGCTGGCGCCCAGGCACGCGTGCAGGTCAACTTCGCCGATGGCAGCAAGTGGCTGATGATGGGGTATGCGAAGCTGGTGGCGTTGTAGGATTCAGGGTTTGGGGAACGGGGCTCAGCGAGCTCTCGTTCCCACGCTCCGCGTCATACATTAGGCCGCTTTGACTATCGTGCCAATGCTCCGCGTTGGCATGCATTGGGTGACGTTCCGCGTCACAAATCTTCAGTCTGGCGAGACAGTGCGTGTAACCGAAGCTCGGGCTTTAATGGTGCCTGCACCTCGTACGGCCTGAATTCGGCGTCAACGCTCCAATGTGTGACGCAGAGCGTCACGAACTGTATGCCAACGCGGAGCATTGGCACGATAGAAGACTTGTGTATAACCTTTTAGCGTGCAATTAATCGCAAGACTTACGAAGCGTGCTGAAAAGTCCTACGCTGCTTGTGTAAAAGTCCGAAACACTAACGCGCTAGTCATGTTGCTGTCTGCTGTGCAACATGACGCGTGTGCAATCACCAAACGGGAATACCCTTATGCAACGTTTTCTAAGCATCGCGATGGCGCTGTGCATCGGGCTCACCATGAGCCTGGATGTGAATGCCGCGCGCTTCGGTGGCGGCAAGAGCATGGGCTCGGCGCCTACGCATCAGGCGCGCCAGACCGCACCTTCCACGCCGGCAGCCACACCTGGCGCTGCTGGCCGCCCTGCCCCTGCGGCAAGCGGCGCCTCGCGCTGGCTGGGCCCGTTGGCCGGTATCGCTGCCGGTGGCCTGCTCGCGTCGATGTTCATGGGGGATGGCTTCAACGGCCTGCAACTGTTCGACATCCTGATCGTGGGCCTCATCGCCTTCCTGATCTTCCGCTTCATCGCGCGTCGTCGTCAGCAGCAACAGCCGAAAATGGCCCCTGCCGGCGCGCCGTATCAGCGTGAAGCCAGTCAGCCTGGGCAGAACCCGATTTTCGGCAGTTCGTCGCCTGCTTCCACTGCGCCAGTGATCAACGCCCCGGCCTGGTTCAATCAGGAGCGCTTCCTGGAAGCTGCTCGCGGCCACTTTCAGGCGCTGCAGCAGCACTGGGACGCCAACGAAATGGACAAGATCGCCGAATTCGTCACCCCGCAGATGCTGCAATTCCTGAAAAAGGAACGTGCGGATCTGGGCGACGGCTTTCAGTCGACCTTCATCGACAACCTCAGCGTGCAGCTGGACGGCGTCGATGACCGTGCAGACAAGACCATCGCGACCCTGACCTTCTCCGGCGTTTCCAAGACATCGCGCTTTGATCAGGGCGAAGTGTTCAGCGAAAGCTGGAACATGGAACGACCACAAGGTGAAAACCAGCCATGGCTGGTGGCAGGAATTCGCCAGAACGGTTGAACCAGATTCCGTTCTCGCGTTCAGAACCCCGGACATGTCCGGGGTTTTTGTTTATCCGTTCGGATAGTTATTTTGAGAAAGGCTTTACGCTACTGTATAACCCGCGCCATCAAGTGAGAGGAGCTGTGTCGTGGAAGAAGTCATTGAACAACTGCGTGAAGCAAACGAGCCGGTCCCGGTTCCGCTTGAACTGCCTGACGAAGACCTGCTGGTCGAGATCGAGGAACAGCTGTTCATCAATATTCCGTTCGTCTTCAAGGAGTTTCTCCTGACGGTCAGCGATGTGGTGTATGGCAGCCTTGAGCCCGTCACAGTGACTGACCCGCAGTCGCATACCTACCTGCCGGAAGTCTGCGCTACCGCCTGGGATCTGGGCGTGCCGCGCGAGCTGATTCCGATCTGTCAGGACGGTGACGATTATTACTGCGTCGAAGAAGACGGAACCGTGCTGCTGTGGTCTGCCGAGGAAGAGCTGGTCACCGAAGACAGCTGGGAGTCGGTCTGGCATTGGGCTCGGGATGTCTGGCTGGAAAGCTGAGACACCCCTGCTGCATGGACTGAAGGTAACGGCTGCAAACAGATCGCCGGGCTCAATGCCCGGATGATTCCGGGTTGTTACCCAAGGTCTCCAGCAGCGCAATCTGCATCCGCGTATGCACGCGGATCAGCCAGCGCCACAGCAATGCGGCGACCAGAGCAGCCACCAGCGCAACCACCAGCAACAATTCACTGGCTGGCAGAATGCTCGCCGACAGCGCCGCCAGCATCACGAAGATCACCGCCAGCGACAACAGCGGAATCACCTCCGCGACCACCTTGCGCACGCGCACGGTGTGGCGGCCGGCCATCTCGGGTTTGACACCCATCTCCGCCAACAGCATCGACAGCGCCTTGAGCTTGCGATACGCCGCAATCAGA
This sequence comes from Pseudomonas syringae CC1557, assembly GCF_000452705.1. NCBI lineage: Bacteria > Pseudomonadati > Pseudomonadota > Gammaproteobacteria > Pseudomonadales > Pseudomonadaceae > Pseudomonas > Pseudomonas syringae. The sequence goes on from NZ_CP007014.1 coordinate 5,697,439, forward strand.
AACGGCAGTGACAGCAGCAGCGCAGCACCACAGATCCAGGCCTTCTGATGGCTGATATCGGTCACCCACTCATTCATGTACCCGCCAAGATGTTCAGCGAAGTAGCCGCCGCTGAAAAAGATCGCCATCACCAGCGCGAGATTGACGCCCACCTGCAACAGAATTCGCCGAATCATCCCGGCAAGCACAGCGCTCTGCCCCTGCGGCTGAATGCCGCGCAGCCATTCGCCATACATGCCGAACACCCTCGCCACTCGCCGGGGCATGATTGCCGCCAGCTTGAGCGACAACGGATCGGCACCGCGAATCAGATAGGGTGTCATCAACGTGGTGATGGCCGAGACGGCAACGGCTACTGGATACAGAAAGTCGCTGGTGACCTGTAGCGTCATGCCGAGCGCCGCAATGATGAAAGAAAATTCGCCAATCTGTGACAGCCCCATGCCCACGCGCAGTGAAGTGCGGCCATCATTGCCAGCGATGAATGCGCCGAGGCCACAGGACAACATCTTGCCCAGCACCACTGCAACGGTGATGACCGCGATAGGCCAGGCATATTCCAGCAGGATTTTCGGGTCGATCATCAGGCCGATGGCGACGAAGAAGATCGCGCTGAACATGTCCCGGATCGGCTCGATCAAGCGCTCGATCTTCAGCAGCTCACGCGACTCGGCCATGATCGCGCCGATCAGAAACGCGCCCAGTACCATGCTGTATTCCAGCTTGACCACCAGCAGGCAGAAGCCGAAACAGAGGCCCAATACGGTGATCAGCAGCATCTCGTTGCTTTCAAAGCGGGCGACATAGGACAGCAACCGGGGGACCAGCAGAATCCCGATCACCAGCGCCACTATCATGAACAGCGACAACTTGCCGACCGTGGAAAACACTTCGCCCGAACTGACCGAGCCACTGACCGCAATGCCCGACAGCAGCGCGATAATGCCGATGCCGAGGATGTCTTCGACAATCAGCACGCCGAAGATCAACTGCGCGAAGTGCTGGTTTTTCATCTTCAGGTCATTGAGCGCCTTGACGATGATGGTGGTCGAGGAAATCGCCAGAATCGCGCCCAGGAAAAGCGAATCCATGGTTTTCCAGCCAAAGAACTGACCGATCTCATAGCCGATCCAGATCATCAGGGCGATTTCGAGAAAAGCCGCTATGAACGCCGTCGCCCCGACCTTGAACAGCTTGCGCAGACTGAATTCCAGCCCCAGACAGAACATCAGGAAGATGACCCCGAGTTCTGCCAGGGTTTTGATGGTGTCTTCGTCGTGGATCAGGCTGAACGGCGGCGTGTGTGGGCCGATAATGAAACCCGCGACGATATAGCCCAGAACCACCGGCTGCCTGAGGCGATGAAACAGAATGGTCACCACACCGGCCACCAACATGATCACTGCCAGATCCTGAATGAAATTGATGGCATGCATGGCGGCAAAGCTCCTTGTGAAGATGACGCCCTGAACCGATATCGCCGTACCGTTTGAGGTATCAGCCATTCAGTTCGTCATCAAAATCCGATTAAAACGCAGGAAAAAACCCGATCCACGGGTTTTTGCAGGTTATCACTGCCCCCTTCGACATAAAGCCGGTGCAATATATGGAAACAGATAGTTATTCAGCGTGACGGCCGCCTGCCTTCCAGCGTCCCGATAACTGTCGCAAGCCCCTCCAAGCGCCAGCATAGGCGCCCTTTGAACACCTTGACCGTGTGAGTACGCTATGGAACCCGGAAACGCCCAGCTGTCGATGACTGTATTGATGACCCCGGACATGGCCAACTTCTCTGGCAATGTGCACGGCGGTACGTTGCTCAAGTACCTCGATGAAGTCGCCTACGCGTGCGCCAGCCGCTATGCCGGGCGCTACGTGGTGACCCTGTCAGTGGATCAGGTTATTTTCCGTGAGCCGGTGCATGTCGGCGAACTGGTGACCTTTCTGGCATCGGTCAATTACACCGGCAACACGTCGATGGAGGTCGGCATCAAGGTGGTGACCGAAAATATCCGCGAGCGCTCGGTACGCCACTCCAACAGTTGCTTCTTCACCATGGTCGCCGTGGATGACAACCGCAAACCCGCCAGCGTGCCGCCTCTGGAACCGGAGTCTGCCGATGCGAAGCGTCGTTATATCCAGGCGCAGCAACGCCGCCAGATTCGTCAGGAACTGGAAAAGCGTTATCAGGACATCAAGGAAGAGGTGCTGTAAGCAGCTGGCTCAGGCAGCAGTGCCTGAGCCAGTGGACGTGCCCAAAGGTTACAACCGCACCGCTTCGAACTTCACACGTGGATGTGCGATGCGGTCCTGGGCGCGGACCAGTTCCAGCTCGTAGCTGCCGCAGACCTGGGTTTCCAGGAGTACTTCGTGGACCGCCGCTGCGGTGAATTCGAATGCGGCGACCAGATCGTCGCCCAACAGAACCCGCGCCAGAAACAACCCGGACGTCAGGTCGCCCACACCGACCGGCTGGCGGGGAAAGGCCAGCAGCGGACGGCGCAGGTGCCAGCTTGCGTCGGCAGTCACCAGCAACATTTCAAAACCATCGGCGGCCTTGCCCGGGTAATCAAGGTGTTTGACCACCACGGCTTTGGGACCGCGCGCCAACAGCGCACGCGCCATCGCCAGACAATCGAGCAGTGATTCGGGCTTACGACCCGAGAAGCTGTCCAGTTCCAATTGGTTAGGGCACATGAAGTCCGCCATTGCGGCGGCTTCTTCCAGCAGGAAGTCGCCGACTTCCGGGGCGACGATGCAGCCTTTTTCAGGATGGCCCATCACCGGGTCACACAGGTACAGCGCCTTGGGGTTGGCGGCCTTGATGCGCGCCACGCCCGTCAGGATCGCCCGGCCCTGCGCCGCACTGCCCAGATACCCGGACAGCACGGCATCGCAGTTGCCCAGCTCGCCAATCGCAGCAATGCCGTCGATCAGCGCGGGGATCTGCTGCGGGGCAAGCACTTCGCCCGTCCACTGCTTGTATTGCGTGTGATTGGAGAACTGAACCGTGTTGAGCGGCCAGACATTGACCCCGATACGCTGCATCGGGAACACCGCTGCGCTATTGCCGGCGTGGCCGAACACCACATGGGACTGAATGGCGAGCAAGTGGGGCGTACGTTTCATGGGTGTGGAATCCTGAACACGATGCAAATGCAGTAATGAGAAATATAAGTTGCGCAGTATGGCTGTAAATCACTCCGGGCAGTTAAGCTGGTCGCTCCTTTGTTGGAGCACCCTGCCATGCTGACCCTGGGAAATATCTTCGTGCTGATGCTGTTCGCAACCGCTGCGGCCTGGTGGTGGCACGCCCACGGTTTGCGCGAAAAAGCGCTGGCACGCGTGAAACAGCATTGCGCACGCCTCGAACTCCAGCTTCTGGACGACGCCGTCGCCCTGCGCCGCCTGACCTTTGCCCGCGACGCGCAAGGCCGCAAGCGGCTGGCCCGCGTCTACGCGTTCGAATTCACCGTGACCGGCGAACAACGCCACCCCGGCACCATAACGATGTTCGGCGCCCACACGGCGCAAATCGAACTGGCACCCTATCCATTCGAAATCAAAACACCGCCACCCAGCGCGGAAATAATTCAAATGAGTGAGTGGCGCCAATCGCATCAGAAGTGGAAGCAGTAGCTGGGCACGGGAGCAAGCAGCCCGTCAAATCAGGCAGCTCGCCATCTGCACCTGCAACTTATCCACATCCTGCGGCGCAGAAAAAATCAATTCCAGCCGTGAATCCTGTCGCCACTCGCTGACTTGCCAGGCAATCGGCGCACCATCAAGCACGTTGGCTGAATACCAGCCTCCTTCGCTGTGGATAACCATCTTCGCCCTCCGCCAAATGAGGCTTTCCAGCCATTGCAGCATGCGTTGCAGGCAGAACTGTTGCGACGGATGCCAGCGCCAGCCGATGCTCCAGCCTTCAGCACTGACCTGACTCAGGCAGATGGGCACACGCGCATCGGTCCACAACGCAGGCAACTCGCCGATACTCTTGGGCAATGTCAGTTTATCCACAGCCTGTTTATCCACAGAGGCCCCGTCGATAAACCCAGGCAAGCGAGCCAGCGGTAATTCCCCGTGCCGGGTCCAGAACACCATGTGTGATGGCAATTGCACTGACAACGCCTGACGCATGGCATCGTCCAGTTGCTCGGACTTGTTCATCACCACTAACCCCGCCCCCGCCAGCGCATCCTGTTGTGTGGTGGGCAACGGCTGGCCTGCGGCCATCGCCGCAGCATCCAGCACCATCACGCTCGGCTGCACCGACAGCACCCCACGCCACGGCGCTTCGCGCAGTTGGGCCATAAGCTGCGCAGGATGGCCCAAGCCAGAGGGTTCGATCAATAAACGGTCAGGCCGGGCCTTGCGCAGCAAGCGTCCCAGGCCGATCTGGAACGGCACTCCGTTGACACAACACAGGCAGCCGCCAGCCACTTCGCCAAGTGCGATACCATCGGCAGCCGTGCTCATCAGCGCAGCATCCAGACCGATCTGTCCGAACTCGTTGATCAGTATCGCCCAGCGTTCGTTGTCGGGTTTCTGCGCCAGCAAGCGCTTGATCAGGCTGGTTTTGCCGGCACCCAGCGGGCCGCCGATGACATGCGTGGGGATGTTCTGCAGCATGGGATCACTTTTGAAGAGTGCGTGGACCATTGAAGAGCAAGGAAAGGTAACGATGCAAGTGATACAGCTGACTGCTCGTCTGGCGTGGGTGCTGCTGGCGATGTCTTCAGGGACGGCGTGGGCCGAGGCGTGTCTGGTACACAGCCAGGCCGAGCGGCTCGACGTCAAAGTCTGTCAGGAGAATATCAACATCCCGGCCAGCCTGTTCAAGGACGGCTTCTGCCAGCCACAGCTGACCGGGCAGAAGACCGAGACAACCTATTCGGAGCAATGCCCGACGGGTGCTTTCGGCGTCTGCAATAACGCGCAGGTCGCCAATATGCCTTACCGCGAGAACATCCACTATTATGGCGTTGCCCGTGACGCGCTGTACCTCAAGCCCTTTTGCGAAGGCCAGAGCAAGGGCCAGTGGACAACGCCGTAACGCGCTTTATGCCAGCCAGTCCAGAGTCAGAATCAGCCTGCGCTCGTTATGCGCCAGCGGCGGCGAACGGTGGATCAGGCCGAAGCCTTCATTGCCGTGCCAGCGCTCGCCCTTGAGCAATCCCACGTCGCCGCTGCCCATCTGCTGAATGTGCGCAGGGTTGCACGGCTCGGCTTCCGCACGACCAAGCTGTTCGCGGTCCAGCACATCTTCCCTGAGCCATTGGCTGCCAATCCCGCCATAGGTGGTGATCAGGCGCACCGGCACGTGATCGACGTGGAAACGCGGGCACATGGCTTTGTCGAGCACACGCAGCCGTAACCCGACACATTCAGCACCCAGCAGGCAGGCATAGGCGCTTACCAGCCACGAAACGTCGGCGATGAACCCTTCATAGCCGTGCAGATCGGCATACGCCGACGCCAGCGTGCGCAGATCAGGTTCGACGTCGCCCCCCTTCACGTCCAGCGTCAATGCCTCGGCGAGCGGCTCGCCCATCGACAACAGCAACGCACTGAAGTCGACAATGTGTGCAGGCAACTGACGATGCCAGAGCGCAAGGTTCACGCCCTCTTCGACGATCTCGCTTAACACCTCGGGCGTATTGCCCTGTGTCTGCCGAACCGAGGGCCGAGGTTTCAACCGATACGCGAGCATCAGGCAGCCACCTCTTCCATATGCCACGAACCGAACGGATCAGCCAGCTCGCGCCAGCACTCGACACCTGTTGCCATCTCGGCGTCGGTGAGCAGGCAATTGTCCAGTTCAGCTGTCAGCAGCGCAAAATCGATGTTCTGACCGATAAACACCAGCTCTTGTCGGCAATCGCCGGTTTCGTTGGACCAGTTCTTTAGAATCGATGCAACACTTTCCTTGTCCTCAGGCCAGCCATCACGGTTGACGAAACGCCACCAGCGTCCGGCGAAACCATGGCGCATCAAACCACCTGCCTGCGACCAGCTGCCCGCATCCTTGTACTTGCTGGCCAGCCAAAAGAACCCCTTGGAGCGCAGCAGTTTGCCATTGGTCCACGGGCGGTTGATGAAATCGAAGAAGCGCTGCGGATGAAACGGACGGCGCGCACGATAAGCCGTCGATGCAATCCCGTACTCTTCGGTTTCCGGCATGTGATCGCCGCGCATTTCCTTCAGCCAGCCCGGCGCCTGAGAGGCCCGTTCGAAGTCGAAGCGACCGGTATTGAGAATTTTCGCCAGCGGCACCTGGCCCATCACCATCGGCACGATCTCGGCCTCCGGATTGAGGCGTTTCAGAATCTCGACAAGCTCTTCCCGATCACTGGAGCTGATCAGATCGATCTTGCTGAGCAGAATCACGTCGGCGAACTCGATCTGCTCGATCAACAGGTCAGTAATTGAGCGATCATCCTCTTCACCCATGGTTTCACCACGTGTGTCCAGGCCATCCGCGGCTTCGTAATCGAGCAGAAAGTTCACGCCATCGACCACGGTGACCATGGTGTCCAGGCGCGCCAGGTCGCTCAGGCTCTTGCCTGCTTCATCGCGGAAGGTGAACGTCTCGGCGACCGGCAGAGGCTCGGAGATTCCGGTGGATTCGATCAATAAATAATCAAAGCGCCCGTCCTGAGCGAGACGGCTGACCTCTTCGAGCAGGTCTTCGCGCAAGGTGCAGCAAATGCAGCCGTTGCTCATCTCGATCAACTTTTCCTCGGCGCGGTTCAGGCTGACATCGCGCTGGACCTCGCTGCCGTCGATGTTGATCTCGCTCATATCATTGACGATGACGGCGACCCGCAAGTTTTCACGATTGCGCAGGATGTAATTGAGTAAGGTGCTTTTACCGGCTCCGAGAAATCCGGAAAGCACGGTAACGGGTAGGCGGTCTGACATCAGGATTCTCCAGGCAGCGGCAAGGCTTGAACCTTGTTCATGGCGGCTGCGACGAATCCCTCAAGCAGCCAGCTCTAATCACTGAACAATGTTATATTATAACAACACACAATAGCTACTGGCCTTGGTGACAGGTTTTTCATGAAATGGCTCGCAACGGGATTGTTCGTGCTTTTGACGCTGACTGGCGCGCAGGCGATGGCGGCTGCTCCGGATCTGGCACGCTGTACCCGCAGCGCCTCGATACTGGCGTGCAGCGATGCGCTGGGTAATAGCTACAGTGTGGTTACGGCGGGGCTGACGACGTGGTTGAAGGGTTATGAAGTGCTCGAGAAACGTCGCTGGGCGCAAACCAACAGCCGTTATGGTCAACTGACGTTTTTTACCGGGCTGGCCTCGAATGGCGAAGCCTGGATTGGCACTGTGCAGCGCGTGGGCTGGACCACGATCACGCGTGTCTCCAGCTCAAGCGGCACCCGCAGCAAGATCACCTGCAGCCGCTTGAACGGCTGCCGCTGAGTGCATCAGGCCTGCTGTTCCTGTTTTTGCGCCTGCACCCAGGCCATATGCGAATCCACGGGCGGGTTGCGCTGGAAGTAGCGTTGCAGACCCTCGAACAAACCATCTGCCACAGCCTGTTGATGGCGCGCCGTGACCAGCCGCTGACTGTCGCGGCTGTTGGAGATGAAGCCGGTCTCGACCAGAATCGATGGCACGTCCGGTGACTTGAGCACCGCAAAGCCCGCCTGCTCGACGCGCTTCTGATGCAGCGTGGTAATGCCTTCCAGACTGCCCAGAACGGTATGCCCCAGTTGCAGACTGGCTGCGATGGTCGCGTTCATCGACATGTCGAGAATCACCCCGGCCAGCATCGGATCTTTGTCTTTCAGGTTGAGCAACGACGTCGCACCCAGCAGGTCGGCGCCATTTTCTCGCTGCGCCATGAAGCGCGCTGTCGCCGAGGTTGCGCCGCCTTCGGACAAGGCAAATACCGAAGCGCCGGAAGCGGTCAGACGAGGCGCCGCGTCAGCATGCACGGAGATGAACATATCGGCGTTGGATTTGTGCGCGAACTCGACCCGTTTGCGCAACGGCACAAAGAAGTCATCATTGCGTACCAGGCGCACATCGAAGCCCTTCTCGCGCTTCAAGCGTCTGGCCAGCAACTGCGCGATGGACAACACGACGTCCTTCTCGCGTTCACCACGTGAGCCAACTGCGCCTGGGTCCTTGCCGCCATGCCCGGCGTCGACCACTACCATGATGTCGCGTCCGGTGTGGGCTTTGCTCTGAATCGGGACAGGCACTGGCGGCGGCAGCTCGGCCATTTGCACCGGAGCACGCGCTGTGGAACTCATGTCCAGCACCAATCGATGACCTTGCGAGCCATCGGGGCCAAGCAGAAAGCTGTTGAGCTGCACAGGCGCAGTCAGGTCCAGCACGATGCGCGTGTCATCGCCGGTGCCGTAATGCCCGGAGCGAATCGATTTGATAACCGTGCGATCCAGCGCCAACTGACTGAAATTGCCGGTCAGCCGTGAACCGCTGACATCAATGATCAGACGGTCGGGCGCGGTAAGCGTGAAGGTTTTGTACTGCACCGGGCCGCTCAGATCGAGTACCAGCCGCAGTTTGTCGTTGGTACGCCAAAGGCGTGCGTTGCTGATCTGCGTGGCGTAGGCACCCAACGGCAGCGTCAGGGCGGCGCTGGCCAACAGCATATTGAGCAACACTTGGCGTCGGTGCATGGAATGTCTCAAAGAGCAAATTGAGCATCCTGGCTCAGGAAGGGTTCATCCACATCAATAGTAACAATATAACATGCAGTTACAGGCGGAAGATGAAGCCCTTCATGAAGATTCCGTCATGAAATGCCAGCCGCGAGCGACAATAAATCATCGACTTGGCGGCTGATGTTCCACGTGGAACATAACTCTATGAATTTGATCAGGTACGTGGAGCTACAGCGCCGCATTGCGGCCCCAGCCAGACAGCGCGAGTGTCCATGCTGCCGTTCTGTTGCTGACCCGTAGCATTGAACGTCCCGACCACTTTGGTGGTGAATTCACGGTCACTGAGGAATTGTGCCTGTCCTGTGCCTTGCGCCTTAGGACAGGTGAACTGGAAATTCCAGGTTTTGCCGTTACGCGCGGTGATCTTTTGCGAGCAACCGGATGCCGGGTCAGTCAGCGGGATATCGTCCGACTTTACCTGGGCCTCGGTCAGGCAGGCTCGTACGCCCTTGCCTCCCAGTGAGACACCCTGCTTCTTCATCATCTGTTCCATCATGGCGCGCTGCTCGGGCGGCAGATTCTGCAACTGCCCGAGCATCAATTGCATGTCCGGCAACTGTTGCCCATCGACCTGCATGTTGCTCGTGGTCAGTTCCCATAAGCCCGGTTGCAGCATCTGTGCTTGAGCCAGTGGCGTCGCGAGACAAAACATCCAGGCCAATATGCGTTTGTTCATTTCAAGTTTCCTGCTCGAGCGGTTGAATACAGACAAGGCCGAAGCAATCCGACCCGACGATGAACCTTAGACGGTATAAGCGAAGCCCAGTTGCACCGGGAATAAAATAGCGACATTCCTGTTCAGCTGTGGTTTGTTAGGCGATAAAAGGCGAGAGCATTGTTCCACATGGATTATCACAACCCGTATTTTTTCGGCTATGTCATCGGCTTTCTTCATTTATTGGGCAGCATTGCCGCCATTCACGCCCTGTTAACGGTGCGCACCTCCCAAGGCGCGATTGCCTGGGCGATGCCGCTGCTGTTCATTCCCTACTTCACCCTGCTGCCTTATCTGGTATTCGGACGCAGTTCGTTCGATGCGTATATCAAGGCGCGTCGTGAAGCCAACAAGGAAATGCGCGCAGCCATCGGCAACCTCAACTGGCGGCCATGGATCGAAGAAGCAGTCGCGGCGCGGCGCTCGGACGCTTACGCGGCGCTGCGTGCGATGCCAAAGCTGGGGAACATGCCCGCGCTGGCCAACAACAAGGTCAGGCTGCTGATCAATGGCGAAGAAACCTTCGGGGCAATCTTCCAGGCGATCCGCGAAGCAAAGCAGACGATTCTGGTGCAGTTCTTCATCATTCACGACGACAAGCTCGGGCGTCAGTTGCAAACGCTGCTGCTGGAAAAGGCCGCAGAGGGTGTGGCGATTTTTGTGCTCTACGATCGCATCGGCAGCCATGCGCTACCGGGCTCTTACATCGACACGTTGCGTGAAGGCGGCGTACAGATAAAAGCATTCGCCACGCGCGGTGGCTGGCTCAACCGCTTCCAGATCAACTTCCGTAACCATCGCAAGATCGTGGTCGTAGATGGTCTCAAAGGCTATATGGGCGGGCATAACGTCGGCGACGAATACATGGGGCTGAAACCGCCGCTGGCACCGTGGCGGGATACGCACGTGGAAACCATCGGCCCGGTAGTCGCTTGCCTGCAAGAGTCATTTGCCGAAGACTGGTTCTGGGCCACACGTGAACTGCCACCGCTGAGCCTGCCTGAGGAGTTTCCGGAAGACGGCGTACTTTGCCAACTGCTGACCACCGGCCCGGCCGACGCACAGGAAACCTGCTCGCTGTTCTTCGTCGAAGCGATTCATGCCGCTGAAGAGCGCGTATGGATTACCAGCCCCTACTTCGTTCCCGACGAAGCGGTATCGGCCGCCCTGACCCTGGCGGTGCTGCGCGGCGTCGACGTGCGTCTGCTGCTCCCCTCGCGTCCTGATCACTATGTGGTCTACGCCGCCTCCAGCCTGTACGCGTTCGAAGCGGTGCGCGCAGGCGTGCGCGTGTTCCGTTACGAGCCGGGCTTCCTGCACCAGAAAGTAGTATTGGTCGACAGCGAGATCACCGCCATCGGCAGCGCCAACCTCGACAACCGCTCGTTCCGTCTCAACTTCGAATTGATGCTACTGACCGTCGACAGCGCGTTTTCCAGCCAGGTCGAAGCCATGCTCACCGCCGACTTCGCTGCGGCGCGAGAAATAACCCTCCAGGACAGCCACGACACCCGCCGTCTGCATCAGTTGGGCATGCGCGTGGCGAGGCTGATTTCACCGATTTTGTGAGCCCGCTTGACGCTATCCACAAACCCGACTGACCTGGACGCTCAGTATCAGGTCTGGAATGAGCGGCGCCGCACAGATCTGTGACGCGGAGCGTCACGAACGGCATTCCCGCGCGGAGCGTGCGGAACGAGAGGTATCCAGGCTTACGACTCTCGTGCCAATGCTCCGCGTTGGTATGCATTTCTGGACGCTCCGCGTCCGCTCTGGAATGAGCGGTGCGAAGTATCATCGTGCGTCAACGATAAACATCCTCCCGCGTCAGCGGCAATCCGGTCGAGCCATCGGCGAAGGGTTTCACTGCCAGTATCTGGTGCAGGTTGATCCAGCCTTTGGCGAAGCCATACGCGCAGCCTGCAAGGTACAGGCGCCAGATTCGCAATGTCTGTTCGGGGACGATGCGGGCGGCTTCATCAAGCCGGGCTTCAAGACGCGCGCTCCAGTGTTCCAGGGTTTTGGCGTAATGCGGACGCAGGCTTTCGACGTCGACCACTTCCAGTCCTGCATCGCTGAGGTGGGCGCTGATCATGGCCAGGTGCGGCAGTTCGCCGTTGGGGAATACATAGCGGTCGATGAACTCTCCGGCACCGCGGCCCACGGGACGGCCATCCGTATGCAAGGCCGTGATCCCGTGATTCATGACCAGACCGCCCTCCTTTACCGCACCGAACAGGCAACGTGCATACAGCGCCAGATTGGCGTGCCCGACGTGTTCGAACATACCGACGCTGACTACCTTGTCGAAACGCGCATCCTGCGGCAGATCGCGGTAGTCGAGCAGTCGCAGGTCAACCCTGTCCTGCAGACCCTCGGCCTGCACGCGATCCCTGGCCAGCGCCAGTTGCTGCTGACTGAGGGTGATACCGACCACCGTCACGCCATATTCACGCGCAGCGAATCGCGCAAGTCCGCCCCAACCGCAACCGACGTCCAGCAAGTGCTCACCAGGCTTGAGGCGTAGCTTGCGGCATAGATGATGAAATTTGTCTTGCTGCGCCTGATCCAGCGACTCTTCACCTGTCTTGAAGTAGGCGCAGGAATAGACCATCTCCCTGTCGAGCCACAGCTGGTAGAAGTCATTAGACACGTCGTAATGGTAGGCAATCGATGCCGCGTCGGAGTTCTTGTCGTGGCGGACGCGCGTGGGGGAAACGTCGCGATCATCGTCATTCAGCAGCGCGTGAGTCAGCTCATCGCAGACCCGCACCACTTCGCTGATCGAGCCTTCCAGCTCCAGCCGCCCTTCGACAAACGCACTGCCCAGCAGGCCGAGGCTGGGGTGAGCGAAGTCGGCCACCAGTTGCGGGTCTTTGACCACGATGGTGACACTGGGTGCAGGCCCCAGATCCATTTCGTGACCGTCCCAAAGCTTGAGACGCAAGGGCAAATGAAGATTCTGCAAGACCGTTGGAAGTTGCGTAAGCATTCAAAATCCCCCCCTTATCCAGAAACTCGCAAAGAGTCATCCAGCAGAGCCCCACTGAAGGGCCCGGAAAGGCTATTGGCAACGGCAGAACTGCAACGAATCGACTACGGGGAACAGCCTTGCGCCCACTGATTCGAGCCGGGTAACAGCCTGAATTTGGATCACGCACTAAAGGACTAGCGCTTAATCTGTAACAGAACGCTTCAAAGCTCAAGCCATTTTCGGACCTGCTGGCTGACCCTGCGTGGGCGTCTATGCGGTATGTCACACGCTCAGAGCTTCAGCAGCGGCTCCTGGAAGCGCAATAGACGTCCGGCGTTGCCCAGCACCAATAACGTGCTGAGATTGTGCAGGACGGCCGCGACCATGGCGCCGGCCGCGCCGAGCAGACCAAACGCCGCCAGCGCAACAATCGCCAGCGTCCAGCCCAGCCCGATGATGACATTGACCTGAAGGGTCTGCCGGCACTGGCGGCTGAGGCGCACGCAAGTGCCCAGTCGGCGCAGGTCGCTGCCGATCAGCACGATGTCGGCGGAAGCCAGGGCGATGTCTGCCCCGCCCGCCCCCATCGCAACGCCCACCACACCGGCCTTGAGCGCCAGCGAGTCATTGATGCCATCGCCCACTACCATCGGCCGGAAGCCCCCGGCAATTTCAGCCATGACCCGATTGAGCTTGTCCTCCGGAAGCGCCTGCGCCTGAACATCGGCAATGCCGATTTCCCGAGCCAGGCTGTCAGCTACGCTTTGCCGGTCACCCGTCAGCAGCAATTGACGCCCCAGGCCCAGCTCACGCAGTTCAAGCAGTGCAGCCTGTGCTTCAGGTTTGACGCTGTCGGCCAGCAGCAGCCAGGCCAGAAAAACACCGTCCAGCGACAGCCCCGCCAGTGGGCCGTCATGCGCAGGCACGGCAGACGTGACGATGTCCAGTTGCTCGAACAGCTCCGGGCGTCCCAAAGCGGCTTCGCCATGTTCGGTCGACGCGACGACGCCCAACCCTTGGCGCTCTCGGGTATCGCTCAACGGCAGCAAACGGCTGTTATCCACAAGCCCGGCCATGGCACGACTGACCGGATGGCTGCTGGCCGAACCCAGGCTGGCCGCCAGCTCCAGCAACAGTGGATGCTGTGGGCCATCAGCCTGCACCGACTGCAAACGCAGACGGCCAAATGTCAGCGTGCCGGTCTTGTCCACCACCAGCGAGGTCAGGTCAGCCAGCTCTTCAAGGAACGCCGAGCTCCGAATGAGAATACCGTGACGCGCCGCTACGGCTATGCCCGCGATGGCGGTAGCCGGCGCCGAGAGCACCAGCGCACACGGACATGCCGCAACCAGCACGGCGAGCATCGCCTGCGCATCCTGAGTGATGAACCAGGTCAGCGCGGCGATCAACAACACCAGCACCATGTAGCTACCTGCGTAGCGCTCCAGCAGGCGGGTGATCGGTGGCTTGGAACGTTCAGCGCTTTGCATCAGCGCAATGACCTTGCCCAACGTCGACTGGTCGCCGATACGGGTCACTTCGATACGCAGCACACCGTCCAGATTGATCGCACCGCCAAACACTTCGACGCCGATACTGGCTTCCAGTGGCACCGACTCGCCGGTGATGGACGAAGTATCGAGACTGGCCTGCCCGGACAGCACCCGACCATCCGCCGGAACCCGGTCACCGGCCCGCACTTCGACCTGATCGCCGGCATTCAGCGTGGTGTTGTCGACCTCGCGAATGCTGCCATCCGCATCAATCAAGCGAGCCTGGCTGCGCGTCAGGCGACCCAGCGCATCGATGGCCTCCTGCGAGCCGATCACGCTGCGCTCTTCCAGCACATGACCAAAGATCATGATGATCGGCAGCAACGCAGCCGTCATCAGATCGCCCGTGGCCCAGGCACCGAGCATGGCCAGTGCGATCAGTTGATCGGTGATGCCATGCAGGCTCGGATGCCGCAGGCTATGCCAACCGGCGCTGACCACCGGGATTGCCACCAGCAACGACGCCGCGCCCAACAGCAACTGACTGACACCCGTCTGCTCCGGCGCGACAAAACGCCAGATCAGCCCCAGCCCCAACAAGCCCAGTGCCAGCATCGCCAAGGTCAATTGCCGGGCAGCGCTGCGCTGCTCCGCGTTGCTCAGTAAACTGCCCGCAGCCTCGGGTTTTGCGGCGTGGTGGGTGTGAACGGCTTCGCCACTCATTGTGGTGCTCCCTGGATGATCAGGCGGGAATCGTCTTTGGGATCGACAGTGGTCACCGAACCGGCTTGACGCAGAATACCCGGCACGCGCTCACGATAAAGACGCTGCATCAAGCCAGGATCGCTGCCGTTGTGGGCGGCCTCCGACAGGCTGACGACCGTGGCCGTGGCAGCCTGCGCCTTGGCCAGACGCTCCGAGGCCTGAGCATGCGCCACTTGCAGGGTTCGATCGGCTTGCTGATTGGCGGTCTGGGTCAGTTTCTCGGCGTCGGTGCGGGCATTGGCCACGGCCTGATCAGCCTGCTGACTGGCGGTCAGCACCGCATTGAACGCGTTGACCGCCGAAGTAGGCAGACTCGATTGCACGTCTACTCGCGCAACTTCGACGCCGATGCCCATTCCGGTTGCAGCAAGTTCGGCAAGACGTTGATTGATGCCGCGCACCAGATCACCGCGCAGCCGTTCGCGGCGCTCGGCAGCTTGACTGTCTGCGCTGATCAGCTCAGGCCGGGCGACCAGAATAGTGTCCAGATCCCGCGCAGCGGTCAGCGACACGGCGCTGCGATTGACCAGGCGGTCAAGCGCGGGCAAGACGTGATCGCCTTGCAGAACAAAGGCCCTTGGATCAGTCACTTTGTAGAAAACGGTTACATCCAGTTGCACGACCCCAGCATCCCCCGTCAGCAGAAAGCCCGAGCCCGCCAGCGCGTCGCTCATCGGTGCCGAGAGGGTCGCGATCTCATCCGCCTTCAACGCGGCAGGCGAACGCAACAAGGTTTCCACACGTCGCTCGATCACTCGATCAGCCGAGGGCAGCAGCACCACCTTTTCGAAGGGTTGTGGCCAGGCCGTCAGCAGACCGGCGTTCTGCACCCGATCAAGCGCACCGAAGCGCATGACCACAGCACGGTTCTGCTGGTCAATTTCCCGCACGTTGGACGTCATCCAGGCAAGCGCCGCCAGCAGTGTGACGCCATATAGCCCGAGGAACGCCAGGCGACTGGCCTGCAACCACGGGCTGCTCATGGCTGCGTTCCGCCTTTGGCGTCCAGGGTTGGCGGGCCGTCCACCAGCACGCGGAACGGTGCGGCGTCGGTGCGCAGGATCAAACGAGTACCCGGCGTCACGATCGTGCCAAGGGTATCCAACGAACGCAGCAGGTTGTAGAGCTGGGGCGAGCCGGCATAGGCGCGGCCATAGATCTGCGCGGCTTCGACGCGGGACTGCGCCTCGATGTCGGCGGCCTTGACCGTCGCATCCGCTTCGACGATGCGTGCGTCGCGCTCAGCCGCCGAACGTATCTGCGCCGCCTCGCGTTTGCCTACCGCCGTGCGCTCGGTGGCGATGGTTTCCCGCTCGGCGCGCATACGGTCAACCGTGGCGTTGAGCGTCACCGACGGCAGGGTCAATCGTTCGACACCGACTTGCAACACACGGACGCCATAAGTCGCCAGCAACTGCTGATCGATCTGCTGGCGCAACTGGTTTTCGAACGCCGTGATGTTCACTTTGCTGGCGTCGGTATTTACCAGACTGGAGAGGTCAAAGCTGCTCGCCGTGGTTTCCAGCGCGGAGCCGACAAAGGTGCGAATCTGCCGCGCCGCTTCGTCCGGCTGGTTCTGTACGGCACGCATGAAACGCTGCACGTTGGCTGCATCGCCCTGCACCTGCCACGCCACATATGCCTGAACGATGATGCGCAGGCCGTCGCGGGTACCGACATCCTGCAGGCCGCTGGAGGTGGTGCGCAGGCGCAGGTCCACCGGGATGGTCGCCTCGAAAGGTGCGGGCCAGCGCCAGTTCAGGCCTGGCTCCAGCAACACACGGGACGGATTGCCGAAGCGAGTGACCACTGTCGCCTCGCCCGAACGCACCTGCACCAGGCTGGCGGCTGCGATGGCAAAAGCAATCAGCACCGCGGCCAGACTCGCCCTCCGCCATGGGAAGCTCGCCGGACCGGCAGACGCATGATGATGGTGGTGCCCGTGACCGCCATGCCCATGGCTGTCATGGCTTTCGTGTTCGCTGTGATCGTGATGATGATGAAACAGACTCAAGGGACGACTCCTTACTGAACGGCTTTACGCGGCGCCGTTGGGTCTGCCGGTGGGGTGAAAGAACGCAGGTCAATGGTCGGCGCGTTATCGCCGCCCAGACGGTGATCAAGTATCAACAGCTTGGCGTTACCCAGCCCCTCGGTGAGCTGGGCCAGGTATTGCTCCAGCAGGAAGGCCTGCCCGGCCTTGGCGTAGGCCTGCCGCTCGGCGCTGAAACGCAGGTCAGCGCCCTGCGCGGTAGCCATTACTTCTCGCGCACCGGCAGTGGCCTGGTCGCGGGCAACACTGGCATTGAGCTGAGCCTGATTGGCCTTGTCGCTGGCGGCACCGCGCTCACGGGCGATCAGCGCTTGCGCACCAATTTGCGCAGCCTGCACCGCGTGATAGGCATTCGCCGCACCGGCTGGCGGATGAATCGCTTCGACCACGGTGGCCAGCAGCTCGACGCCGCTGTCCAGGCGCTTCAGGTCAGCCTGTACGGCCTTGCCAATGTCATCGGCAAGGCCGCTGCGCTGCTCGCCGAGCAGCTCATCCAGCGTGCGCGAGGCGAAATCATGCACCAGCACGCGGCTGGCGGTACTGCGGATCAGAGCCGGAATATCTGCGCTGTGATAAGTCGAGGCAATCGCCGCCGAGTCCGTCAGGCCGATGCGATAGACGAACCGCACGTCCATATTGACGATCTGAAAGCTCTGCTTGTCGCCCGCACTGCTGGCAATTACCTGGGACTTTTCATTGATGTGGCTGGCATCCCACAGACGGTTGGCGCTGATCGGTGGCGGCCCCTCAGCCGGGTCCAGGGTCTGTTCGGTGGCATCGGCTGCAGAAACACTGGTCGCCAGCTCATGAATCACACCGTTCTCCACCGCCAGCACCCGCCCGAACGGCCAGGGCAGACCCGCATGCAGGCCAGGCCCGAACACCTCGACCGGCTTGCCGAAGCGCTCGTAGATGCCGCGCCCTTGCATGGGTATTTCATGCACGCCGCTCAGCGCCCAACCCACTGCCGCGACAACAGCCAGCACCGGCAGAAAAGCGCGGCGCATGTAGGTGAACGCCCAGATCTGGCGCAGATCAATGCCAAAACGGTTGTGCAGTTCGTGCTGCAAGGCGAGCAGCGGACGCGGGGGCCAGCGCAGCAGGTCAGCGATGAAACTACTGGCCAGCAGGCGCGGCTCTACACGAGGCTTGCGCGGGCTGAAGACTGACAGGCCAGCGCGCAACAGAAACTCAAGGGCAACACACAGTGGCAGCAGGCCGATCAGTACGGCCACTCGTACAGGCCAGACTCGGTCTGCGCTGGAGAAAAACAGACACAGCGCGCCGATCAGCATGACGCTGATCGCCATGCGCACCAGTTGCGCCAGCGGTGCGGCTTCGGGTGACTGGCCGGCGGGCTCGCCACTCAATTGCCGCTCGATGACCAGCAGGCCGAACGCCAGCAGCAACATCACGCTCCCGGCCAGGTTACTCAGGGCTGAAAGGTCCGTGCCGAGCAACGCCAGGTTCCAGAAACAACGGATCACCACCAACACCAGCACGGCCCATGCCGCCAGCCACAGGGTCGAACTGCCGATGTGCCTGATCAGTGATTCGCCGGAATGGCTCAACCGGGTGAGCAGCCGCTCGTACCAGCCACTTTCATCACCCGCCTGTGCGGTTTCAACCGGTTGGCCTGTTTCTGGCGAACCTAGCGCACGGGCCCGCCACATCGCTACATGCCGGGCCGATTGCAGGCCTGCGGTGAGCAACAACAGGGCAGCTGCGGCGTTGCATAGCACCGCCATCCACAATGAGCCCGGGGAAAACAGATCAATAGACAGCGCCAGCAGCAGCCCAAAGGCGCCTACCCCGCCGGTCAGGTACATCAAACGTCCAAGGCGCTTGACCTGCTGTATCGCCATTTGAAAACGCGGCAGGCCTTCCAGGCCTGCATGCTCATCCAGATCAACCCGCATCAACACCCCGGAACCCGCTGATTATCGCCCTGTACAGAGCCCTGCATTGGCATGTGAATGCCGATGCATCTTAGCGTTACGATATAACACGCAGAGTGAAACTTTCGTCAGGTCTGTTAGCTGAACGAATGCGAGATAGCGTGCAGCATCCATTGCTATGCACAAATGACTGACGCGTGCTGTCATGACTCCAGTGTATGACGCGGAGCGTCACCCACTGTATGTCAATGCGGAGCAATGGCACGAGCATCACCCTCCAAGTAAGGCAGAGCGCGCTCATGAAATCAGTCCGCAGGTCAGGAAAATGATTGCTGAATATTGCCAGGCAAAAAAGTTTTCGACGCTGGCAGACGATATCGGGTTGATCTGCCCTCGCTACCCCACTCGTCTGGAGGCCTTGCGCCAAGCGGCGCTGCGGTTAATCGATCAGTCCATTCCAATGTAAAAACAGGCGATTTGGCTGTCTTTGCGCCGTATTCATTGAACAGGCGCGGCGTTTTTTTTTGGCCGATTTCCGAACCGTATCTCGTCTTTGTTATCTGTTGTGGGTAGTTTGCGTTCGGCAAGGAGTCGTTGGCGCGCCATTTTTTGTGCAGGACGCACAGAATTACTCAGAGGCTTCACCCTTATGAATCGCAGAAATCTCCTGAAAGCGTCCATGACGTTGGCCGCTTACAGCAGCGTGTCGGCTTCAGGGCTTTTCGCTGCGCGAGCACTGGCCGCCGCAGCTGATGGCGAGATCGAGCATTTCGATTTTGCAGAGTTGCAAGCCCACGCCAAGAAGCTCGCGAGCAAAGGCTATGTCAGCAACAAGCAGGTGCTTCCACCGGTGCTGGCGAACATGACGCCGCTGCAATTCAATGCCATTCGCTATGACCCGGATCATTCGCTGTGGAAAGACGTCAACGGCCAGCTGGACGTGCATTTCTTCCACGTCGGCATGGGCTTCAAAACGCCGGTGCGGATGTACAGCGTCGACCCTCAGAGCAAGCAGGCGCGGGAAGTGCATTTCCGCCATGACCTGTTCAATTACGAAAGCAGCGGCATCGACAAGAATCTGGTCAAGGGCGACCTGGGCTTTGCTGGCTTCAAGCTGTTCAAGGCGCCTGAAATCGCCATCAATGATGTGGTCTCGTTCCTCGGTGCCAGTTATTTCCGGGCCGTGGACAGCAACAAGCAATACGGCCTGTCGGCACGCGGCCTTGCGATCGACAGCTACGCCAAGCGTCAGGAAGAATTCCCCGATTTCACCAAGTTCTGGTTCGAAACCCCGGACAAGAACGCCACCCGCTTTGTGGTCTACGCCCTGCTCGATTCACCCAGCGCGACCGGCGCCTACCGCTTCGACATCGACTGCCAGGCCGGTCAGGTGGTCATGGAGATCGACGCGCACGTCAATGCGCGTACCGATATCCAGCAACTGGGCATTTCGCCGATGACCAGCATGTTCAGCTGTGGCACGCACGAGCGCCGCATGTGCGACACCATTCACCCACAGATTCACGATTCGGATCGGCTGTCGATGTGGCGCGGCAATGGCGAGTGGATCTGTCGTCCGCTGAACAACCCGGTCAAACCGCAATTCAGCGCGTTCTCCGACAAGGACCCGAAAGGCTTCGGCCTGGTGCAGAGCGATCACGAGTTCTCCAGCTATCAGGACACCGTTGTCTGGTACAGCCGTCGCCCGAGCCTGTGGGTCGAACCGATCACCGCATGGGGTGAAGGCGAGGTCAGCCTGCTGGAGCTGCCGACCACTGGCGAGACGATGGACAACATCGTGGTGTTCTGGACGCCGAAGATACCGGTCAAGGCCGGGGACTCGATGAATTACGGCTACAAGCTGTTCTGGAGCCCGCTACCACCGGTGAGCACGCCACTGGCGCAAGTTCACGCCACGCGTTCGGGCATGGGTGGTTTTCTCGAAGGCTGGGCACCCGGCGAGCATTACCCGACAACCTGGGCACGCCGCTTTGCGGTGGACTTCAACGGCGGCGGGCTGGATCGTCTGCCGGAAGGCACAGGCATCGAGCCGATCGTCACCGTGACCCACGGCAAGGTGCAGGACTTCAACATCCTCGTGCTGCCGGACATCAAGGGCTACCGCATTACCTTCGACTGGGTGCCGGACAGCGACTCGGTCGAGCCGGTTGAAATGCGCATGTTCATCCGTACCGGCGATCGGACGTTGAGCGAGACCTGGTTGTACCAGTACTTCCCGCCAGCACCGGACAAGCGCAAGTACACTTGATAGGTTGAGCCTTGAGCGTCATATCCCGGTATGACGCCCTTCAAAGCTCTTTAAGCCGCTCGGCGTACTTGACCAGGTCGGCCAGTGAGTCGGCTTCCATCTTGCGCATCACCGAGCCGCGGCGGACTTTGACGGTGATTTCGCTGACGTTCAGGCGGGCCGCGATCTGTTTGTTCAGCAGGCCAGTGACCACCAGGTCCATCACCTGCTGCTCACCCTGATTGAGGCTCGCGTAACGGCGCTGCAGTTCGGCTTCGACAGCGGCACTCTGGCGCCGGCTGCGATCCTGCGCCAGCCCTTGCTGGATGGCGTCCAACAGGTCCTGTTCCCGGAAAGGCTTGGTCAGAAACTCCACAGCCCCTGCCTTCATCGCCCGTACCGACATGGGAATATCGCCATGCCCGGTGATGAAGATGACCGGCAGGAAAATCCCCGATCTGGCCATGTGTTCCTGAAAGTCCAGACCGCTCATGCCCGGCATGCGGATGTCCAGAATCAAGCAGCCCGGCGCATCGGGACGACGGGTTTCCAGAAACTCCCGGGTCGAACCAAACAACAGACTGCGCAACCCGACCGACGCCAGCAGATCTTCCAGCGAGGAGCGCACCGACAGGTCATCATCGATGACGTAGACGATCGGCTCCTCAGGCGGCGTAACGGTGGCGACTGTGTTCATCAGGTTTCCATCTTTCCGGTAGGCAGGGTGAAATGAAACGTAGCACCTATTGATGGGTTTGGCGTGACCCAGATGCGCCCGCCATGGGCCTCGATGATCGAGCGGCTGATCGCCAGGCCAATCCCCATGCCCTCCTCCTTGGTGGTGTAGAACGCGTCGAACAACCGATGGGTGTTTTCCGGCTGCACGCCGATGCCATTGTCACTCACTGCGAATCCGATATCACCGCCGTCACGCCAGTCCACCCGAATCTCCAGCTGCGCCTGATCCGGCTCGGCGTTCTTCATCGCGTCCACGCCGTTGAGCATCAGATTCAGCAGCACTTGCTGGATCTGCACGCGATCAGCCAGCAGCGGCGGCAGACCTTCGGGGATATCGACCGTCAGCGCAACGCCCTGCTCTTCTATCTCGCTATGCGCCAACGCCACGATCTCGGCCACGGTGTCAGCGACACTGATCCACTCCTTATGGGTAGACGAACGCTTCGCCAGGGCGCGCACTCGCACAATGATATCGCCCGCCCGGTTGGCGTCGCCGATCATGCGCTCGACAGCCTGCCGGGCTTTTTCCAGATTGACCGGCTCGGTGGCCAGCCAGCGCTGGCAGGCATTGCCGCTGATGACAATGGCTGACAGTGGCTGATTGAGTTCATGCGCAATGGACGCCGTCAGTTCACCGAGTTGATTGACCCGTGCGATGTGCGCCAGTTGTGAACGCGCCTCATGAACCGTGCGAATGGCCAGCGCCATGCGCAGCGCCAGCCAGGTGGTCATGGCGATGGCCGCCAGACTGATAATGCAGTTGATCAGCCCGGACGCTTCACTGCCTCTGGAAGTGGTCATCTCGTAGCTGATAACGGTCAGCACCATGCACAGCAGCGCGATCGCAATAACGCCACCGGCCGGCAAAAACCTGACCGCCAGCAGCACCACCACAATCTGAAACACGCCCACGGCAATTTCCAGATCGGTCAGCGTGTCGGCTACCGCAATGACCAGTGCCAGCAGCAGCAAGGCGATCAGCCGCACCGCCAACGCTGCCTTGCCGTAGGATTCAGATTCACGCATGCGCATCATCCCGTTCGTTGCAAAAGGTACGTTGAGTATGTCGTACAAACCTCAGGAAGGATTGTCCAGGCTAAACTGATCGGCCAACTCGTCATAGGCAAACAACTCGGCGTAGCGTCCCCATTGGATCACTGCGTTAAGGGTCTGCATGGCATCGCTTTCGGACATGAAGTCTTCCAGTTGATCGCGAAAGCGTCGCGCCGGTGCGGTGTGCGTGGGACGATCATCCAGCACCCGGCGGATATGCGCCACCAGCGGCACAAAGCTCAGCAAATGCTGGGCGAAGAGCTGCTTGCGCTCGTCCACATCCGCCAGTGCGTAACGCTCAGCCGCTGGCAGCAAACGTATGTCGCCGCCCTTCAGTTCAGCAAAGCGCAACAATTGCAGTACTTCGGCAATCGGGAACAGTTCGTCGGCGTTGTAGTGCAGCGCAGCGGCCAACTCTGGCAGATCGGCTTTCAGGTTATAGGGCGGCGCGTGAATTGCCTCGATCAGCCCTGCCAGGGCGTTGGTGGAAACCTGTGGCAACACCATGCCCAGCCCGGTGCCGGGAAACACGCCCTGACGGATCTCGCCGGCATCGTTGTCCTGAGTCATCAGCACATAGATTTCTTCTACCAGCGCACGAAAAATCGGGTCCTGGCGATTGCGCGGCTGCGGCAGATCGACCTTGATCTCGCTGATCACCCGCCCCGGATTGGAGGAGAACAGCAGGATGCGATCGCACATCAGCACCGCTTCGGCGATGTTGTGCGTCACCATCAGGATCGACTTGATGGGCATGCGCCCTTCGCTCCACATGTCCAGCAGATCGGTGCGCAGGGTTTCAGCGGTCAATACGTCGAGCGCGGAGAACGGCTCGTCCATCAGCAGTACATCGGGATCGATGACCAGCGCACGCGCCATGCCTACGCGTTGGCGCATGCCACCCGACAGCTCCTTGGGATAAGCGCTCTCGAAACCGTCCAGCCCGATCAAGTCGATAGCCGCCAGCGCACGCTTGCGGCGCACGGCAGCCGGCACGCGCTGCGCTTCAAGGCCGACTTCAACGTTTTCCAGCACGGTCAGCCAGGGAAACAGGGCAAAGCTCTGGAACACCATGCCCACCGACATCACCTGCCCTTGCGCAAGGCGCGGAAAATTCACCTGGCCTTCAGTCGGCACCACCAGCCCCGCGATGGAGCGCAACAGGGTCGACTTGCCCGAGCCGGAACGACCCAGCAGGCCGACGATTTCGTTTTCATTGAGCTGCAGTGTCACGTCATCCAGCACCAGACGCTCTTTGCTGGCCTTGCCGTACACATGTCGAACTTTCTGAACATCTACCAGGCACCGCGTTTCGACAGCCATCATGATGGCGCCCTCCGTTACACAAGATTGCACAAAATCACACAAGACTCAGACGTCGCTCGGCGAACCCGTACAGCGGGCGCCACAGCAACCGGTTGAACGCGATCACGAAGACCGACATGACGGCAATGCCCAGCGCGACACGCGGAAAGTCTCCCGCCTGAGTCGCATTGGCGATGTACGAGCCCAGCCCAGCCGCCTGTACATGCTGATCGCCCCAGGACACCGCTTCGGCGACGATACTGGCGTTCCACGAGCCACCGGAAGCAGTCAGGGCGCCCGTCACGTAGTACGGAAATACCCCCGGCAACGCCACGCGACGCCACCACTGCCAGCCGCGCATATTGAACATGCTGGCCGCTTCGCGCAGGTCGGTCGGCAAGGCACTGGCCCCGGCGATCACGTTGAACAGGATGTACCACTGGGTACCCAGCACCATCAGCGGCGACAGCCAGATATCCGGGTTCAGGTGCAGCCCGACGATAGCGATCACGGCAAACGGAAACAGCACGTTGGCAGGAAACGCCGCCATGAATTGCGCAATCGGTTGCAGCCGCTCGGCCCATACAGGACGCAAGCCGATCCACACCCCGACGGGCACCCAGACCAGGCTGGCAATCATGATCAGCACGATCACCCGCAGCATGGTCGCCAGGCCCATCCCGAAGGCGGTGAGCATGTCGTTCAGGCCCAGCGATGCCTCGATGAAACGGAACAGGTAAGCACTGCCGGTCAAACAGGCGGCCATGACCATTCCCAGCCACAGGTAGTCGATCACCCGGGCGACCCGTGGCGTCGGTTTCACTTTCCAGAACCGGGACACCATGCGCCAGTCGACCAGCATCAGCCCTTTCCACGGCGCAGCCAGAAGTGCGCCAAGCATGGGCGCCAGACGAGAGCGACCCAGTACGCTGTACACCCAGGAGCGTGGACGCTTCGACGAAGCTGTTTGCTCGAAGCGGAATTTGTCCGCCCAAGCGACCACCGGCCTGAACAGCAGCTGGTCATAGGCGAGGATCACGACCGCCATTGCGCCGACTGCCCAGGCAATCGCCGGAAGGTTTTTCTGTTCGATAGCCAGCGCCAGCCAGGAACCGATGCCCGGCAGGTTGACCGTGGTATCCCCGACAGAAATCGCTTCACAGGCAACGACAAAAAACCAGCCGCCGGACATCGACATCATCATGTTCCACACCAGCCCCGGTATGGCGAACGGCAGCTCCAGACGGGTGAAACGGAGCACCGGCGAGAGACCGAACTGGCGACTGACTTCATTCAGGTCATCCGGCACAGTGCGCAACGACTGATAGAAACTGAAAGCGATGTTCCAGGCCTGACTGGTAAAAATCGCAAAGATCGCAGCGCATTCGACACCCAGTTGTCGACCGGGAAACAGTCCCATGAAGAACGTGACGGTGAAGGTCAGAAAACCCAGCACCGGGACTGATTGAAGAATATCCAGCGCAGGGATAATGACCTGTTCGGCCTTGCGGCTTTTAGCGGCAAGTGTCGCGACGATGAACGTGAAGACCAGCGAAGCGGCCAACGCGATAAACATGCGCAACGTAGTACGCAGGGCATATTCCGGGAGCCGTGCCGGATCGAGTGTCACCGGGTTTGAATCAAGTACGGCGATGGGCTGCAGCATTTGGCCCACGCCATACCACAACAGCGCAAAGAACACGGCCAGCAACACGACACAGATGCCGTCGGCTACATAAGAGTTTCGCGCACCGGCCCTGACAAAACGGGGCGCTCGCAGGCTTTTACCAAATTCGGATATCGAATGCATTGCTCACCTCGCGTCGGCAGCACAGGCGCGGGCCAGCGGGTTTGATAAACAAACAGGCTGTCAGCGTTTACTGATAAAGGGCATTAAAGGCTGCCGGATAGTGAGATGAAGCTTATCGAGTTTTGAACAACAGTTAAAACCTGCAAAGGTAGAGCCTGTTTATCTGTACGTATGAGTTATATATACCAACGTATAGTGATGTGAATAATCAACGTGGAAGCGGGGTCCTACAGCCCGGAACAGGCTGCACTTAAGTAAGCGGTGCAGCACAGAGTTGTGACGCGGAGCGTCACCCAAGGCATTATTTTCGGGAGCTGCACCGGCCTCTTCGCGAACACGTTCGCTCCTACGGCCTTTGGCCAGAATCAAAAGCGGGTTTGTGTATCACGATGAGCACCGAAGCATTCGGAACGAGAGTTTTGTAGCTCTCGTACCGATGCTCCGTGTGAACGTAACAGCCGATGCAGGCAGTGATATCAAACCCGGAAGTGGCTGACCATCATCTGCAGCTGTCCGCCCAGGCGTGCCAGTTCGACGCTGGAGGCGGCGGTTTCTTCGCTGGCTTCGGCGGTCTGTTCCGATACGTCGCGAACGTTGACGATGCTGCGGCTGATTTCGTCGGCAACCGAGCTTTGCTGCTCGGCAGCCGCCGCGATCTGCTGGTTCATCGCCTGAATGCTCGACACAGTGCGCGTGATGTCTTCCAGCGATGTACCAGCCTTGCGGGTCAGTTCGACACTGCTGTCGGTCAGCGCACGGCTGCCCAGCATGATGCCGGACACCTGACGAGTACCGTTCTGCAACGCAGCAACCAGGCCTTCGATTTCTTCGGTGGATTGCTGAGTGCGCTGGGCCAGGCCGCGTACTTCATCGGCCACCACTGCAAAACCGCGCCCTGCTTCACCGGCACGCGCCGCTTCGATGGCCGCGTTGAGCGCCAACAGATTGGTCTGCTCGGCCACCGCCTTGATCACGTCCATGACCTTGCCGATCTTGTCGCTTTCCTGCTCAAGCACATTCATCGCGTCGGACGAACGCGCCACTTCAGTGGCCAGCCGTTCAATCTGCTGGATAGCCTCGCCCACGACCTTGTCACCTTCGCGAGCCTGCTTGTCTGCGTCGGATGCAGCGACGGAAGCCTGCTCGGCATTACGTGCGACTTCGTGAACGGTGGCCGACATTTCCTGCATCGCCGTGGCAACCTGATCAGTCTCGACCTTCTGGCTGTTGACGCCAGCACTGGTCTGCTCGGTCACCGCCGACAGTTCTTCCGCAGCACTGGCAATCTGCGTAACGCCGTCGCGAATACCGGAAATCAGCTCGCGCAAGGTAGTGCCCATATTCTGGATGCCTTGCTGCAATACACCCAGTTCATCGCGTCGGGTAATGGCTGCCGTGTGAGTCAGATCGCCGGAAGCGATACGCTCGACGATCGCCAGTGTGTCGCGCAGCGGACGAGTGATCTGGCGGGTGATGAGCACCGCAGCAAGAATGCCGAGCAACATGACCAACACCACACAACCGATCTGCAGGTTACGGGCCTTGTCGGTATCCGCTTTGGCCAGTTGCATCTGCAACCCGTAAAGCTGTTCGCCAAGCTTGACGATGGTCGCCCCCTGAGTGGTCAGGTCCTTGCGAACATCGCCCGCCGTCTGAGCGGTGGCCTTAAACGCGTCCAGAGAAGTACGGTAGTTGCGAAGTGCAGTCTCGAACTGCGCAACCTGCGCGCCATTGCTGGCAGCAAAAGCAGATTTGAGTTTATCCAGATGGCTGATAGTGGCGTCCAGTTGCTGGAAAGCAGCTTTTTCGCTCTTTTCATCAGGTTTGGCGGTATAGCCTCGCACTTCGCTGCCCGCCAGCAGCACGTCCTGCCTGGCAGAATTGACCTGTTGTGCAAGATCGAAACGAGTCGGGTCCGAAGGGTCCATGCGCATGACGGACTCATTGAGCGCTTCGACGCCCTGAGCAGCAGCGGCAGCATTGGACGTGATCTCGGTGCGCACCTTCGTGCTGTCCCGGTAAACCGCACGCATGCTGTTCAGCGATGCCTCGTAATCACGAGTCACATCAGCAAGATCACTCATCGGTTTCAGGTTGACCGGGTTGGTGAAGCGGCCCCGCAGTGAATCCTGATGTGCCTTGAACACGTCCAGTTTGCTTTGCATATTCTGTGCGGCGGTTTCATCGCCATCGGTGAGCATGTATTGCAGGCGCGCAACGCGCAGGTTGGTCAGGTTGCTGCTGAGTTGAGCGATGTCGCCGATTCTGTCGGTGCGACTGATGAGCTTGTCGAGGCTGGTCCAGCCTACGAGTGCAAGAATTGCCGTAAAAAAAAGAACGGTCCCAAAGCCCAGTGCCAACTTCATGTTGACGCTGATATTCGCAAAGCTGCTGTTCATGACATCTCCTGATTATGCTTTTTGAATGCGCACTGACAGAGCTGAGGATTTGTTTTTATGAACAGCAGACCCGCGCGCCAGAGCTATCGGCCGCAGAACAGCAAAACTTGATAAAAAATAAACGGGGCTTGAACGTTACATCTCGATAAAAAAACGGGGGGCTCTTCGCCCCCGCTCTGGTCAGCTAACCAACTTGAAACGTGCGACGACATTGCGCATGTCGTTCGCAACCCGTGCCAGTTCGTCGGCGGTCACTGCGTTGTTGTCGATACCCAGCATCAAGGTCCCGGAGCTGTTGCGGATCTCCATGACGTTACGGTTGATGTCTTCGGAAACCGCGTGCTGCTGTACGGCAGCGCTGGCGATCTGGGTGTTCATTTCAACGATGCGCTCGACGCCCTCGCTGATGCTCGACAGACTGCCTGACGCTTCGCTGGCCGCAGTGATGCACGCTTGAGCCTTTTGCTGCCCTGCCTGCATCTGCTGCACGGCAGCGTCGGTAGCACTTTGCAGCTGTTGAATGATGCTGCGGATTTCTTCAGTAGACGCTTGGGTACGCGATGCCAGCGTGCGGACTTCATCAGCCACGACCGCAAAGCCACGACCCTGCTCGCCGGCACGTGCCGCCTCGATGGCCGCGTTGAGTGCCAGCAGATTGGTCTGATCGGCAATGGTGCTGATCACCTGAATGACGCCGCCAATAGACTGGCTGTGCAAGGCCAGCGCCTGAACCTTCTGAGCACTGACTTCTACTTCATCGGCCAGCGCCTGAATCGTGGTGTGGGCCTGATGCATGATGCGCAGCCCGTTACGCGAAGCGGCATTGGCCTCGTCAGCAGCCGATGCAGCACCTTCAGTGTTCTGCGCCACATCGGCGACGCTTGCGGTCATCTCGTTGATGGCCGTGGCCACCTGTTCGGTCTCGGCCTGTTGCGCGTTCATCGATTGCTTGGCCAGGCCAATGGAAGTGCCCAGTCGCGCCGCCACGTCAGACAGCTCATACGAGGTGCGATCCATGTGCGAGATGGAGCTGGAAAACGCTTCTGCCATCAGGTTCAGACCGTTACCGATATCGGCCACTTCGTCCTTGCTGACCACCTGCACTCGCGCACTCAGATCACCGTCAGCCAGGCGACGGGTAACACCCAGCAGGCTGTCGATGGCGATGCGCAAGGCGCGATAAATGCTGCAGAACACATAGAGGAGCAGCAGACCCACGATCACACACATGGCGATCATCATCTGGCGCAGCTTGGTCAAAGCGGTGTAGCGGGAATTCAATTCGTCCTGCAGTGCAAACTGGATTTCGTCTTGTGCTTTATAAAGGGCAGAGACTACAACGTTACCCTGAGCACCGAGTGCCTGACCCCTTTGCGCGGAGAAGTCCGTGCCTTTTACGTAGGCTTGCAGCTCATTGCGGAAATTATCCATTGCTGCGGTGGCCGTGGCGATCGGATCATTGATGCGGTTGGCGAGTTCTGGAGAACGTCGTTTGAGCAAACGAACGCTTTGCTCAAGCTCGCTGCGGAACAGCAACTCGAGCTTCAACAGGCTGTCGAGCGAACCACGCATCGAGGCACTCAGGCCCTGCCCTGTGCTCATGCCGGCGGTAATACCACGGACCTGGCCGGCGACGTTGATTTCCCTGGGCATACGAATGGTGCTCAGGTCGATCAGAAACAGCGTCGCAGGATCATCGTCCAGCACCAGGCCAGAGGTGGCCGATACGTAGTAGATAAAGTTGAGCGTCTGGGCCAGTTGCTCGTTCCACTGGGCAAAGAAATCGTCCGGCGAAAGGCCCGGTTTGACGCTCTCCATCAATGAGCGAGCGCCTTCACGAAGGCGCTGGACGCGATTCTCTGTGTCCAGTTCAGGGCCCTTGCGAGCATCCATGTCGGAAAGATTATTGAAGGCCGTTTCAAGCTGGTTGCGGTTATTGGCGAGGTCTTGAGCAGCAGACGCATCACCTGACAACAGACGGTTGGTGTGCGCGCGCTGAAGCATGGAAAGTCGCAGGATAGGCGTGACGGTAAGCAGGTATTCGCGGCCGACACGCTCTTGCTCGACGCTATCGATTCTTGAATTCAGGTTACTGAACACCCTCATACCGAGAATGATCAGCGGAATGACGATGATAATGGCTAAAACGGCAAATTTGGCAGGGAAACGCAGGCGGTTGGTGAGGCTGATACCAGGCGAAAGAATATTCATGTTTTTCTCGTTTTAATTAAGGTGCCCGATCCGGTTGAAAAAACTCCTTTCTTCTGCATCACGGCAGGTGCAGGTCAGTTGTCGGTCTCTAACAGATCACCCACTCGGATGAGTAGCACTGTGCCATCACCTCAGAGCAAGCGGTCATTGAGAAGTTCAATGGCGGCCATCATCTGATACCGACCTATCGGCAAGGCCACGCAGAACGTGAGCCTGAGAAAGATATGCAGCTGCGAAAGAAGTGCAGTAAGCAGAAGGATTCATGCAGGAAAGGACAACCCAAACGAGGGGTTCCTTGATCGAGAAGAGAAAGGCAAGGCTGAAAAGAAAACTGGCTGGAGAACTCAGCTATGGTGTGTGCCGTCGTGCGCCAACCTGGCTGCACGACGACGGGTATTTTTCTGCTTTGACGGATTTCTGGTTGTTCAGGCCCTCGCCCATTCCACATTCGACAGACCGAGCTTTTCCGCCTGAGGCTTGCTCAGCTTGGGCACCGGATCTGAACGGTATTTGGGGATAGCACCAAACCCTGCATCAACCGAAGCCCAATGCCAGGCTTCCCGATTGTCCATGCCGACAGCCCTTATGTAGAACGTCTTGTAACTGCCATGCAGCAGGTAATCGATACGGTAGTGTTTTTCATCAGCCATGGTTGTTGCTCCTGCTTTGTCAACTCGCAAAACAGATCATGGTCGTTTCAAAAAATTCAAAAAATTATTACCGTAATTTAATAGATATCATATTGATATCACTCTTTGCGCTTGAATGAATAGCGTCACGTGATTTCTTGTTAATAGACAATGTTTATAACAGGCATTTGTTCATAGTATTAATGGCTTAAGCCTTGCCTCTCCGCGCGCTGCTAGCGGCAAGGCTTCAACTATAAGTCCGTACTTTTTCCTGTTTAGACTGGGGATAAGAAAACTCTATTGAACCCTTATTTATGCACCGCTCATCCCATAAAAATACAGTTTCGAGCAACGTTTACCTGCAGCCTTTTTCATACCCAGTGACTGCGTTGAATCAAGCCCATTCGTATGGGTTAACGCTCCCCAAAGAGACAAAGCCTGAGGAAACGACATGTTCATTCATAACAAACGACTTCAATATACCGTTCGTGTAGCCCGTCCAAATCCAGGACTCGCCAATCTGCTGCTGGAACAATTCGGTGGTGCGCAAGGCGAGCTGGCCGCCGCCGGACGTTACTTCACCCAAGGCCTGAGCGAGGATGATCCAGGCCGTAAAGATCTGTTGATGAGCATCGCCACCGAGGAGCTCAGCCATCTCGAAATTGTGGGTTCGATTATCGTCATGCTCAACAAAGGTGCCAAAGGCCAACTGGCGGAGGGCATCGAAGAAGAAGGCGAGCTTTACCGCTCCATTAACGGCAACGGCAATGACTCGCACATCACCAGCCTGCTGTACGGTGCCGGTGCGCCGTTGACCAACTCCGCCGGTGTGCCATGGACCGCTGCCTACATCGACACCATCGGCGAACCAACTGCCGACTTCCGCTCCAACATCGCTGCTGAAGCACGGGCCAAGATCGTTTACGAGCGGTTGATGAACGTCACTGACGATCCGGGCGTGAAAGAAGCACTGGGCTTCCTGATGACCCGTGAGATCGCTCACCAGTTGTCGTTCGAAAAAGCCCTGCACGCCATCCAGCCCAACTTCCCGCAAGGCAAACTGCCTGGCGATCCGGAGTTCACCAACAAGTTCTTCAATATGTCCGGCGAGCCGAATGTACGTGGCCCGTGGAACCAGGGTGGCGAGTGGGAGTTCGTCGAGTCGCCACAGCCGGCAGTCGATGGCGGTGATGGCTCCGCCTCTGTGACACTCGATGCCAAAGATGCAGAGGTTCTGGAAATGATGAAGGAGCGGACTATGTCCGATCCGACGGCCAACCCTATTACCGGCGCTGATCTTGGGTCGGGTTTTGTTCAGGGCAAAGACCTTTAAGGGACTGCCCTTCAGAGGCTCTCTCACAAGAGCTTCTGAAGGGCGCTGATGTCGCACTCAGGAGAACTGATCATGAAAAAACCACGCTCCAGCAAGCACTTCTCGCCTGATGGCGAGTTCGAGAAAGCACTGACAGGTGCAGTATTCGGGAACGGTCTTCGCGCATTCGACGCCCAGGCACGTTTGGCCCGCAGAGGCTTTCAGGTGGTCATGGCCGCCAAAGTCTTTGGTGTCGGCACGTTGCTTGATAACAACTTGCCAGTACGCTGATGACCCGGTATTCAACTGCACCACTTGCACCTCTGCGACGGGGCTGAATTTCAGCCTCGCCTGTGGATAACTTCAGTGGAACCCTACCCATTCACCAGGGTGCTCAAGTGATGCACTGGTTTCGCCAAGGACAGGGTGGCACTTCAGATAATCGCCACCTATCGGTGACCGGCAAAATTCGCTGAATTTTATGTGGCCTGTGGCACTCCCTTTCTTACGCTGTACAGAACAATAGAAAGTCTCGCGTGACCGCGTCTATCGTGATTTTCAACTGCCGAGGTACGATTTTCATGACGTCTCTTCAAGTGATGACCGGCGCAGCCGTCGTCAAAACCGTCGTTGAAGAAGCCCGTTCAAAAACCATCTACCAATCATGGATGAATGATCGGGCTCCAGAACATCAACATGATGCGGTCACTTTTCTGAATCATTGCCTGGCTCGCGCCGAGCGGGAAACATGCGATCTTCCGGCCCAGCCGGAAGCGCTCGAACAGTGGATGGAGCACAACGTCGGAATCGTTGCCGATCAGTACGCCCGTTACCTCGAGGAGCGTCGCAGTGGCCAGCCGCGACGGTTTTTCAAGAGCAAGGCCCAGGCGATGTATTTCATTCAGCACGTTGCGCCAGTGAAACTGGTTGACGGCGCCTGGCTATATGGGCTGTTGCCGCACTGGGCAGATTATCGATTCCACGGCCTGATTCGCACGTATCTGGAAGAACTGGGTGATGGCGAGCAGGCGCAGAATCATGTGTCGCTGTACCGCAAATTACTGGCCGACCTCGACTGCGATACCAGCGCTCCGTTGCCGGATGAAGCGTATCTGCAAGCAGCCATTCAGCTTTCACTGGGCCAGTTGACTGATCAATACCTTCCCGAAGTCATCGGCTACAACCTGGGCTATGAACAACTGCCGCTGCACTTGCTCATTACCTCGTTCGAACTGAATGAACTAGGGATTGATCCTTATTACTTCACCTTGCACGTCACGATCGATAACGCCAGCACCGGGCATGCACGCAAGGCTGCGCAGAGCGTCCTTGAACTGATGCCTGTCGGTCAGGAGCGCAACGAGTTCTATAGGCGTGTCGCCAATGGCTATCGTTTGAACGAGCTGGGCATGGGCTCTGGCGACGTTATTCAGTCGTTCGATCTGGAGCAGGAAGTGGTGGCCATGCTTGAGCGCAAGCGGACTTTCGGCCAGCACATGCATTCCGACTACTGCCGTCTGGATGGCAAGACCGTGAACGAATGGCTTGCCGAGCCGGATCAGATCCCGGAGTTTCTCGGGGTGCTGGAAAACAGAGGCTGGATCAAGCGTCATGAAGATCCTCTGCACAGTCGCTTCTGGAAGTTGTTCGAAGGCGCTGGCGCGCCCATGTTCGGTGTCTTCAATGGCTACGAAAAACAGCTCATGCACGACTGGATTGCGGGTGACTGGCTCGCCGACGGCAGCGCCCAGGCGACGGGCGGCAAACGCTTGCCTGAAGCGTTTCGTTCGCGCTTTCGCAACGTGCAGGGCGGACAGCCCTCACCTGCCCTGACGACGCCGACGCTGGCAGATGCCGACCCGGATGTGCGCGAATTACACATGAAACTTGAATCGGCGGCGGCGACTGAAAAGATGTCCACCTTGATCGCAAGCATGTCGCCCGCGCGGCACGCGACGGCGGCCGGACTGCACGCCACTCGCCTGTTCGTCAGCAGCATGGCCGAACGCCTGACCGGAGCACGCGCATGAGCCTCCCGCTGCCTGACCGCAATGCGTTGATCACGCTTGCAGAACGCCTTAAAACCAATGACTACCGCTTCATCACGCCGACGCCGCTGACGCACCGCCACGTCAATCAACGCCCGGAGAATCGCATCGCCGGGTCGCTGCGGGATATTTTTGGCTGGAGTCGTCTGATCCCGGAATTCATGCTGCCAGTCTCGGAAGCGCAAGGCCTTTTGGAAGCCGGTATTCTTGAGCGCAGCGACGACGGCCTGAAGAGTCGGGTCAGGTTTTCCAGCCTCGATGACCTGCTGCTGGTGCATTCGGCTTTCCCGACCGCCGATGAAGACTCGGTGTTCTTCGGTCCAGATACCTACCGCTTTGCGCAGTCCATCAATCGTCATCTGCAAGGCACGACGCAGCCGATCAGGCGCGCTGTGGATATTGGCTGTGGCACCGGTGCCGGAGGCCTGCTGGTTGCCGTTGCACGCCCTGAAGCCCAGGTATATGCCGTCGACATCAACCCTAAAGCGCTGCACTTCGCCGAGATCAACGCCGCTGTAGCAGGTCTGGAGAATCTGCAGTCCTGCCAGAGCGATATTCTCTCGGGCGTGACCGGCAATTTCGACCTGATCGTCGCCAACCCACCGTACATGAAGGACAGCAAACGCCGGGCTTACCGCCATGGTGGTGACGCACTCGGTGCGGATCTGTCGGTGCGCATCCTGCGTGAATCACTGGATCGCCTGACGCCCGGTGGCTCGCTGGTGCTCTATACCGGGGTAGCGATGGTTGGCGAACACGATCCGTTTTTCGATGCAGTCCGTGGCGATATTGACCATGCAGCGCTGGCATGGACTTACCGCGAACTGGACCCGGATGTGTTTGGCGAAGAGCTGCTGGAAGACGGTTACGAAGACGTGGACCGTATTGCCGCCGTGGAATTGATCGTCACTCGACAGGCTTGAGCAGGCTGGGCACTTTGTAAATCAGTCCAGCACTCGAATGCCTTGCCTGCGCCCTCCCTCCCGATAGTCTTGGGTTATAACGCACATAAAACCTGAAATGGGTCCATGAGTATTCATTCCGGTAGAACGGTAGAGGCGCCATTACGATCCTGCTTTCATGGGATCGACGGCGCCATCTCTTTACTGCATCACGGAGGACTGCACATGCCACGGCTGAACAGAATCATCGAAACGGCGCTTTATGTAGAGGACCTTGCAAAAGCGGCGAGCTTCTATCAGCAGGTACTTGAGTTGGACATCATGTTCGAGAGCCCGACATTGGTAGCGTTCAATGTGGGGGGCTCGAACACATTACTGCTGTTCAAACGTGGCGCTTCACTGGGCACCCAATATTTAAGTGATGGGGAGATTCCACCCCATGACGGACAAGGGCGGATTCATGTCTGCTTTGCCATCGATGCTGACCAGATGCAGCCATGGACGGATCGGCTTGCTCAGGCCAATGTCGCCATCGAAGGCCGCACTAATTGGCCCAGGGGCGGTTCGAGCATTTACTTCCGCGACCCGGATGAACATCTGCTCGAATTGCTGACGCCAGGTTGCTGGGCGATCTATTGAAAGGGGCAGGCAGACGCTGGTCACGTATCACGCGTGACCACATAGCGGCGACCGTTGGCCAGGGCTAACACCTTGCCGGTGCCGAAACGGGCGGTAATCGGTCGGACCGATTCGGAGAGGGCGTTATCCTGCAGCACAGAATGGTTTGCATTATCACGAAAAACCGATGTAAAAACAGCACGTTAGTAGGATGACAAATTAACTATCAAGAAACCCTTCTTTCTGCCGATCCAGATAGGGATCTCTGGAAGGCAGATTATGGCGACTGGCGTTTCCACATACTTAACGCACCAAAGCCTTGATTTAGACTAGGCCTTATTGCGAGTTAAGCATCTTCCGGTTATCCAAACAGGCTGTAGCGTTAGTACGAAGGTACTTTGTGCACTGACCATTTAATGATGACGGATAATCAATGAACATGATAAATCGTACCAGCTTTGCTACAAAACTCATGGTCGCGTTCATTGCGTGCGCCGTTATTACGCTGGCAGTAGGCGGTCTAGGCATGCTCGGTATAAACCGGCTTTCCGATGCGCTAAAGCTGACGTTCTCGAACAATCTGGTGTCGGTGGCCTACACAAACGAGACCATGACCTTGCTGACCACGCACAACCGAGGTCTGTACCGGCTGCTTGATGCCCGAGACAAGGCCACCGCAGAAAAGATGCGTCAGAGCATCAGTGCCGGGCTGGATCGCGCTCAAAAGGTCTATGCCTTATACCGAGCCACTCCGCTGGAAGATGATGAGCGGGCAGCAGGCGATCAGTACGATGTAGTGATGCCCTCCTATATCGCTGCCTCGCAGAAAATATTCGACCTGCAACAGGCAGGCAATCTGGAAGAAGCACGCAGTCGACTTAATGAGCTGGCGGAAGGCGATTTCAATAAAGCCCGTGGTTATCTCCAGATAATGATCGACTCCAACAAGCGTCAGATCAAAGAAGGCGCGGATGGGGCTGAAAAGCTGCAAAATACTTCCGTGACGATGCTGGCCATCGGTATCTTCATCGCGTTTCTGGTGGCGATCATGTTGGGTATCTTGATCACTCGCATGATCACCAGACCTTTGAAAGAGGCAATCGAAGTCGCCCAGCGTATCGCAGCAGGTGATCTGACCCAGGCTGTTTCCAGCACGCGCGGTGATGAAGCTGGACACCTGCTCAATGCCATCGGCACGATGCAGGGCAGCCTGAAACGGACGATCCAGGAGATTTCCAGTGCGTCCGATCAACTGGCGTCCGCTGCTGAAGAGCTGGGTGCAGTGACCGAAGAAAGCACTCGCGGCCTCACCCGTCAAAACGACGAAATCCAGCAGGCAGCGACTGCAGTCAATGAAATGACTGCTGCCGTAGAAGAAGTTGCCCGTAATGCGGTCTCCACTTCAGATGTGTCCAAAACCCTGGCAAACGATGCCGTCCACGGCCGTGGACAAGTCGATGATACGGTCAAGGGCATCGGCACCATGGTCAGCGAGATCACCGAGTCCACCGGTTCGGTCACGACGCTGGCCGGTCATGTTCGGGACATCAGCAAGGTGCTGGAAGTAATCCGCAGCATTGCCGAGCAGACCAATTTGCTCGCCCTCAACGCGGCCATCGAGGCGGCACGGGCAGGCGAACAAGGACGAGGATTTGCGGTGGTGGCCGACGAGGTCCGTGCGCTTGCTCACCGTACACAAGCGTCGACTGTGGAAATCGAAGGCATGATCGGGACGGTGCAGTCGGGTGCCGATGGCGCCGTCGCTGCGATGAGCAAAAGCCTGGCGACCGCTACCAACACCCAGCAACTCGCCCAGCGCGCCGGCACCGCTTTGGAGAAGATCACCAGCGGCGTCGGGACCATCAACGAGCGCAACATGGTCATCGCGTCGGCTTCCGAAGAGCAGGCGCAGGTCGCACGCGAGGTTGACCGTAACCTGGTCAACATCCAGGAACTGAGCGCGCAGACAGCAGCAGGCGCCAATCAGACCAGTGCATCCAGCCACGAATTGTCGCGCTTGGCGACGTCGTTCAACACGCTGGTTGCGCAGTTCAAGCTGTGATCCCCGCCTGAGCAACACAGACTAATCCTGCACCTTCCATAGGTCAGGATTAGTCAGCGTGTTCCACCTGCCCCCTGTGGCCGCAATCGCCACAACTTCAACGACAGTCCGATCTCCACCTGCTAATGTCGCGACAGGCGGCCACGCCGTGCCGCCGATTGACAGGAGGTCACTGTGCGTCGGGATTACCTGGCTTTTTTCATCTCGCTGTTTCTATCACGGCTCGGCGACCAGATTCTGCTTTTCATCGTACCGCTGGTGGTTTTCCAGACCACTGATAGCGCGTCCTGGGCCGGGCTGGCCTTTTTCGTCGAATCGCTGCCACGCTTTCTCGCGTTTCCGTTGTGCGGAACCTTGTGCGACAAATTCTCGCCCGTCAGGATGCTGCACATCAGCCAGGTTTACCGCGCACTGCTGTGCATCGTTGCTGTGCTGCTCTATGCATTGTTCGGCGGTATCGCCTGGCTGGTGGTGCTGTCGGCGCTGTGCGGCGTACTGACCACCCAAGGCATTATGGCCCGCGAGGTACTGATGCCGTACATCTTCCAGCACTACAGCTACACCAAAACCCTCTCCTACTCGCAGATCGCCGACCAGACCGGGCTGGTCCTCGGGCCGCTGCTGGCGGCATTGTTGCTGGATATTCAGGCCTGGCACTGGGTGGTAATGTGGGTCGCCGCGCTGTTCGTGCTGGCCGACCTGAGCATGCGCGTGTGGCAGCGTCACAGCCGCATCACGTTTGAGGTCCACGAGCAGCATCGGGACATCTGGCTGCAACCACTGCGCATTGCGTTCAGGCATATCCGCGAGCTGCCAGAACTACAAAAGATCATCACCCTGGCCGTGGGTGTGAACCTGATCGTCGGCGTTACCCTGGCGACCTCGGCAGCCGTGGTCATCGGTCAGTACAGCGCCGGAACGAACGATTACGCAGGGCTACAGGCAGCTGGCGCGGTGGTCACCATCGTGATCCTGTTCTTCCTCGCCCGAGTGGTACTGCCCTTGCGGGTACTCGGCGGCGTCGCTTACCCCATGATCGCCGCAGGCGCCTTCATCACAGCCCTGAGCCCGAACCTGACAGGCTATGCCATGGGTTTCCTGCTGATCGTCGGCTTCGACAAGATGTTCAACGTCTATATGCGCAGCCTCCGCCAGCGAGTCATTCCACCACAGGACTTCGGTAAGACCGTGGGCGTGATCACCTTGCTCAACAACCTGTCGCAACCACTGGCCGGGTTGCTGGTGGCACTGCTGGCAGCGCCGTTGGGGGTACAGGGGGTGATTCTGGGGATGGCGGCGGTGACGGTGTTGTTGGGGGTGGTTGCGGGGTGGTGGTTTGTTGGGGCGGGTCGCCTTATTAATTTATCGAAGCTTGGGGTTGATCAGAAGGCTGAGGATTGAAAGTGGAGCCGGATTAACTCCACAGCTTTTGAGCTTATCCACAGGCTGGTAATGACGTTTTTTCTTAAGGTGACAGCTTTTTAGTCGGTATCAATCAGAGCGGATAGGGTCCGTCACTTCGTCTGCGAAGCGAACGGACCCGAGAGGCAAGAGGACTATCTAAGTGATGGGGCAAGAGCCTATTTTGGAGAAACCTGCGACAGTTTTAATTCTCGAAAATCACAGCAGCCATCACCTGTGGATAACTCACTCCACCGTCACCGACTTCGCCAGATTCCGCGGCTGGTCCACATCCGTCCCTTTCAACACCGCCACATAATACGAAAGCAACTGCAACGGAATGGTGTAAAGAATCGGCGCCAGCGCATCGATGATGTGCGGCATGGCGATTACGTGGGTGCCCTCTCCGTCTCTCATACCGGCCTGTTCGTCAGCGAATACGATCAACTCACCGCCACGTGCGCGGACTTCCTGCAGGTTGGATTTGAGTTTTTCCAGCAGTTCGTTGTTCGGTGCGACGGTGACCACCGGCATATCGGCATCCACCAACGCCAGCGGGCCGTGTTTGAGTTCGCCTGCGGGGTAGGCTTCGGCGTGGATGTAGGAAATTTCCTTGAGTTTGAGTGCGCCTTCCATCGCCACCGGGAATTGCGCGCCACGACCGAGGAACAGGGTGTGGTGCTTTTCAGCGAACAGCTCGGCGACTTTCTCGATGGTGCCGTCCATTGCCAGGGCTTCGCCCAAGCGAGTAGGCAAGCGACGCAGTTCTTCGACCAGTTGCGCTTCGACGCCCTGCTCCAGCGAGCCTTTGACTTGGCCAAGCGACAG
This sequence comes from Pseudomonas syringae CC1557, assembly GCF_000452705.1. Lineage (NCBI taxonomy): Bacteria > Pseudomonadati > Pseudomonadota > Gammaproteobacteria > Pseudomonadales > Pseudomonadaceae > Pseudomonas > Pseudomonas syringae. The sequence goes on from NZ_CP007014.1 coordinate 5,737,621, forward strand.
GGTCAGCAGCAGCAAGGCGACCAGTTGAGTAGTGAACGCTTTGGTGGATGCGACACCGATTTCCGGACCGGCCTGGGTCAACAGAGTGAGGTCGGATTCACGTACCAGTGAGCTGATGCCCACGTTGCAGATCGCCAGGCTGGCGAGAAAGCCCAGTTCCTTGGCGTTGCGCAATGCGGCGAGGGTGTCGGCAGTTTCGCCAGACTGCGAGATCGAGACGAACAGGGTGTCCGGCTGCACCACGACCTTGCGATAGCGGAACTCGCTGGCCACTTCTACCTGACACGGGATACCGGCCAAGCCTTCAAGCCAGTAACGCGCGACCATACCGGCGTGATAGCTGGTGCCGCACGCGACGATCTGAACATTGCGGACCTTGGCGAACAGCTCGGCTGCCTGTGGACCAAATGCATGGACCAGGACCTGCTGCTGGCCCAGACGACCTTCGAGGGTGCGCTGCACAACCTTGGGCTGCTCGTGGATTTCCTTGAGCATGAAGTGACGATATTCACCCTTGTCGGCCGCTTCTGCGCCTTCATGGTATTGCACCACTTCCCGCTCGACCGGTTGACCATCGACGGTCCAGATCTGCACGCTGTCGCGACGGATCTCGGCGATATCGCCCTCTTCCAGATACATGAAGCGGTCGGTCACCTGACGCAGCGCCAGTTGATCGGAGGCCAGGAAGTTTTCGCCCAAGCCTATGCCGATCACCAGCGGGCTGCCACTGCGAGCAGCCAGCAAGCGATCCGGCTGCGCAGCGCTGATGACAGCCAGACCATAGGCACCGTGAAGTTCTTTCACGGCAGCTTTCAGCGCAATGGCCAGATCAGGCGTGTCCTTGAGCTTGTGGTGCAACAGGTGAACGATGACCTCAGTGTCGGTATCAGAGACGAACACGTAACCCATAGCCTTGAGCTGTTCGCGCAGGGCTTCGTGGTTTTCGATGATGCCGTTGTGGACAACTGCCAGTTCATCGGCCGAAAAATGCGGGTGAGCATTGCGCTCGCACGGCGCGCCATGGGTAGCCCAGCGGGTGTGAGCAATGCCCAGGCGACCGGTCAGCGGCTCGCCGGCCAATGCTTGCTCCAGTTCACTGACCTTGCCGGAGCGACGACGGCGCTCAAGCGTGCCTTCGTTACTGAAAACAGCCACGCCCGCGCTGTCATAGCCTCGGTATTCAAGGCGCTTGAGGCCTTCGAGCAAGATGGCCGTGATATTACGCTCAGCAACGGCGCCGACTATTCCACACATGGTTTTCTCCTAGCTGACAGCGGCACAGATCAATGTGATGCCGCGGGCTTGTATCTGTTCGCGTGTCTCGATGGGCAGGCGATCATCTGTGATAAGGGTATGGATGCTGCTCCAGGGCAGCTCCAGATTGGGGATCTTGCGACCGACCTTGTCGGCTTCAACCATGACCACGACTTCCCGGGCGACTTCAGCCATGACCCGGCTCAAGCCCAGCAGCTCATTGAAGGTCGTGGTGCCACGCGCCAGATCAATGCCGTCGGCACCGATGAACAGCTGATCAAAGTCGTAGGAACGCAGCACTTGCTCGGCGACCTGGCCCTGAAAGGATTCGGAATGCGGGTCCCACGTTCCGCCCGTCATCAGCAGGACAGGCTCATGTTCCAGATCAGTGAGGGCGCGTGCGACATTCAAGGAGTTGGTCATGACCACCAGGCCCGGCTGTCGACCCAATTCGGGAATCAACGCAGCGGTGGTGCTGCCACTGTCGACGATGATTCTCGCGTGTTCACGAATCCGAGCGACGGCAGCACGCGCAATTGCCTGTTTATAGCGGGAAATCGGTTGGCTATTTTCACTGATCAGTTCTTGCGGAAGCGGTACTGCACCGCCATAACGACGCAGCAAAAGACCGTTTGATTCCAGCGCCGCGAGATCCTTTCGAATCGTAACTTCAGAAGTTTCAAAACGCTTTGCCAGATCATCGACACTGACTTCGCCCTGCTCGTTGAGCAAGGCAAGAATGTTGTGACGACGCTGGGGTGTATTGCGCTTCGACATGACAGCCTTAAGTTTCGATTCGAAAGATAACGAAGGAAATCAAAACCTATTTTGCTGGTTTGGTCAAGGCTTGGGAGTTGGCGTAATGCCTTTGTTGATCGTGAACTGCGATTTTGCATGTGCGGTGCGGCGCAGACGCAGAATAGTGACGCGGGGCGTCATGAGAGGCATTCCACCCTGGAGCGTGAGGAACGAGAGATGTCCAACTGACTCTCGTGCCAATCACTCCGCGTTGGTATGCGTTGAGTTCCGCCTCACACATCATCGAGACTGTGGATAACTCAATCCTTCTTTATTTTCACCGGACGCTTCCAGCCTTCGATGTTGCGCTGGCGAGCGCGGGCAACCCCGAGTTGTTCTGCCGGGATGTTCTGAGTGATGGTCGAACCGGCAGCCGTGGTTGCACCATCAAAGATATCCACAGGAGCGACCAGCGAATTGTTGGAGCCAATGAATACATCAGCACCCAGTGTGGTTTTGTGCTTGTTCGCGCCATCGTAATTACAGGTAATGGTACCTGCACCGATATTGGTACGCGCCCCGACTTCGGCGTCACCCAAGTAGGTCAGATGCCCTACCTTGGCGCCTTCACCCAGATTCGCATTCTTCAGTTCTACAAAGTTACCCACATGCGCCTTGGCACCCAGCACACTGCCCGGCCGCAAGCGCGCAAACGGTCCGGCATCGCTGCCCTCGCCCAGAATGGCGCCTTCAATGTGGCTGTTGGCTTTGACGGTAACGCCCTTGCGCAAGGTGCTGTCCTTGATGACGCAGTTAGGGCCGATCACCACGTCGTCTTCAATGACGACCTTGCCTTCCAGAATCACATTAACGTCGATCAACACGTCGCGGCCGACACTGACTTCGCCACGCACGTCGAATCGCGAAGGGTCTCGCAAGGTGACGCCAGCCGCCATCAAACGACGAGCTTCGCGCATCTGATAATGACGTTCGAGCTCTGAAAGCTGTTTGCGATCGTTGGCGCCCTGCACTTCCATCGCGTCATGCGGCTGTTCGGTAGCCACCGCCAGGCCGTCATTCACCGCCATGGCGATTACGTCGGTCAGGTAGTACTCACCTTGCGCGTTGGTGTTGGAAAGACGCCCGAGCCAGTCTTCCAGATGCATCGCCGGCACGGCGAGAATACCGGTGTTGCCTTCGGTAATTGCTTTCTGAGCATCGGTAGCGTCCTTGTGCTCAACGATGGCACAGACGCGTTGCTGATCATCGCGAACGATACGACCGTAGCCCGTGGGATCATCCAGTTTCACGGTCAGTAAACCGAGTTGCTTGGGCGTGACCAGCTTGAGCAGACGCTGGAGGGTTTCCACCTCGATCAGCGGCACATCGCCGTAGAGGATCAATACGGTGTCGGCCGTCAGTGCAGGCAACGCCTGGGCAACTGCGTGGCCAGTACCCAGTTGTTTATCCTGCATCACAAAATTCAAATCATCAGCTGCCAGACGCTCACGCACGCTATCTGCGCCATGACCGATCACCACATGTATTCCCACTGGGGATAACTGACGTGCGCTGTGGATAACATGGCCCAGCATGGAATTGCCAGCAACCGGATGCAGAACCTTGGGCAGCGCCGAGCGCATCCGGGTACCTTGGCCAGCAGCGAGAATAACGATATCGAGAGACATGATAGGACTACCAACTGAGCGGCAACCGGGCCAAGGGCGGGCTGACTTGAAAGAAGAATTCTGAAAAAAGAAAAAGGGTAGCCGAAGCTACCCTTTTTCTCAATCGCGCACAGGAGCCAGCGGGGTTAGCCGCCGAACTTCTTGCGAATTTGCTGCACGGTGCGCAGCTGAGCTGCAGCCTCGGCCAGACGAGCAGTTGCAGATCCGTAATCGAAATCTGCGCCTTTTTCGTTCAAAGCCTTCTCGGCAGCCAGAACAGCGGCCTGAGCAGAAGCTTCGTCCAGGTCGGCAGCACGTTGCACAGTGTCGGCAAGCACCTTGACCATGTTCGGCTGAACCTCAAGGAAACCACCGGAGATGTAAAACACCTCCGCTTCCCCACCCTGCTTGATCAAGCGGATCGGGCCCGGCTTCAGATCAGTGATCAGCGGCGCGTGGCCTGGAGCGATACCGATATCACCCAGGTTGCCGTGCGCAATCACCATCTCGACCAGACCGGAGAAGATTTCCCCTTCCGCGCTGACGATGTCGCAATGGACTGTCATAGCCATTTGCTTGCCTCAACCTAATTAGCGCCCGTTGCCGGGCGCCGGGATTACAGTTTCTTGGCTTTCTCGATCGCTTCTTCGATGCCGCCGACCATGTAGAACGCTTGTTCTGGCAGGTGGTCGTAGTCACCGTTGAGGATGCCTTTGAAGCCAGCAATGGTGTCTTTCAGGGAAACGTATTTACCCGAAGCACCGGTGAAGACTTCTGCCACGAAGAAAGGCTGGGACAGGAAGCGCTGGATCTTACGAGCACGGTTAACCAACTGTTTGTCGGTCTCCGACAGCTCGTCCATACCCAGAATCGCGATGATGTCTTTCAGCTCTTTGTAGCGCTGCAACACGTACTGAACGCCGCGAGCGGTGTCGTAGTGTTCCTGGCCAATGACGTTCGGGTCCAGCTGGCGCGAAGTCGAATCCAGTGGATCTACTGCTGGGTAGATACCCAGGGAGGCGATGTCACGGGACAGTACGACGGTGGCGTCCAAGTGGGCAAACGTGGTCGCTGGCGACGGGTCAGTCAAGTCGTCCGCTGGTACGTATACGGCCTGGATCGAAGTAATCGAACCATTCTTGGTGGAAGTGATGCGCTCTTGCAGCGTGCCCATCTCTTCAGCCAGGGTCGGCTGGTAACCTACTGCGGAAGGCATACGGCCCAGCAGTGCGGATACTTCAGTACCGGCCAGGGTGTAACGATAGATGTTGTCGACGAACAGCAGAACGTCGTTACCTTCGTCACGGAACTTCTCGGCCATGGTCAGGCCGGTCAGCGCTACGCGCAGACGGTTACCCGGCGGCTCGTTCATCTGACCGTAGACCAGTGCTACTTTGTCCAGAACGTTGGAATCCTTCATCTCGTGGTAGAAGTCGTTACCCTCACGAGTACGCTCACCCACACCGGCGAACACGGAATAACCGCTGTGCTCGATGGCGATGTTACGGATCAGTTCCATCATGTTTACGGTCTTGCCGACACCGGCACCACCGAACAGACCGACTTTACCGCCTTTGGCGAACGGGCAGACCAGGTCGATAACCTTGATGCCGGTTTCCAGCAGGTCGTTGCCGCCCGCTTGCTCAGCGAAGGACGGTGCAGGACGGTGAATGCCCCAGCGCTCTTCGGTGTCAATCGGGCCCGCTTCGTCGATCGGGTTGCCCAGCACGTCCATGATCCGGCCCAGAGTCGCTTTACCGACCGGTACGGAGATGGCTGCGCCAGAGTCTGTAACTTCCAGACCACGCTTCAAGCCCTCGGTGGAGCCCATCGCAATGGTACGAACCACGCCGTCGCCCAGCTGCTGCTGAACTTCCAGTGTGGTTCCTGCCGCGCTTTGAACTTCCAGCGCGTTGTAGATACTCGGTACGCTATCGCGTGGGAATTCCACGTCGATCACGGCGCCGATGATTTGAACGATACGTCCGCTACTCATTAGCTGGTTCCTCTAATATTTGAACCGTTAAACCGCGGCAGCGCCGCCGACGATTTCCGAGATCTCTTGGGTGATCGCTGCCTGACGCGCCTTGTTGTAGATCAGCTGCAAATCACTGATCAAATCACCGGCGTTGTCTGTGGCGTTCTTCATCGCGATCATCCGCGCTGCTTGTTCAGCTGCGTTGTTCTCGACCACCGCCTGGTACACCTGCGATTCCACGTAACGAACCATCAGGCCGTCCAGCAGCTCTTTGGCGTCGGGTTCGTAGAGATAGTCCCAGTGGTGCTTGAGCCCTTGATCCGGGGTTGCCACCAGCGGAATCAATTGCTCCACGGTGGGTTGCTGGGTCATGGTGTTGATGAACTTGTTGGATACCACGGACAGGCGATCAATACGGCCATCCAGGTAGGCATCCAGCATCACCTTGACGCTGCCGATCAAGTCGTTGATCGACGGCTCTTCGCCCAGGTGGCTGATCGCAGCGACGACGTTACCGCCGAAGTTGCGGAAAAATGCCGCACCTTTGCTGCCGACCACGCACAGATCGATCTCTACACCGTTTTCACGGTTCACCGCCATGTCCTTGACCAGAGTCTTGAACAGGTTGGTATTCAAGCCACCACACAGACCACGGTCACTGCTCACTACGACATAACCGACGCGCTTCAAAGGGCGCTCGATCATGAACGGGTGGCGATACTCCGGGTTGGCGTTTGCCAGGTGACCAATCACCTGACGAATGCGCTCCGCGTAAGGACGGCTAGCAGCCATGCGCATTTGAGCCTTGCGCATTTTGCTGACCGCCACTTTTTCCATGGCGCTGGTGATCTTTTGCGTGCTTTTGATGCTCGCAATCTTGCTGCGAATCTCTTTTGCGCCTGCCATGTAACACCTATCAGGTTAGCAAGCGGGAGCCTTGCGGCCCCCGCTGCGGCTTACCAGGTTTGGGTGGCCTTGAACTTCTCGATGCCGGCTTTCATGCCAGAATCGATTTCGTCATTGAAGTCACCCTTCACGTTGATCTTCGCCATCAAATCGGCGTGATCGCGGTTGAAGTAAGCAATCAGCGCTTGTTCAAAGCTGCCGATCTTGGCGATTTCGACGTCAGTCAGGAACCCACGCTCAGCGGCATACAGCGACAGCGCCATGTCAGCGATCGACATTGGTGCGTATTGCTTCTGCTTCATCAGCTCGGTAACGCGCTGACCATGCTCAAGTTGCTTGCGGGTCGCCTCGTCCAGGTCAGAAGCGAACTGGGCGAATGCGGCCAGTTCACGGTACTGAGCCAGAGCGGTACGGATACCACCGGAAAGCTTCTTGATGATCTTGGTCTGAGCGGCACCACCCACACGGGATACCGAAACACCGGCGTTCACAGCCGGACGGATGCCGGAGTTGAACATGGCCGATTCCAGGAAGATCTGACCGTCGGTGATGGAAATCACGTTGGTCGGAACGAACGCGGAAACGTCGCCAGCCTGGGTTTCGATGATCGGCAATGCGGTCAGAGAGCCGGTTTTGCCGGTCACTGCGCCATTGGTGAACTTCTCTACATACTCTTCGGAAACACGCGATGCGCGCTCCAGCAGACGGGAGTGGAGATAGAACACGTCGCCTGGGTAAGCTTCACGGCCTGGCGGACGGCGCAGCAGCAGGGAAATCTGGCGGTAAGCCACTGCTTGCTTGGACAGATCGTCATAAACGATCAGCGCGTCTTCACCGCGGTCGCGGAAGAATTCACCCATGGTGCAACCCGAGTACGGTGCAAGGAACTGCAGCGCAGCGGATTCGGAAGCACTTGCAGCCACGACGATGGTGTTAGCCAGTGCGCCGTTTTCTTCGAGCTTGCGAACAACGTTGGCAATGGTCGATTGCTTCTGACCGATTGCGACGTAGACGCAGAAGATGCCGCTGTTCTTCTGGTTGATGATTGCGTCGATGGCCAGAGCGGTTTTACCGATCTGACGGTCACCGATGATCAGCTCACGCTGGCCACGGCCGACAGGAATCATGGCATCGACAGCCTTGTAGCCAGTCTGTACAGGCTGGTCTACCGACTTACGCCAGATCACGCCTGGAGCAACTTTCTCGACCGCATCGGTCTCGGTGTTGTTCAGCGGACCTTTGCCGTCAACTGGATTACCCAGTGCATCGACAACGCGACCCAGCAGTTCCTTACCAACAGGAACTTCGAGGATGCGGCCTGTGCACTTGGCGCTCATGCCTTCAGCCAGAGTCGTGTAAGCGCCCAGTACCACGGCACCTACGGAGTCTTGCTCAAGGTTCAGCGCCATACCGTAGACGCCGCCCGGAAACTCGATCATCTCGCCGTACATTACGTCGGCCAGACCGTGAATCCGCACGATGCCGTCAGATACGCTGACGACTGTGCCTTCGTTACGGGCTTGGGAGGTTACATCGAGCTTGTCGATGCGACCCTTGATGATTTCACTTATTTCGGAAGGATTGAGTTGCTGCATTGCTCTGCTGCCCCTTCAAACTCAAGATTTCAATGCTTCGGCTAGTTGCGCGATTTTGCCGCGAACTGAGCCATCGATAACCAGGTCGCCGGCGCGGATTACGACACCCCCTATAAGAGAGGCATCCTCCGCAGCATGCAGGCGCACTTCCCGGCCGAGCCGTGCACTGAGAACCTTGGCGAGTTTGTCTTGCTGTTCTTGGTTCAATGCGAAAGCACTGGTGACATCCACATCGACCGATTTTTCCTGCTCGGCCTTGTACAGGTCGAACAGTTCGGCGATCTCCGGCAGAAGCGGGAGACGGTCGTTTTCAGCAACGACGTGAATGAAATTCTGTGCCTTGGCATCGAACTTGTCGCCACACACTTCAATAAAAGTGGTGGCCTTTTGTGCGCTCGTCAGTCGCGGGGCCTTGAGCATGCGCTGCATGGTGTCGTCTTGCGACACCGCAGCAGCCAGGCCGAGCATGGCTGACCAATTGGCCAGTTGCTGGTGGGCCTGCGCATGCTCGAAGGCCGCCTTCGCGTAAGGTCGGGCCAACGTGGTCAGTTCTGCCATGATCGCCCTCGCTTAAATTTCAGCAGCCAGTTTGTTAACCAGCTCCGCGTGCGCGTTTTGATCGATTGTGGCGCCCAGGATCTTCTCTGCACCATTGACTGCCAGGCTACCCAACTGGGCGCGCAAGGCGTCTTTGACGCTGTTCAGTTCCTGCTCGATCTCGGCCTGAGCCTGAGCCTTCACACGGTCAGCTTCAACGCGTGCCGTTTCACGGGCTTCGTCGACAATCTGAGTACCGCGCTTCTTGGCTTGCTCAATGATCTCGGCTGCTTGAGCCTTAGCTTCGCGCAGTTGCTGACCCACTTTATCTTGGGCCAACTCCAGGTCGCGAGCTGCTCGGGAAGCAGCGTCCAGACCGTCCGCGATCTTCTTCTGACGTTCGTGCAAAGCCGCGATGACCGGAGGCCACACGTACTTCATGCAGAACAGCACAAAGATGAAGAACGCAACGGACTGACCAATCAGGGTTGCATTAATGTTCACGCCAACACCTCGCTCGTTCGTTGTCCATCACACCAATCAACTCGAAAATTCGAGTGATCAGCCAGCGAGTTGACCAACGAAGGGGTTCGCGAAGGTGAAGAACAGAGCGATACCGACACCGATCATGGTCACGGCGTCGAGCAGGCCCGCAACGATGAACATTTTGACTTGCAGCATTGGAACCATTTCCGGTTGACGCGCTGCGCCTTCCAGGAACTTGCCGCCCAACAGGCCGAAACCGATTGCAGTACCCAGTGCGCCCAGGCCGATCAACAGTGCAACAGCGATAGCGGTTAGACCAACTACAGTTTCCATCTTTCCTCCCGACTTTTACGTCGTATTGGTTAGGTTTTATTAATTGAAGCGGTAAAACAAAATCATTTTTACATCAGCCCTTGCGGGCACCGCCCCGCCATTGGCGAGACGGTCATCAGACGCGTCCTGAGACGAATCTCAATGGTTATCTTCGTGAGCCATCGACAGGTAGACGATGGTCAGCATCATGAAGATGAACGCTTGCAGGGTGATGATCAGGATGTGGAACACAGCCCAGGCCCACTGCAGAACTATACCCAGACCGCTGAGCCACAACAGACCGCTGCCGAACATCACGGCGATCAGAATGAAGACCAGCTCGCCAGCATACATGTTGCCGAACAGACGCAGCGCCAGAGAAATCGGCTTGGCGATCAACGTCACGAATTCCAGCAGGAAGTTGACCGGAATCAACAGCGCCTGAACGAGGATATTCTTGCTGGCGAAAGGGTGAAGGGTCAGTTCGCCGATGAAGCCGCCGATGCCCTTGACCTTGATGCTGTAGAAAATGATCAGTGCGAAGACCGACAGCGCCATGCCCAGCGTAGCGTTCGGGTCAGTGGTCGGAACGGCACGGAATGGGATGTGTACGTCGCCGGAAATCAGCATCGCCAGCTGTGGAATCCAGTCAACCGGTACCAGATCGACCGCGTTCATCAGGAAGACCCAGACGAAAATGGTCAGAGCCAGCGGCGCGATAACCGCGCTGCGACCGTGGAAACTGTCCTTCACGCTGCCGTCGACGAACTCGACCAGAACTTCAACGAAGTTCTGCAAGGCGCCTGGCTGACCGGAAGTTGCCTTCTTGGCCGCCATGCGGAAGATCAGAACGAAAATCAGACCCAACGCAACCGACCAGCCGAGCGTATCGACGTGGAAAGCCCAGAAGCCCATTTCCTTGGCTTCCGCTGCGGTGTGGGCAAAGCCCCAATCGCCATTGGGCAGGTGCCCGAATGTAAGGTTCTGCAAGTGGTGCTGGATATAGCCCGAAGCTGTTTGCTCTGCCATGGTTGCCTCAAACGCCCTAAGGTCTCGAAAGTCTTGTTCTCGTAAGCAGGGGAGCGAACCAGTTGACCACCTGGATCAACATGAACACGCCGAATACAGCCAGCGGCGCCAATGGCTTCACACCTGCGAACGTCAATGCAAAAAGCACTGCCGTGAAAATCAGTTTGCCCGCCTCGCCGGCATAGAACGACCGGACGATGGCTTGCGCTGCTCTGGCCCCGGAAAACCGGAATGCCTTGTGAGCAAAGTATAAATTGGGTAGCCAGGCTATCAGACCTCCGCAGAGTCCCGAGTATCCCGCCACGACTCCCTGCCACTGCCACAGCACCAAAGCGGCGACGAGCAGGACGATCAATTGAGCCAGCAATAACGGAAAAACCGCCAGGCGATAGAACGGCAAGCGGTCTGGCATGCGGGATTCCATCGCAACTGCTCCTCTGATGTCGGTCGCCATAATCAATAACTTGGCATAATTTGTGCCGACAAAATGCGCGCAGAGTATAGGGGCGGTTCAGCCCCTATTCAACAGTCGGGTAGTGATTTCCGACTATACGCTACAGAGCAATTGTTTCAGCGGATGTGGGCAAGCACACCTTGAAGCTCATCCAGCGAGTTGTAACGGATCACCAATTGACCCTTTCCCTTCTGCCCATGGCGGATTTGCACCGCAGAGCCCAGACGCTCGGCCAGACGCTGTTCGAGCCGAGTGATATCCGGATCAGCCTTGGCCGGTTCTGTTGCCTCCGGTTTGCCGCTCAGCCACTGCCTGACCAGTGCTTCGGTCTGGCGTACTGTGAGCCCGCGTGCGACAACGTGTCGCGCCCCTTCAACCTGCCTGTCTTCCCCCAGACCAAGCAACGCCCTGGCATGTCCCATTTCGAGATCGCCGTGCGACAGCATGGTCTTGATGACTTCAGGCAACGCAATCAGACGTAACAAATTAGCCACACTGACCCGCGATTTGCCGACGGCATCCGCAACCTGCTGTTGGGTAAGCTGAAATTCCTGCTGCAAGCGCTGCAACGCCATGGCTTCTTCGATAGGATTCAGGTCTTCGCGCTGAATGTTCTCGATCAACGCCATCGCAATCGCGGTTTCATCCGGTACATCGCGAACCATTGCCGGAATCGTTTCGACGCCAGCCTGCTGACTCGCTCGCCAGCGACGTTCACCGGCGATGATTTCAAAACGGTTATTGCCGACAGGACGAACCACGATCGGCTGCATCACGCCTTGCGACTTGATCGACTGCGCAAGTTCTTCCAGTGCCTGCGGGTCCATGTCACGGCGCGGCTGGTACTTGCCGCGCTGGATCAGGTCCAGCGGCAGATGCTGCAACTCACTTGGAGGGGCCTTGACGGCCTGCTCTTCCAGCGAACTGACGGTTGGACTGCTCAGAAGTGCGTCCAACCCACGTCCGAGACCTCGTTTCTTGACGGCCATGGGAATTCCTTAGGTTGGCTGAGCGGTTTTCGCGCCGCGACGTTGACGACGAACCAGTTCACTTGCCAGCGCCAGATACGCCAGAGCGCCACGAGAGGATTTGTCATAGGCCAGCACCGGCATGCCAAAACTCGGCGCCTCGGCGAGCCTGATGTTCCTCGGGATCACGGTGTCATAGAGCTGCTCGCCGAAGTGTTCCTTGAGCTGCGCGGAAACGTCGTTGATCAGACTCAGGCGCGGATCATACATGGTGCGCAGCAGACCTTCGATCTTCAGCTGCGGGTTGAGCAATTCGGCGATGCGCTTGATGTTATCCACAAGGTCGCTGAGACCTTCCAGCGCGAAGTACTCGCACTGCATGGGGATAATCACGCCGTCAGCTGCAACCAGCGCGTTCAGCGTCAGCATCGACAGCGACGGTGGGCAGTCGATCAGAATGTAATCGTAGTTTTCCCGGATCGGCGCCAGCGCGTTGCGCAGACGGCTCTCTTTCATCTGCATTTCGAGCAGCACAACTTCGCCCGCGGTCAGATCGCGGTTTGCCGGAAGCAGTTGATAACCACCGTGCTCTGAAAACTGCATGGCCTCGCCCAGATGGCATTCGCCGATCAACAGGTCGTAGACCGAATTTTCCAGGTTGTGTTTATCCACACCGCTGCCCATGGTCGCATTGCCCTGGGGATCGAGATCGATCAACAGCACACGGCGCTTGGTCGCGACCAGTGACGCAGCGAGGTTGATGCATGTGGTGGTCTTGCCGACCCCACCTTTCTGGTTCGCTATCGCGAATACCTTAGCCATTCTTGCTTGTGTTCCCAGTCATGCCGTGCGGCGCAGTATCAGCAGATGGCGTTGGCCTTGGCAACCCGGAACGGTCAAGGCGTGTTCGCTATCGAGGTGAAAATCCGAGGGCAATGCTACCAGTTCATCGGCAGGATGCAGACCTTTCATCGCCAACCACCGTGTATTGGCGTCGCCCATGTGGCGAGTCCAGCCGGCGAAGTCTTCAAGGCTGCTGAACGCACGGGAGATGATCCCGTCGAACGGCGCATCAGGCTGATAATTTTCTGCACGGCTGTGGATAACTTCAAGATTATCCAGTTTCAGCTCCAGTTTGACCTGTGTCTGAAACCGGGTCTTCTTGCCATTGCTGTCCAGCAACGAAACTTTTCGCTCCGGAAACAGGATGGCCATGGGTATGCCAGGCATCCCACCGCCGCTGCCGACATCCATCCAGCGCGTACCCTCGATGAAGGGCACCACGCTGAGGCTGTCAAGCAGATGTCTGGATACCATTTCGTCAGGATCGCGCACTGCGGTCAGGTTGTAGGCCTTGTTCCATTTGATCAGCAGGGCCAGATACGCCAGCAATTGGTCATGTTGCGCCTGGGATAGTTCTATCCCCAACTCCCGAGCACCGGTGGATAACTCTTGGGCGTGTTGCGGGGTAACCATAGAACTCAAGCGCTTTGCTCCAACTGACGGCCCGCGCCGCGTTTTTTCAAATGAATCATCAACAGCGATATCGCTGCAGGCGTGACACCGGGGACACGTGAAGCCTGTCCAAGTGTTTCCGGACGAGTTATCCCCAGCTTGCTCTGGATTTCTTTCGACAGACCGGAAATTCCGGCGTAGTCGATGTCTTCAGGCAAGCGGGTGTCTTCGCTGGCACGCAGCCGGGCGATTTCATCCTGCTGCCGATCAATGTACCCGGCATATTTTGTCTTGATCTCGACCTGCTCGGCCACTAACGGATCGGTGCAGCCCTGGCCAGTGATGGCGATCAGGCTGGCATAGTCGATTTCCGGACGTGTCAGCAGGTTGAGCAGGTTGTATTCGTGAGTCAGCGGCGTACCGAAGTGCGAGGCAATCGCGTCGCCCTGCTCGGTTCCAGGGCGAACCCAGGTACTTTTCAGCCGTTGTTCTTCGAGTTCGATGCTTTCGCGTTTGGTGCAGAACGCCGCCCAGCGCGCATCGTCGACCAGACCCAGCTCGCGACCTTTTTCGGTCAGGCGCAGATCTGCGTTGTCTTCGCGCAGGATCAGACGGTATTCGGCACGGGATGTGAACATCCGGTAAGGCTCTTGCGTTCCGAGGGTAATCAGATCGTCGACCAGCACGCCGATGTACGCTTCATCGCGACGCGGGCACCAGCTGTCCCGGCCCTGCGCACGCAATGCGGCGTTGGTCCCGGCGAGCAGGCCTTGAGCACCCGCTTCTTCGTAGCCGGTGGTGCCGTTGATCTGTCCTGCAAAGAACAAACCGCCAATAACCTTGGTTTCCAGACTGTATTTCAGATCACGCGGGTCGAAATAGTCATATTCGATGGCGTATCCGGGGCGAACAATGTGTGCGTTTTCCATCCCGCGAATCGATTGCACGATCTGCAACTGAACGTCGAACGGCAACGACGTGGAGATACCGTTCGGGTACAGCTCGTGGGTGGTCAGGCCTTCCGGTTCGATGAAGACCTGATGGCTTTCCTTGTCGGCAAAGCGATGAATCTTGTCTTCGATCGACGGGCAATAGCGCGGGCCAATGCCTTCGATCACACCGGAATACATCGGTGAACGATCCAGATTGGACGCGATAATTTCGTGAGTGCGTGCGTTGGTGTGAGTGATCCAGCAACTGACCTGCTTTGGATGTTGCTCCTTGGAACCCAGAAACGACATCACCGGGATCGGCGTATCACCCGGTTGCTCGGCCATAACCGTGAAATCCACAGAACGCCCGTCAATGCGCGGCGGGGTTCCGGTTTTCAATCGACCTACACGCAGAGGCAATTCACGCAAGCGATGAGCAAGTGCGATCGAAGGCGGATCGCCTGCCCGACCGCCTGAATAATTCTGCATACCGATGTGGATAAGTCCACCAAGGAACGTACCAGTCGTCAAAACCACTGAGTCGGCAAAGATACGCATGCCCATCTGGGTCACAACACCACGAACCTGATCCTGTTCGACGATCAGGTCATCACAGGCCTGCTGAAATATCCACAGGTTGGGCTGGTTCTCGAGGGTTTCGCGAATAGCAGCCTTGTACAACACACGGTCTGCCTGGGCACGAGTAGCTCGTACTGCCGGGCCTTTGCGGCTGTTGAGCACGCGAAACTGGATGCCACCCTTGTCGGTAGCCATTGCCATAGCACCGCCAAGCGCGTCGATTTCCTTGACCAGGTGGCTTTTACCGATGCCACCGATGGCAGGGTTGCAGCTCATCTGACCGAGCGTTTCCACGTTGTGCGTCAACAGCAGGGTTTTGACACCCATGCGTGCCGACGCGAGTGCGGCCTCGGTACCGGCATGACCGCCACCGATGACGATCACCTCAAAACGGGAAGGGAAATCCACCACGCACCTCGTGCCTGTTGTCGATGAGAAATTGGGATAGCTGACAAGTATAGGGACTTACCCCACCTGAATGAAACCCGTTGGACAAAATTTAACCAGCTGTGGAAAACTCGCGAATAAAGAAAATAAAAAGGAAAGAAAGTTTATAAAGCTTTGTTTTTATGTTTATTCTTACTAAGCACCATTTCTGTGGATAGAACGCTACAGACCTTTATTTACGTTGTGTACAGAGATTCAAAAGTCTGTGTTCATGTAGGGATAAGGGGATTGGATAACCGCCCTGAGCCTGTTGATAAATGTACCACTTGTCCACAGGGCAGTTTATCTTCAGGTTTGCCCCCTGCTTACCCACCGAGCTGAAGGGCAGTTATTCACAGGGCTTAATCTACAGAAAATACGCAAAAGGCTAAAAAAAGGCCGAGCGAACCGACTCCGCGGCATCGTTTGTGCGCAAAAAAGTTCGGTTTAGAAGAAATGTAGGGGAGTCGATTGTAAGTGTGTGTGCCAAACAGACTCCGATGAGAGCTCTTGAGCACACACGGCAGCATGACCCGAGGCGGTCACACCTGACGGTTGTTGATAAAAGCCAGCTGCTTACTTGCCAATACAGAAGCTGGAGAAGATTCTGCCCAGCAGGTCATCTGAACTGAATGCGCCAGTAATCTCGCCAAGCGCCTGCTGGGCCTGGCGCAGATCTTCGGCCAATAGCTCTCCGGCGCCTGCCAGGGTCAACTGGGCCCTGCCGTGCTCCAGAGAGTCACTGGCATGGCGCAACGCTTCGAGGTGGCGCCGACGAGCGCTGAAGCTGCTTTCAGAGGTCTGCTCGTAACCCATGCAGGCTTTGAGGTGTTCACGGAGCAATTCCAGACCCTCACCACCCGACCTGGCGCTCAGGCTAATGGTGACGTGGCCATCGTCGCTTGTGAACAAGCCTACGTTATCGCCGCTCAGATCAGACTTGTTGCGGATCAACGTGACCTTGGCAGGGTCAGGGCGCTGCTCCAAAAACTCTGGCCACAGTGCAAAGGGATCCGCCGCTTCAGGTGCAGTTGCATCCACCACCAGCAGAATTCTGTCCGCTTCTCCTATCGCCTTGAGCGCACGTTGTACGCCGATCATTTCCACTTGATCTTCAGTGTTGCGCAGGCCTGCGGTGTCAACTACGTGGAGCGGCATGCCATCAATGTGGATATGTTCGCGTAGAACATCCCGGGTGGTGCCGGCAATCTCGGTAACGATGGCCGCTTCCCTACCCGCCAGCGCATTCAGCAGGCTCGATTTACCGGCGTTGGGGCGACCAGCGATCACAACGGTCATGCCGTCACGTAGCAAGGCGCCCTGCCCGGCTTCGCGCAGCACTGTGGATAACTCAAGGCGCACATCATCGAGCATATTGAGAACATGCCCATCTGCAAGGAAGTCGATCTCCTCTTCCGGAAAGTCGATGGCGGCTTCTACGTAGATACGCAGGCTGATCAGTTTTTCAGTCAAGTTATCCACACGCTGGGAGAAAGCACCTTGCAGCGAGCGCAACGCATTGCGCGCTGCCTGTGCAGAACTGGCCTCGATCAAGTCAGCGATTGCCTCGGCCTGGGCCAGATCGAGCTTGTCATTAAGAAACGCGCGCTCACTGAATTCGCCAGGACGAGCCAGGCGGCTGCCTAATTGCAGGCAGCGCTGCAGTAGCATGTCCAGCACGATCGGGCCGCCGTGACCTTGAAGTTCCAGTACATCCTCGCCTGTGAATGAATTCGGGCCGGGAAAATACAGTGCAATGCCTTCATCGAGCACCTCACCCGCTTCATCGGAGAAAGGTCCGTAATGTGCGAATCGCGGTTTGGGTATTCGGCCAATAATCGCTTGAGCGGCCTTGCTCGCCAAAGGGCCCGAGACACGGACAATGCCGACACCGCCGCGTCCTTGAGCAGTAGCAATGGCGGCGATGGTTTCACGAGGAACGTTCATGGTCCGGCTCCTGGACAAATAGCGGATAGCAAAACGCCCCACGAGGGGGCGTCTTGTATAACGTGTTCACAGGTTAGATCAGGCAGCTGCTTTCTTGGTAGCTGCTTCGATCTTGCGAGTGATGTATGCCTGCTGTGCGATCGACAGGGTGTTGTTCACAACCCAGTACAGAACCAGACCAGCAGGGAACCACAGGAAGAAGAACGTGAAAATGATGGGCATCAATTTCATGACCTTGGCCTGCATAGGGTCCGGCGGAGTCGGGTTCAGACGCTGCTGGATAAACATGGTCGCGCCCATGATGATCGGCAGGATAAAGAACGGGTCTTTGATCGACAGGTCAGTTATCCACAGAATCCACGGAGCCTGACGCATTTCCACGCTTTCCAGGAGCACCCAGTACAACGAAAGGAAAACCGGCATCTGCACAAGAATAGGCAAGCATCCACCCAGCGGGTTGATCTTCTCTTTCTTGTACAGCTCCATCATCGCCTGGGACATTTTCTGGCGATCATCGCCATGTTGTTCCTTCAGCACTGCCAGCTTCGGGGCCACGGCGCGCATACGGGCCATGGACTTGTAGCTTGCGGCAGACAGCGGGAAGAACAGACCTTTGATCAACATCGTCAGAACGATGATCGACCAGCCCCAGTTACCGAGTATCGCGTGGATATGTTGCAGCAGCCAGAAGATAGGCTGGGCAATGAACCACAGGAAACCGTAGTCGACTGTCAGCTCCAGACCTGGGGATAACTCTTTGAGTACCGCCTGGCTTTTCGGACCTGCGTACAACGTGGCAGTGGTTTCACCCTGCGCGCCGGGCGCAACCGACAAGGTCGGGCTGGTGAAGCCGATGATGTAGTTGCCCTGGCTGTCTTTACGGGTCTGCACAAGGTTGGTGGCGTTGTGATCAGGAATCCACGCGGTCACGAAATAGTGCTGCAGCCATGCAACCCAGCCGCCCTGCACGGTTTCCTTGACCTGCCCCTTGTCGATGTCCTTCATCGACACTTTCTTGTACGGCTCGGCCGCGGTCCACAGTGCAGCGCCCAGATAGGTAGCTGTACCAGTTGCGGTCGTCGACGAAGGATCGGCACTGGCGTCACGCTTCAATTGCGCGAACAGGTTACCGGCCCAAGGCTGAGCGCTCTGGTTATCCACAACATAGGTCATGACCAGATCGTAAAGGCCGCGCTTGAACGTGAAGCGCTTGATGTAGTTGATGCCGTTTTCCGAGAATTTCAGCTCCACGACCATCGAATCCTGGCCGTCAGCCAGTTGATAAGTCTTTTGTGCGGAGGAATAAACCGGACGACCGGCAGCACGTGCATCAGGACCATTGGTACCCGTCAGGCCGCTTTGTGCCAGAAAAGTACGTTCGCCGCCGTTATCGAACAGCTGAAACGGAACATCCGGGCGGTCCTGACGACGTGGATACAGCGGCAGACGAAGCTGAACGACGTCACCACCTACCGGATCGATCGCCAGATCGAGCACGTCGGTCTTGACGTGGATAAGATCTTTGCTGGCTACGGCCGGAGTTTCAAGAGGTGCTGCGGCAGTGTTGGCCGTAGCGCTTGGAACATCGGCACTTGCAGAACCATTATTACCAGCAGCCGTGTCCGGAATGCCCGGTGCGGTGTTGCTGGCTGCAACATTCTGGGTCGGCATGGCAGCCTGGCCATAGTCTTGGTTCCATTTCAGAACCCCGACGTAGGTCACGATTGCCAGGGCGACGATCAGGATCGTGCGTTTAATATCCATGATTACTCGGCCATCGAAGAAGAACGGGAGGTGGGGACAGCTGGAACCGGGTCATAACCACCGGGATTCCACGGATGACAGCGACCCAGGCGACGAATTGACAGCCAGCCACCGCGCAAAAGGCCATGATTATCGATGGCTTCATACGCGTAGCAGGAGCAACTGGGGTAGAAACGACAGTGACTGGCCATCAGCGGGCTAATGGCATAGCGATAAAACTGGATCGGAACGAGTGCCAGTTTACGCATCTGGACTGTCTACCCCTGCAGGTTCGGAGTTTGCTTGCGGAATGGGTCGGCTGCGCGCCAGACGTTTCCAGAGCTTGCCGAAATGCTGAATCAGTTCAGGGTTTTCTACGTCACCCAAACCTTTGCGCGCGACGATAACGATATCCCAACCGACCAAACTGTCTTGGTGTTGGCGAAATGATTCGCGCATCAGGCGTTTCAAACGATTGCGCTCGACGGAGAGTTTGACGCTCTTTTTACCTATCACAAGCCCCAAACGGGGATGATCAAGGTCGTTATTGCGCGCAAGGAGCAGGAGATTTTTCCCCGGAACCTTGCCGGTAGGGGAGTCAAAGACTGCCTTGAAATGCCGGGGGGTCAGCAAACGCTTTTCCCGACTGAAGTCTCGACTCACCTCCTTGGCCGGTTTATCAAACTGCCAGACGCTTACGGCCTTTGGCACGACGACGCGAAAGGACTGCGCGACCATTTTTGGTGGCCATACGTGCACGGAAACCGTGGGTGCGGGCGCGCTTGATTGTGCTGGGTTGGAAAGTACGTTTCATGGCGTGTTACCTGGTTCGTCCACTACGGGCCGGAATGGCCCCCGTTTTAAGAGACCGGGGATTCTAGAGAAAGCGGGCCCGCAGGTCAATTTCCAACCAGCTTTTCTTCATATACGTCTTTCAGGGGGCATTCGGCGTTCTTTCGTCACCTGAACGCGCTTCACGTCAGCTTAGTTATAGAAATAAAAGAAAAAGAGTATTTAAAGCTTCTTTATAAAGCTTATAACTCTTACGCAGGGGATTTCTGTGGATAACTCTCTGAGAGCCTTTAAAAATGGCGTGTACAGCGATTCAAAAGGCTGTCTAGAAACGGTGTTGAGCCTGTGTCGCACTGTCGGAAAAGCTGTGCATGGAACAGCGTTTTATCCACAGGTGAGTTGTCCACAGGGTTCAGGGCTGACTTATGCAACGAGCTGAACCTATGTTATCCACAGACCTTAATCGATGACCGTTTGTCGTGTGGTCATCCTATAAATCGTTGATTTATAGCCGTCTGTGAGCAACCTACATGTGGATAAGTCGCCGTCGGATCGTTACAATGGCGGCTGTTTTTGCCTCACCGGCTTTCAACTCAGGGGATATCC
>NZ_CP007015.1 GCF_000452705.1 Pseudomonas syringae CC1557
GGTCACAGCGCGAAATTCCTCGGCACCGGCCAGCCCGACAAAGCTGCAGAAGTCCTGCAGGTCATTCTGGTACGCACGACGCGTGCGCGGGTTGTCAATATTGGCGAACCACTCTACTGCCGCAGGCATCGCAGCCAGGTGCTGAAACTCCGCAGCCGTCAGCCGACGCTCAGGTTGGATAACAAGCTCGGACATCTAAGCTACCTTCCAGTTTTTTATGTGGATCACCCGGCAACGATGGACTACTTCCTCGACGCGCGAGGATGGCGCGGTGAGCTGGTGTAGATCTCTGTACCGTAGAAGGGAAGAGCGCCTAGGAAGTCTTTCAGCACAGCATCAACTTCAAGTGAAAGCAAAACCAATGTTTTGAAGGCGTTGGGCACTTGGTCTTTCTCGAATATGGCCCATCTATCCGTCATGGCCCGTTCTGCCTTTCCCTCCCTGTCCCATTCCCTGGATTTGTGGTGAACCAGTGCGTTACGCGCTTTGACCAGGCCTTTGAGGCTATTGAACGCAGGTCCGTTCTCATTGAGGGAGCGACCGCAGATGAGACGAGGAACAATCATCCACTTGCCAAGTAGGTCCATTTTATCCAGGTATAGGGTGGCCACCTTGTCACCCAGCTGGATGGCTGCCAAGTCAAAAACAGCAGCTTCGATGGCCATGGCTGAAAAGACGATGGTCTTGATGCCGTTAGCAGCCTTTCGGTCCTCGCGGTCCATAGCTCCGGTGGGATCGTAAGGAGGGCAAAACAGGGGACTGGGATCTGCAGCATCGTCAAGGAAAAATGCGAAGGCGTTTTCCGCAATTCTTGCGTAGGTGTCCGCCATAGTGTCGACACGGATGTAGGTGTCGCGGATCTGAAAGGGGTCTGAGCTGCTCATCAGCGTCCTGGCTTGAAAGTGGTGATAACGTATTTTATCACCAGTTTTTGACGGAGCTAAGCGACTTTTCTCTTTACGCACACGAGACGCCACAAAACGCCTTGACTTATACTGATTTGATATAATGTGCGTGTACACCTTCGGGTGTAAAGCAAGACATAGGTGTGGACCTATGGCATTCCTGCCGGGAGTGCAAGATTTTCTGGATTGCGGCGCGCCGTCGCAGTTCAAACAAGCAGGTGACCAAGCTGGGGAACGCTGATGGCTTACTCATATACTGAGAAAAAACTCAATTTTATCAAAAACTTACTAAGGTATTACCAATGGCAGAGGTATCGAAGTTAGTAGATTTTTGTGGCAGCAGTGAAAAGGATATCGCGAGCTTTCCACCCGTTATTCGTGACCGAGTGGTCTACCAGCTTGACTTGGTAAAGCACGGAGAAGATCCATCCAACTTCAAGCCTGTGAAAACTGTTGGACCAGGCGTATACGAGATTAAAATTCGAGCAAAACAAGGGGCTTTTCGCGTGTTTTATGTGGCGAATCGAGCAGGCGTGATTTCGGTACTGCATGCGTTTCAGAAAACCACTAAAAAGACGGAAAAGCGTGACATTGATCTTGCGAAAACAAGATTGAAGTCGCAGGGCTAAGACGGACTGGCACCCCCTTGCATCTGCTAGGGGTTAAGCATTAGGTGCACTACGATAGCCCTAACCCTATGAGGTATGTATCGAGTAAATTCATCAATCGAGGTAAATATGATGACAAACGAACGCCACGCCAATATTTGGGATGCGTTGGTTGAGTCGCCGGAAGAAGCTGAAAATTTGCAGTTACGTTCGACGCTGATGCGGGCACTCACCCGAAAGGTACGCTCTTGGGAGCTTGCCCAAAAGGACGCAGCGCTGAGATTGAAGGTAACGCAACCTAGGCTGAACGACCTGCTTAAAGGGAAAATTGATAAATTTTCCCTTGATGCTTTAGTGAAGATGTTGCCCGGCGCAGGCCTGCAGATTGAAGTGACAGTCAGAGAGCGCTCTGAAGCGTAAGTTTCAGTCTTACACAGAGGCTCTGCCTGGCTTGATGTTGACCAGCAGCGCATTAGCTGGATCAAGCTCACAGCTTAGCGCGTTCGCTTTCACAGCTAGCGCGTTATACGCGCCCCTGTCCTGCCCCCAATTCGCGTCGCAGAGTAAAGACGTATTCTGGCTGTTGGAACAATAAGTAGGGCACTGATATTAACTGATAGTGCTTTGAAAGAAATAAGCAAAAAGTTCTGATTGAGATTTTATATTGAGCTTACTGTAAAAATTTCTTCGATGTACTTTAACTGTCTCTGGGGATACCGATAGCTTTCCAGCAATTTCGCTATTTGAAAAACCACTCAAAGCCAGCTTTAAAACTTCAATTTCACGCCCCGTGAGTTGTGGAGCAAGCTCTATAATCTTGTCCTGCCATTGCTGGGGTCGAGAGCTTTCTTTTTCTTCAACATCAGAAGCTATACGTTGCTTCATCAAAGCCAATACCCAAGGTTTGATTAAGTCGAATATAGCAATATGCTCCTGAGTAAACCGACTTTTGCTACCCATGGATAAACAAAGTGTTCTTTCAGAGTCAAGCTGAACGTTATACTGAACTTCATCTACTGATACGAATTGTTCAAAATAAAGATGATAGTACTCTGTTTCCAAAAAGTGAGTCGGTGCAATGTCCAAGAGATGAAAGAAACCGCTTTGCTGATTTTCTCGATTAGCTATGTAGAAGGGGTCAAGCATGTATAGCCCTTTGACATACCGGTTGAGCAGCCCATCTATTTCTTCTTCGTCAGCGGTATCAGGATAGCAAATTGCCTGTACCCCTTCGCTGCCAAACATCAGCACAACCCAGTTGTCGACTGGTGCATATTCCTTCAGCAATCTGACTAGCGAATTCCAAAACTCAGGCCGGTTGAGCTTTTCGATTAGTTTCGCTATCGATCTGTGCCAAATTTGGCCCTGGAGCTGGTTTGGCATCGTCTACCCCTATTGGGTTATTTAAAACCTGACTTGATACGTTTATATTGCGCCCTCATGGATTCGGTACCTACCAATGGGGACTGACCAATGGCATGGAGTAAGCCTATGAAAAGCGTTCGTATGTTGACCATCATTACTGCCTCTTTGTTCAGCGCTGGGCTAAATATTGCGATTGCGAGCCCAACCAGCGTGCATCTATACAACTGGTATGCCTTCATTGCACCAGATACCCCTAAAGAATTCGAGCACGAAACCGGCAGCAAACTGCTCATTGACTCCTTTGACAGCGCCGAGATCATGCAGAGCAAGGTCATGGCTGGGCGCACGGGGTATGACGTAGTAGTAGCTACCTCAAACGTGTTGCCGAGCTTGATCATTGCAGGAGTGCTCCAACCTCTGGATCGTAGCCAGCTCGGCAACTGGTCGCACCTTGATTCCGAAATACTGGCTAAGGTTTCTGTTAATGACCCTGGAAACCAGTACGCAGTGCCCTACCTTTGGGGGACTACCGGAATCGGATATGATGTCGATAAGATAAAGTCCGCACTAGGTGATGACGCTCCGGTGGATAGTTGGGATTTGGTGTTCAAGGAAGAAAATATTAGTAAGCTCCAGCAGTGCGGTGTAGCAATGCTCGACTCTCCGAGTGAAATTATTTCGATTGCCTTGCACTACCTTGGTCTGCCTCACAACAGCAAAAACCCAGACGACTATCAGAAAGCTCAAGCCTTATTGCTCAAGATTCGTCCTTATGTACGCTATTTTGACTCATCTAAAATTGATGCTGATCTGGCTGATGGTAATATTTGTATGGTTGTAGGATGGGCAAATGGTGCGCTTGCAGCGCAAGAGTTGAATGAGAAAAACAAAACTGGACGTCGGATAGCATACTCCATCCCTCGCGAAGGCGCTTTGGTATGGTCAGAGAATATGGTGTTGTTGAAGGATGCCCCTCATCCACAAGAAGGCATGGCGTTTATAAACTACATGTTGCGCCCTGAAGTGATTGCTAAAACTTCAAATCACACCCTTTACCCTAGTGCTAATAAAGATGCAAAGCAGTTTGTAGAGCCAAAACTTAGAGATAACGCTTCGGTTTATTTGGATAAAGATACTATTAGTAGGCTTTTCCCTTTAGAGCCCCTTCCGTTGAAGCTAGAGCGAATTCGCACACGCGCTTGGGTCAAAGTGAAGAGTGGTATTTAAGCCGGAAATTTTGCCGTGAATATTGAGCGCGTTTTGCGTAGATTCGTCTAAGTAGAACGCTCAAGTGATGGTATAGATTCGAGGACAGAATCAGCTATGACTACCTCAGTCGCTGTACTAGAAAAACCACACCGGGATGAAATCAAAGAGCTGGTGCAACTCGTTAGAATGGATGAGAAATATGCTGCGTTGGTTGCAGACGGTTTCTTACCTCTCGATGTGCAATCGAGTATATATAACTTCCAGAGAAAAAGCCGTATAGAGGAGTTATCTCAAAAATATGGCCTGATTTAACGAGTTTTCATCTATTCAGACTGTGTCTTTTTGGACGGGTTATTGTATGCGATGAATTTATCGGTAAGACGGATGATTTCCTCAAGACTTTCAGGAGAATCGACCTGATTGATTTTTTCTGAAAGTTCTTGTCGGAGCGATATCAATCGCGTGCGGAGAACATCTTGGCCACCAGGTAGCAGCTCTCCTGGAGAGACGTTGAAAACGGTTGCGATTCTTACCAACTGCTCGATGCCAGGCAGGTTTATGCCTCGTTCGTAACGTCCTATCAGCGGAGCGTCGCAGCCAATCTTTTCCGCCAAGTCCGCTTGGCTCAACGTAGAAGACTTCCGAAGGGCTTTGATTTTTGCTCCTACCACGCTCCTGAGAGTGTCCACAGTGTCTCCAAAAAAAAACCAATAATTTCATCTGCTTGCGCCTTCACAAAGTCACAAATGTGTCTATTAGATACAAAAGTGTTTACTTTTTTTTCTGTTCCATCTATTTTGTTTCCTAGAAATCCGTTTCCTGATTGAGCTCCTTCGATCCAGAAGCGGATAGAGCCGGCTCTCTATGGCTCATGATTCTCCCCTGGGCCCAGCGGTTCCGGAATTCGAAAGAGCGCCTGATCGAAAGGTTCTGATTATGAAAAACTGGCATGTTTTGATGCACAATTCTGCCGTTTATCAGTCACTTATGACATTGATAGAACGGTTAGACGTTGAGGTGTATTCCCCCGTCAGAATCACCTCTCGCAAACGTACGGATCGCCCTTCGTCGATAGAAAAGGAGGTTCGTTTGTTTCCTGGCTATCTGCTGCTACGGTTCGATCCCGAGGTGACACACACCACAACCATCACAGCGTTGAATGGTGCCCATGGGTTCGTTCAGTTCGGCGGTCGAACCTGTGTTTTGCAGGACTCTACGGTAGAGGAATTAAAGGCTGCTGCGCTGATTCGATCTAACCGTTCACTTGATTGCATCGAGTTTCGCAATGTGCCGACAGAGCTAGAAAAAACTCTCCGGCTGATCATCGACATGAAGTCTGAAGCTGCCCGTAGGGCGGCTTTCTTCGCGCTTCTATCGCAGAACGCCGCGCTGGAGCGACTTGTCGGGCGTTCTGGGACCGTTTTCTATTCGACGGTGAACGCCGCCTAGGCATTACCTATTTTCACGATTTCCCATTTCACCGCCAGGTCTTGCTTGGCGGTGTTTTTTTGCGTTCTCACAGCCCTTAGGAGTTCCCATGGCGTCATCCGAAGATGAAGCAACCACCAAGACATCAAGCGTATATATCCGACCGATCAGGGTGGAAGCACTGAATAAAGCCGCGATACGGGTGAGTTATGAAACCAACAGCTCCAGGCAGATTTCGCCTTCTGACCTCGCTCGGTATCTGATCGATAACTTTCTTGAAAAAGCCGTCGAGAAGCTGATTGAAGATTCTCAAGGGCGGCCTTCTGGGAAGCCTCTCACTACTACCGACTAGAAGGAATTTGCAATGCTCACCACCAGTGCCTTCCTGGCCCTGGCTATGCAATGTGCTCCCTCGATACACCCTTCCACGCTTACCCCCATCGTCAAGACAGAATCTTCCTTCAATCCCTATGCCATTGGCGTGGTCGGCAAAGTGTTGCCGCGTCAACCGCAAAGCCTGGATGAAGCTGTATTAGTGGTGAAGCAGCTGGTGGAGGAGGGCGCTAATTTCAGCATCGGCCTGGGCCAAATCAACCGGCAGCATTTCGATGTCAGTCGACCCGAACCTGTGTTCGAACCCTGCACCAACTTGCGCATGGCAGCGCGAGAGCTACAGGCCTGCTATGTAAAGGCCAGTAAAGCCGATCCTGATGTGCAAAGCGCTTTGCACAAAGCCATTTCCTGTTACTACAGCGGCAACCCCAAACGTGGCTTTAAGGCCGAGGCCGAATTTGGTGGCAGCAGCCATGTGCAGCGTGTGCTGGCCAACGCAGGCGGTACCACCGTGACCGTCCCTGCGCTGGAAGGCGGCTCCGCTGAGCCAAGCCAGCTCCAGCGCGCTCAGGCCCCGGTATCCGCCGTTGAGCCGACCTATGAAAGCTGGGACGTGCTGCGTCAGTACCCGCGCTATCTGCCACCTGCACCACCGTCTGTTTCTGCTCCACCGGCTGCGCCAGCTCCTCCAGCTGTATCCCCTGAAGAACCCTCAACTCTCCCTAAAGAGGATCAATGATGATCAAACGTACCCTTGTGCCCAACAAAGGCGAGCTGGGCATTCTGCTGGTGGCTCTGGCCTACCTGCCCGGTATCGCCTCCGCTGACTGGCTCACCACGCTGAACCAGTGGGGCAGCAATATCCGCCTGGGCCTTTACACCCTGGCGGGCACCCTGGGCCTGATTTGCCTGATCTGGTCAGGTGCCCAGTGGCTGATTGCTCGCTCCACGGGCGACCGCTCGCACACCTTCATGGACTACCTGGAGCAGGTAGGTGTGCTGCTGGTCGTTGGTGGATCTGTGCTCCTCGGCACAGCGGCTTGGCAGGTGTTCGGCACCGGCGTGCCGGGTTGACCAGGAGCGCTTATGGCCAGTAACGAAGTACTCAAGAAACTGACCTTCGAAAGCTACAACGCCATGAGTCGGCCTGCGATGTTCTGGAACATTCCCATCATGCCGATGGTGGGGTTGCTGATGGGCGGCTTGGTCTTCGGTGTTGCCGCGACGTTCCTGCTGTCCTGGGTGTGGGGCCTGGTTGCTGCCTCCCCGTTCCTGATTGCCCTCATTGCCTTGAGGGTCGTGGGCCTGATCGATCCTCAGTATTTGCGCCGTATCCGCTTTGCACGGCGGCGTCTCTGGCTGAATCTCAAGTACGGCAAACCGTTATTGCTGACCCCTTTTAATCCGCAATGGAGCGAATTCTATGGCGCACGATTTTCACACAAGCGTTATGCCCCCGGAAAAGAAAGTGCCATTGATGCGCTATCCGGTCCACGAACACATGGTGACCCTACCCGGCAATCGCCTGGTGAGCCTGATCCAGTTAAAGGGGGTTTCCAGTGAAACCCGCAGTGATAACGAACTGATCCAACTGTTTCACAACCTCAACCGCTACTTCCTGGCCCTGGGCAAAAAGGAAGGCAAGCACCTGATGCTGCAAACCTACATCACCAAGACAGGCATCGAGCTGGACACGCAATACACCTTGCCGCTGCCCGCGCTGCAGGACTTCGTGGACGCTTACACGGCACCCTTTCGCAACGGCACCTTCTTCCAGGTCGGGTACAGCATTGCGCTGATCCTCAAGTACCGCGAGGTTGATGAAGGGATCGAGCGTATGAGCGACCTGTTGTCACTTTCCTCTACGTTGCTGGCCGAATATGACCCGGTCATCATGGGCCTTGAGGAAAGCGAACACGGTGCATTGTTCTCGCAGATCGGGCGCTACTTCAGCCTGTTGATTAACGGGCACGAAAAAGACGTGCTGGTCAGCGACACCCGCTTGGGTGACGCGATCATTGATAGCGTCACCAACTTCGAAAACTACGATTTTGTCGAGAACCGGCCCAATCGGGGTGGCCAGCGTTTCGCGACTACCTTTGACCTGCGCGACTACCCCAGTGGCGGGACCTACCCCGGTATGTGGGACGAGGCCATCGAGCAGCAGTTCGAGTTCACCCTGGTGCAAACGTTTCTGTTCGAAGACCGCAACAAGGCCAAGGACAAATTCAAAAAGCACGTGGCGGATCTGGGTTCGGTCGAGCGCGATTCAAAGCAAACCGAGGAGCTTGAAAATGCCATCGATGCCATCACCCTGGGCGACAAGGCGTTTGGTCGTTATCACGCCTCGCTGATCGTCTACGGCAACACCCCGGACCAGGCCATCGAGAACGGCACGAAAATGGCGTCGGTGTTCACGGTGCGTGACGCGACCTTTGTGCGTTCGACCATGAGCAACATCGACACCTGGTACACGCAGTTCCCCGGTGTGACCGAGGCCATGTACCCCATGATGAAGTCGACCGAGAACCTGGCGTGCAGCTTTTCCCTGCACTCCACTCCCACGGGCAAGGTCAAGGGCAACCCCATCGGTGATGGAACGGGCGTGATGCCGGTGCTGACGGTCAACAAGGCCTTATATGTGCTCAACGTGCATGACAGCCCACCCGGCCAGAACAACCTCGGTGAAATGCTGCCAGGTCATGCGGTTTACACAGGCCAAACGGGGGTGGGTAAAACCACCGCTGAGGCCATCCTGCTGACCTTTCTCAGCCGCTTCGATCCGCTGATTTTCAGCATCGACTACAACGAGTCTTTGAGACATCTGCTGTGTGGGTTGGGTGCCGAGTATTACACCGTGCAGCCTGGGCACTTCACCGGCGTCAACCCGTTTCAGTTTCACGACCGTCCTGGGTTGCGGCAAATGCTGAATGATCTGGTGCTGTGCTGCGCCGGTGGTCCAGCGAAGACCGATGAAGCCGACCAGCGCACGATCAAGGATTCGGTCGAAGCGGTCATGGCGCATACCAATGTGCGACTTCGGGGCATGTCGCTGCTGCTGCAAAACATCCCCCATCGGGGTGGCAATTGCCTGCACACCCGGCTGTCGAAATGGTGCCGTTTGGCCGGTGAAGGCCGCGAAGGTCAGTACGCCTGGGTTCTGGACTCGCCGATCAACCAGTTCAATGCGCAGACCTACCGGCGTCTGGCCTTTGACTGCACGCAGTTGCTCAAAAACGACTACGCCGAGAAGCACCCCGAAGTCATGGAAGCGTTTCTGAACACGTTGTTCTACATGAAACGCGAAATGCACGAAGCCCGCCCCGGCAATCTGCTGTTGAACGTGGTGGCCGAGTATTGGGCACCGCTGTCGTTCAAAAGCACGGCGGACGCAATCAAAGAGGTCCTGCAGAGCGGACGCATGCGCGGGGAAATCCTGATCATGGACACCCAGTACCCCGAGCAAGCACTGGCGACGCCTTACGCAGCAGCCGTCATTCAGCAAGTGACAACGCCTATCTGGCTCCCAAACAAGAAAGCCCAGGCCGAGAGCTACGCCAAGTTCGGCGTCACCGGCAAGGTGTTTGAGGCAGTGCGTGATATGGGACCGCTGAGCCGGGAAATGGTGGTGCAACAGGGGCACCAGACGGTGAAGCTGAAAATGGAGCTGGACGGCCCGCTCAAGTATTGGTTGCCGCTGTTATCCGCCACTCAAAAGAACCTGGCAGTGGCTGAACGTATTCGGCAACACCTGGGCACGACCGATCCCATGGTCTGGGTCGATGCGTTCCTGGTGGCCGAGGCTGTGCGCCAATGGTTGAACACCGACGATCCCGCTGTATGGCTGCCCGCGTTCGACTATGCCGAGGGCCTGCGCCAGTCCATGAAGACGCGGGATGCACAGCGCTGGATGCCGGCCTTTCAAAAAGCCTGGAAAGCCCTTCAGGAACAGAATGAAATCGAGGTTTCGTCATGAAAAATCACGTGATGGCTTACGCGCTTAGCGCGCTCATGTTGACCACAGTCCTGCCTGCTGCGCATGCGGCAGTACCAGGCGTTCCGGTCCTGGATCCGTCTAACCTGCTCGCGCTGAAGGCGAATGCGTTGGCCCAGGCCAAGCAGGCGATGGACGCGCTGAGCACGGCCAAAGACGCGATCACACAGACCGCGCAGCAATACAACCACTACAAAAGCATCATCACCGGCAACGACATGTTGGGTGGGTTCCTGAACGACCCAGCCTTGAACAAGGTAATGCCTCTGGGGGACTGGGCCGATGTGTATAGCACGGGACGGGATATCGCCAGTTTGCGTGACCGCTACGGCTTAACTTCGGATAATGCCAGCGTGCAGGCGAAATTCGATCAGATGATGTCGGCTGCCGATGCGCTGGAGCGCAATTACAACGCCAGCACTGAACGGGTCAAGAACGCCGAGCTGCTAAGGGCCCGGTTAAACGAGGTGCAGACCCCACAACAGAAGGAAGATCTACAGCTGCGTTACCAACAGGAGCTGATCGAGCAGCAAAACCAGCAGATGCGGCTGGCCAACATGCAGATGCTCCAGCAGCAGCAAGAGAAAATGGAAAATGAACAGCGGGCCCAAGCGTTTAGTGATTACATGAAAGGTAAAACTAGCGTACGGCCTAGCTACGATTGATTACTAAGTTCACAAGGGAATATGACCTATGCTTAAAAAAATGAGTTCTTTGTTTTGTTTAGTGCTGTTTGCATTTGCACTGTCCGGGTGCGGTGATGATAAAGGGCAAGAATTTGTTGGGCGATGGACCGGTGAAAATAAAACCAGAATGGGCAAGCCAACCTATGTGATGGATATATCAAAGGATGGAGAAGTCTTCCACATTAACCTTGAAACCACAGCTGATATTGTGGGGTATGGGAAAATGAAAAAAGACCTGCAGCGACTTGAAGCAAAAGCAGAGTCAGACAGTGTGCTAAGCATGGCCGGTGGTCTTGCAACCATGCGCTTGGAAGGTAAGGTTATTCACTTCGACGGCACAACGTATAGCCGATCAAAATAACGGAGGCGGCATGGACGTAACAAAAATAGCCCAGACGTTGTTTGATTTCGTTGATGCCGCTCTGCAAAGCGCTTTGGTCACCGGCATGGCAAAGGTGATGCTGGGACTTGGAGCGCTATTCGGAACCATGTGGTTGATCAACTTCACGCTTCGAAACATTCAATGGTTGTACCGTGGCATGAACGTCGCTTTCGAAGACGTGGCGAAAGAAATTGCAAAAATGGCTTTTATCACCGCATGTGCATTCAACCTGGAGTGGTACGTAAATACAATCGTACCCTTTGTCACCGGCCTCCCCAATTGGATGGGGGGGGCCATGTCCGGCCAGGAGGGCGTGCAAACCAACCAGATAGACAGTTTGATTGCTACGTATATCGAGAACCTGCAAGCGCTTATAAGTGCCATGAACTTCAATATCATAACAACCAGTTTTGCTAATGTTTGGTTGGGTATTCAAGGAGTGGTGTTTTATGTGCTCGGAGGTATCCCGTTCTTGCTCGCCGCCGTTGCCACGCTTTTTGTGCTGAAGGTGTCGACAACGGCTATTGTATCCGTAGGGCCTCTATTCATTGCCTTTCTGTTGTTTGATCAGACCAAGCAGTATTTCTGGGGTTGGGCATCAGCCATCGGAGGCTTTATGTTGGCTCAGGTACTGGTTTCGGTCGTGCTTGCTATCGAGATTGGCTTTATCAACACTGCGATGATCAAAGATGGTTCTTTAAACACCTCTCTGGCGGGTAATTTCGTCATCCTGCTTGTCTTTGGCACGTTTACAGCACTTGTCATCGAACTTCCAAGCCAAGCATCCTCCATCATGGGCGGTGGTCCCTCCGGAGGAGGACTTGTCAGTAAAATCTCAGGATTTAGTGCAGCAAGAGGCATGACACGCGGTGTCGCCGCCGGTATTTCCAAACTGCGTGGGAGGGGAGGCAACAACATCAAATAGCTCTCTGATCCAATAGCACCATCGTTACCGGCTACGTCCTCTTCTTACTTGTAATACCCTCGCTTCTCTCAGGTACTCCACTATGAATTTCAAACTTGCTTTGAGCGGGCTGCTTTCGGCTGCCTTGCTGTCAGGGTGTGGCTCTGCACCCAAACTGTCCGAACCGGAAGGGCAGTGGGAAGACATGCCCTTCACCCATACCCCTGCGTCTCGGGCTGCCCCCGTGACAACGTCGACCACTGCCGTGCCTGGCCGGGTTCTGCCAGCGGCAAGCCCTGCGCCCAAGGCCCAGTCGCTCAAGACCACCAGTCCAAAGCGTTCGGCGCCCGCCTCCCCGGCAAAGCCCGCAGAGGCTCCGCCTAACGATTCCAAATGCTCCGCGAACTGATCCGCGCAGCACGGGTTTGTCCAGGTTTAGGTGACTTATGAGAAAGTTTCGAAAATCCAAAGAAGACGTGATCGAGCAGGAGCGGCAACTGGCCGCCCGTACCAGCATCGACGCGGCAACCGCACAAGAAATCAGCCTGGTTGAACAGGCTTGGATCCATGCAGCGCGGTACTTTGAAAAGAGCATCGCCGCCGATGAAAAGGCCAAGACCAAACGAGCAACGCGGTTGAATTATGTGTTTGGGACCATTGCCGTCATGTCGGTTGCCGCCGTGATGGGCCTGACCCCACTCAAGACCGTTCAACTGGGCCTGGTACGTGTAGACAGAAACTCCGGCTACACGGATGTGGTGTGGGCCGACGACAAAGGCAAGCCACAGGAGCAGATCGATGACGAGTTCTGGCTTTCCGCGTACACGCGTTTCCGCGAGAGCTACAACTTTTCGAGTAACGATGCCAATTACAGCATGGTCAAGTTGATGTCCTATGACGAGACCTTTACCGAGTACCGCAACTTCCAGTTGTCCTCCAAGGGCTATCTGGAAGTGCTGGGGACCAACCGGCAAATACGCACAGATATCAACAATATCAACTTCCTTGATCGTAAAGATCGGGAAGGCACCGCCCAGGTGCGGATCACCAAAACCGTGCTGGACCGCAACGGCGTCCCCGACCCCCAGCTGCACCCGGTGACCTGGGTGGCCACAGTGACCTACGACTACAAAAACCCTGCCAAAAAAGCCGGTGACCAGTGGCTAAACCCCCGTGGCTTCGGGATCAAGGCCTACACAATGACTCAGGAAGTTGGGGTGTCCAATGGCAAATAAAGCCGCTTCAGGCCTCACGGCCTTGTTACTCATGACATTCGGTCTGCCTGCCTTTGCCGAGAGCATGGGCACTGGCTCGGCACTGGACCGGCGCGTGCAGACGGCCATTTATTCACCTGACGAGGTGTACAGGATTCAAGCGACGGTGGGCCGTGGAGCGCTGGTCCAGCTTCAATCAAACGAGACGATCAATCAAGACACCGGGCTGATGGTATCGGGCGATCCGAAAGCTTGGTCTATTGGTCCAAACAAAGCGGGCAATATGGTTTCGCTCAAACCGGTTACCGATAAAGAGCCCGATACGAACCTGACCATCAACACCAATCGGCGTACCTATCTGATTGAGCTGAAGTTGGTCGAGCGCTACCAAGACTCGACCTATCTGCTGCGCTTCACCTACCCCGAGCCGCCGAAAAAGTCTGGAGCAGCCCGCCGTGATCCCGGCAATCCCTGTGACGGCCCTGTGCAAAACGGCCCCTACCAAAAGCGCTCGAACGAAGAGAGTCGATCCATCGCGCCCTATGAGGGCTGGGACAACGGCATGCTGACCTGCTTCCGCTTTACTGGCAACGGGCCGCGCCCGGTGCTGTACCAGGTTCTACCAGACGGCACCGAAACGGTGGCCGACATGCACAACGAACAGAACGTGGTCGTGGTGCATGGGGTCAGCCGATTGTTTCGGTTTCGCCTGAACGGTCTGCTTGTAGAGGCCCGGCCTACTGCCCAGGTGAACACGGGGTACAACTTCAACGGGACCACCACCGGCGAGATTCGGGAGCTCAAGCATGCAGAACAATGACAACGACCAGGCTCCGGAGAACACTCAAGGGCCGGACAGCATCGGGCCGCCCGAAGCAGCAGCGTCCACAGCAGCTTCTCCGGAACCGGCCCCGGTCTCCGAGCCTGATAGCACTCAGGCCCGCGGCGCCTTTGACGTGCGGGCCAAACGATCAGGCGATGCCCAAAACAAGAGAACGCTTTACCTGGGCCTGGTCGGGCTGGTGTTGGTTGGTCTGCTGGGGATAGGCGGACTTTGGTACTTCACCATTTCCAAGATGAAAACCACCGGCTCCGAGGTCGATGAAACCAACGTCAAGAAGGACGCGACCCTGGACGTGAATCTGGGTACCGATGACAGCATGAAAAAGGCACGGGAAGCCAAGCTGGCCGCAGACAAAGCCGAAGAGGATAGGCGAGCCCGAGCGGAAAGGGAGCGATTGGCCAAGGAGCAAAAAGATAAAGAGGATGCCGAGCGCGGAAAAAACGGTCAGGACCATGCCGGTAGTGCGCCGCCTCCGCCCGGCTCGCCCGGCCAGAACCCGCCCGTGGAACAGACCCCCCGGCAACGCAAACTGGGACGTGAAATGTTGGTCACCTCGGAAGACGCGCAGGGTACTGGTGCTGGGAATACTCAGCCGCAACAGCCTTCCGGCGAGCAGCCATCCCTGCCGCCTTCAATGCTGGCCGACATTCAGGGCGGATCGAGCAGCGGTCTGGGTGGTGAATCGTCCAGCAGAAAACGCAGCAGCCTGAGCAATCTGGGCGGCACCACCTTTACCCCGGCTAAGGCTTACCTGGCACCGAACCGCAAGTACCTGGTCAGCCACAACACCTACACGCGCTGCGCGCTGTACACCGAAATCATCAGTACACACCCAGGAATGGTGGATTGTCGTCTGACCGATCCGCTGTATTCCGCTGATGGCTCCACGGTGATTGCGGCAGCAGGTGACAAGCTCACCGGTGAACAGACGGTTGAGGTTGGGCCAGGCGAAACCAGCGTGTTCACCACCTGGACCGAAATCGAAACCCAAGCGGGTGTGCGGGCCAAGATCGACAGCTTGGGTGCAGGCCCCATGGGAGCCAGCGGGACCGAAGCCTGGATCAATCGCCACTACATGCAGCGCTTTGGCGGTGCAGTGATGTTGTCGTTCATCCAAGACGCGCTTCAGGCCGCGTCCAACACGACGCAGAAAAGCTCGGGGTCCGGAGGCTACACGGTGAACAACAGCGAGCAGAACGTGGAGAGCATGGCCAACAAGGCGTTGGACAGCACCATCAACATTCCGGACACCGCACACCTGCTGCCGGGCACCGTAATCACTGTCATCGTGGCCCGAGACATCGACTTTTCATCGGTTTTCGAGAACCGCTAAGGAGTATTCATGACGCAAGAACAAGGACTCACCGAAGACACCCTGGTCCTGGACTTCCTCGACCAGGCAGGCGTCACCGAGCGCCTGAGTCGTCAGGGCACCAAGGACGTGGCCATCAACCGGCCTTACGAGCTGTGGGTGGACGGTCCAAACGGCTGGCAATACGAAGAAGCGCCTTGGCTCACTTACAACCTGTGCTGGCGGCTGGCCAATGCGCTCTGCGCGCTGAACTACCGCGTGCTGGCCCCTCATTCACCGATTCACACGGTGGAGCTGCCTGGCGGGGAGCGGGGCCAGATTGTCATGGCCCCGGCATGCGAAAAGGGCACTCTGTCGACCACGTTTCGAAAACCCTCTTTGGATCGCTTCACCCATATGGATTACGTCAACAGTGGCCGCTATGACCGAGCCAGGGCCATTGCTTCACCGATACTGGCCCTGAAAGACTGGCAGCGCGACATGCAGGAGGCCCATGCGGCTGGCCACTGGCACCGGTTCATGGAAATCGCCATCGCCCATCGCCAGAACATCATCATTTTTGGTGGGCCGGGCTCGGGTAAAACCACTTACGGCAAGTCGCTGATCGACATGTTTCCGGTTAACCGCCGCATGATCACTATCCAGGAAATACTGGAGGACCCCATGCCCTTCCATCCCAACCATGTGCATCTGCTCTATGGCCATGTGGTGACGCCCAAAGCCCTGGTGGCCAGCGCGCTACGGATGAAGCCCGACCACCTGTTTCTGGCCGAGCTGACGGGTGACGAGGTGTGGCACTTCATCGAGATTCTGAACACCGGCACCAAGGGCACCGTGACCACCGCGCACGCCAATGACAGTGAAGCAGGCTACGCCCGTGTGTGCGGCCTGGTGAAGCAGTCACCAATCGGCCTCGGCCTGGATTACGCGTACATCGAGCGCCTGGTGCGCACCTCATTTGACGTGGTCGTGTACATGGAAAACACCTACATCGAAGAAGTGCATTACGAACCCGAACACAAGCTGGCCTTGCTCAATGGCCAGCGTCAACGAGCTGCCTAGGAGAACGCCATGTGGTGGAAAATCTTGCTATCAATCGTGTTCATGATGGCTGTGTGCTTCGTTATCGGGCTGTACGCAGGGGGGGCTATGTATCTGCACCTGACCCAAGGTCACTTCGCGGGCTTGGCCTGGGACACGCTATGGGAGACCCGCAAGCTGGCCTGGAACGACCGGCGGATGCTGTACGTGCCTTGGTCTTGGTGTGTGACGGCTGCCCTCACCTTCTTGCCAGTAGGCATCACACTGATGGCCCTTTTCGTGCGTTTGAAGCCCAAGACCTCGCTACACGGTGATGCCCGCTTTGCCAACAACCGCGAGCTGCGCCAGTTCGAGTACCAAGGCGAATACAAGAACACCAGCAAGTAGGCATTGCACCCGCATCACCCCCTGATACTCCCGCATTTTCAAACCATCCCAGTGCACCGCTACGCAGTCGGCTATCAGCTGTCTGGCGTTTGGCTGTGCCTAGCTTTATCCATATGAGGTGTACCGTGCTGCTACCTTTCGAGCTGGACCCCGAAATCATTCAACACATCATCCATAGTCAGGCTGGATCGATCGGCAAGGCCATCATCGAGCTGGTGATGAACTCTGTAGACGCCGATGCCACCGCATTGCGCCTGACCATGACCAAAGAGGGTTTTCACTGCGCTGATGATGGTCGCGGATTTGCCAGCCGCAATGACGTGTTGCGTTACTTCGGACGCTTTGGCACACCGCACCAGGAAGGTGATGCCACTTATGGCCGGTTCCGCCTGGGCCGGGGCCAGATCATGGCGCACGCCAAAACACGTTGGGCTTCCAACGATTGGCAGATGACCGTTGATACCCGCTCGATGGGCTACAACTACGAGCTGGACGATCTTGAACATGGTGCACCGGGTTGCTCCATTGAGGGCACCTGGTACGAACCGCTCAACGATTTGGAGTTGATGTCTGCCGTCCAGGAGATTCGTGACCTGGTGCGCTACACCCGCATCAGCGTTGAACTCAATGGCCGTCTCATTACCCGCGATCCTGCAACGGAAAAGTGGGACTTTGAAGACGAATACGCCTATTACCGGGCCAAGGAAGAAGGCGCGGTTTCGATCTACAACCAAGGTGTGCTGGTCCGTCACGATTCCTCGCACCTCTGGGGGGCTGGAGGCCTGATCGTGACCAAGCGGGCGATCGCACTCAACGTCTCCCGTAGCGAGATACTGCGCAAGACCTGCCCGGTCTGGAAAGCAATCGCCAAAGTATTCGCCCCGTTGGCTGAAAAGGTCTCGGGGCAGTCAGGTGGACGCCGCAAGACAGAAGCACGTCGAGCGCGATCAGCGCTGTCGTTGCTCAGCGGTGCAGCTGATGTGGGCAAAATATTCTGCCATGAAGAAGTCATCACGGTGCTGCCAGGCAAACGGCATATCACCCTGATGGATTTTATTAACAAGGCGTTTCGTGAACACAAGGGCACCTACACCGTTGTTTTAAAGGGCAGTGACATACCCAAAGGCGAAGGTATTGCCGGGCAGCGCATTATCCAGGTGCTGCATCCACAAACGCTTGACCGCTTCGGTTGCCATAGCGTTGAAGATTTTGAAGATGTGCTGGAGCGGGTGATTGCCAATGCGAGACCTGCCGTCAGTCACTGGTTCCGTGACCTGAAGGTGCCCCAGTGCGCCGCTTTCACGACCGTCAAGAAGGCTTATGTCGAACGAACATCGATTGTCGATGAGAAAAAGGCGCTGGACAAAGAAACACGCCGGGCCTGGATCGCGTTGCGCTGGTGCCTGCAACACTACGCCGGTGCGTGTGTGGGGGCTGAACGCTGGAATGATGGCACCGTTCGACATAGCAAAGACCGCCTGGATGTGTTGCTTGGCGAGTCAAACACCAGTGAAGCGTGGACGGATGGTAAAACCTACCTGGCCATCAACCGCCCCATCGTGCAACGGCTCAAGTCTGATCCCATGAAAACGGCTGCCTACATCTTCGGGCTGGTCGAACACGAGGTGGCGCACCAGGGTGACAGCATGGCATGCGGGCATGACGAAGCGTTCTATCAGCGCTTCCATGACATTTCCCTGCGCATGGCTCCCGAGCGTCAGCGGTTTATGCATAAGTGGTTGATGAAATACACCACGAGCCTGGAAATGGAAGGCAAGAGGGCAACCGGCAACGCCTGGGGAGAGCTTCACCTGGTGAGGCGTGTGGGCACTGGCCGTATGAAACGCGGTTTGTCGGACGCCATCGAGGACGACTCTGCGGACCCGATTGTCAGCACGCCCGTGCCAGAGCAGGACATGGCGTTGCTCAGCAGGATCAATGCCGGGTTGATCGACAAGGGTGTCTGCCCTCCGCCGCCCGACTGGAACAGGGTCATCGAGCAGGCCAAGGCCGATCAGGTGGCGAACAGCGAGCAGTTGAAGGAGCGGTTGCAGGCTCAGCGCGAGGCTCAAAACGCTGAATACGCAGCGCTTGAGTTGCAGATCGAAAAGGCTAAGCCCGAAGTCGCACGGATTCTGGACATGCCGCTGGCAGACATTCCAGCCGGTGCTCTGAACTACCTCGCTCATTTGCTGGCCACCGGAGGCGATGAGCAAGAGATACGCACCGAATGGGAATGCCAGTTCGGACAGCCGGACTTCGATGATGATCCCTATGACTATTTCACCGAAGAGGAGTTGGCCGAAGAGCAGGCACGCAGCGACCAGTTCAATCAGGAGCAATTGGCAGCTGAACAGGACGACGATCCACGCCGTAAGTTAGCTAAGGATTACCACGGCATGGTCGAGCCTGGCGAAACGTGGTGGATGCTTGAACGCAATGCTGCCGCTGCCGGTTTTTGGCGAGTCGAGAGCTACCTCGAATGGCGTCACGCCGATCAAGCCAACACGGACTGAAAAATCCTTTCCATGCACCGCCACGCAGACGGCCATTGCCACCTGGTGTCGGGCTGTGTCCAGAAGTACCTTGCAGGAGATTCCCCATGGAACAAGCAAAAGAATCGAAACCCTTTCTCTTTCTGGGTTTGCCCTTGCCCATTGCGCTGGGCGTTGTCTTCGTCATTGCAGCCTGGCTGGGCATTTGTATTGCACTCACCCAGCTCAATGAGATCAGCACATCGGTCAGGCAGATCCAGGCCAATCAGCAGGTGGCCATCGCCCTGCAACAAAGCCTCGACGCCCAGGCGATTGAGCGTCGAGCAGGTGTCCGCTGATGGCCAGAGGTAAATCCAAACCCATCAGCCCGGACAATCCCCAAGAACGGATCGAGGAGCATCCCGCGTTCTTGCTCGGCAAGCACCCCACGGAGGACTCGTTTCTGGCCAGCTACGGGCAACAGTTCGTGATGCTGGCAGCGCCTCCTGGTTCCATGAAAGGTGTCAGTGCGGTGATCCCCAACCTGTTGAGCTACCCCGATTCAATGGTGGTCAACGATCCGAAATTTGAGAACTGGGAAATCACATCGGGCTTCAGGGCTTCTGCCGGGCAGAAGGTCTACCGCTTTTCACCTGAACGCCTGGAAACGCACCGTTGGAACCCGAACAGCGCCATCAACCGCGATCCTCTGTACCGACTAGGTGATATTCGTACCCTGGCTCGCGTGTTGTTCGTCTCCGACAACCCCAAGAATCAGGAGTGGTACAACAAGGCGGGCAACGTGTTTTCATCCATCCTGCTGTACCTGATGGAAACGCCGGAAATGCCCTTCACGTTGCCCCAGGCCTACGAAATCGGCTCATTGGGTACCGGGATGGGGACGTGGGCTCAGCAGATCATCGAATTGCGCAGCATCGGCCCTAATGCGCTCAGCTTTGAAACCCTTCGAGAGCTTAACGGTGTGTACGAAGCCTCGAAAAACAAGAGCAGTGGTTGGTCCACCACCGTGGATATCGTGCGTGACGTGTTGTCGGTGTATGCCGAAAAGACGGTGGCCTGGGCGGTGTCAGGTGACGACATCGACTTTGCCAAAATGCGCGAGGAAAAGACCACAGTTTATTTCAGCGTTACGGAAGGAAACCTGAAGAAGTACGGCCCGCTGATGAACCTGTTTTTCACCCAGGCGATTCGGCTCAATGCCAAAGTGCTGCCTGAGCAAGGCGGGCATTGCGCAGATGGCACGCTTCGGTACAAGTACCAACTGGCTCTGATGATGGACGAATTTGCCATCATGGGCCGTATGGAAATCATGGAAACCGCGCCAGCACTGACCCGAGGCGCCGGTTTACGGTTTTTCCTGATTTTCCAAGGCAAAGACCAGATTCGTGCCGTTTACGGAGAGGAAGCGGCCAACGGCATCATGAAGGCGATCCACAACGAAATTGTGTTCGCCCCCGGTGATATCAAGCTGGCTGAGGAGTACAGCAGGCGCTTGGGTAACACGACCGTGCGCGTCCACAACCAATCGTTGAACAGGCAGAGGCACGAGGTGGGGGCTCGGGGGCAAACCGACAGTTACAGCGAGCAACCCCGCCCCTTGATGTTCCCCCAGGAGGTGAACGAGTTGCCTTTTGACAAGCAGCTGATTTTTGTCCAAGGCAATCGACAGACAGAGCCCATGAAAATCCTGGCGCGCAAGATTATTTACTTCGAAGAGGAAGTGTTTAAAGCGCGACAGAAGATGACGCCTCCGCCCTTGCCTGTCGGTGACGCCTCCAAAATCGATGCGCTCACCGTACCGGTGCGCACCATCGAATCCAAGGTCGCAGTGGCAGACACCAAGCCCATGCAGGCCGAACAGCGACAGCGCTGGAATCCCAAAGACAAAGCGTCCGAAGTGGCTCAGGCCGAAGCGGATAAGGCACAGCCAGTTGAGGTCGAGCCTGATCCAGAGCCTGTGCAGGCTGACGACACCTCGGAACCGATGTAGTCCCCCACCGGCGCACCCAAGCGCCTGCAGGAGCAAAACATGAATACCTACAGCAAAACGGCTGACCGCCAGGGTCAGGCCGCTGGCAACGCCGTGCCTGGTCGCGGCAAAACGCGGGTCTGCGCGCTGTTCGCAGTGTGCCTGATGGGCAGTGGATCAGCCTTCGCCGGTGACCCGTGCAAGTCCGTGCTTTGCCTCTACGGCAAGTTCGCCGGCAATAGTGGTAGCAGCGAGTGCCGAAGCGCTGAGCAGGACTACTTCAGCATCCTGGTCAAGAAGCACGGGAATATCAAATGGAGCGAAACCGCTTCGGCGCGCCAGGACTACCTCAACAGCTGCCCCGATGCTGATCAGAGCTACACCCAAAAAATCAACGACAAGTTCGGCAAGGTCCAGGGCTAAGCCCCAGATCCTGACAAGGAGAACACCATGCGAGTATTCATTGCGGAAAAGCCCGACTTGGGCCAGGTCATTGCCGAGGCGCTGGGCACCGTTATACGCAAGGACGGCTATTTCGAGTGCGGCAGCAACGATATCGTCACCTGGTGCGTGGGCCACCTGCTTGAACTGGCCCCGCCCGAGGTTCACAACCCCGATTATAAAAACTGGGTTCAGGCCGACTTGCCCCTGAAGCTGCGCCCGGCCAAGTACCAGCCCATTGCGCGCACTCGCGACCAGCTCAAAGTGGTCCAGCAGCTGATCGGTCGCGCCTCGGAAATCGTCCACGCCGGTGACCCGGACGACGAAGGCCAGTTGCTGGTCGACGAGGTCCTGGTGCATTTCGGCAACACCGCGCCGGTCAAACGTATCTTGATCAACGACATGAACGCCAATGCCGCCCGCAAAGCATTGGACGGCCTTCGCGACAACAGCGAGTTTTACGGCCTGTTCCAGAAGGCCCTGGCCCGCAGCATCGGTGATCAGTTGTATGGATTCAATATGACTCGCGCCTGCACCCTGGCCGGTAGGGCCAAGGGCGTCAAAAGCGTGTTGTCAGTGGGACGCGTGCAGACTCCGATCCTGGGGCTGATCGTGAATCGCTACCTGGCCAACAAGGGTCACGCCAGTGCGTTTTACTACACGGTTGCGGCAAGCCTGGCCTTTGGTAGCAGTCGTCCCCAGGCCCGCCTCGTGGTGGCCGCGGATGCCCCCATCGATGACAAGAACCGCATCATCGACGAGGCGTATGCCACGCAGGTAGCCGACGCGTGCCGAATGAAGCCTGCGGACGTGATCGAGGCCCGTGTGGAGGAGAAGCAAACCCCGGCACCCTTGCCGTTCGCGTTGCTCGACCTGCAGGTCTACATGAGCAAGACCCACAGCATCGATGCCGAGAAAACCCTAGCCCTGACCCAGGCGCTGCGCGAGAAGTACAAGGCCATCACCTACAACCGTTCCGATTGCAGCTACCTGTCCGACGAACAATTTGCCGAGGCTCCGGAGACCTTGAGCCTGCTAAGTCAGGCCCTACCGGATTTGGCCGGGATGTTCACCGAGGTGAATTCGGAACGTAAAAGCCGGGCGTTTGACGACAGCAAGGTCTCGGCGCACACCGCGATCATCCCAACGGCAGTGAAGATCGACATTGCCCAGCTAAGTGACGATGAACGCGCCGTGTACCTGGCCATCGTCAAACGCTACGTCGCGCAGTTCTTGCCCGAGAAACGCTACCTCAGTGCCGAGGTGCGTTTTGGCGTGAACGGACACACCTTCGTTGCGCGCTCCACCAAAGTGACGCAGCCAGGGTGGACGGCGCAGGTCACTGAAGAAAACGAGCAAGACGAAGACGCGTCGGACGCCGCCGAGGTCGCGAGCCCCTTCGATGCTCTGGCGGATATGAAAGTCGGTGACGCCGGGGTATGCGATGGCATTACGGTGGCCAAGGAAAAGACCAAGCCCCTGCCGCTTTATACCGAAGCCACGTTGCTCAAGGATCTGCAGCGCGTGGCCAAGTATGTGAAAGACCCGCGCATCAAGCAGCTACTGATCGACCGTGACCAGGGCAAGAAAGGCGAGAACGGCGGCATCGGCACCCCGGCGACCCGTGGTGCTGTACTGGCCAAGTTGCAGGAGCGTGGTTTCTACGCGGTAGAGAAGAAAAAACTGATCCCCACCGCGTTGGGGCTGGAGTTCATTGCCGCGTTGCCAGCGATTGCGACCACGCCGGACATGACCGCGCTCTGGCATGAACAGCAACAGATGATCGAGGCCGGTGAACTGACCGTCGACGCGTTCCTGGACGAGCTGGAGTCCTTCATTGCAGACCAGGTGCAGAACATCGACCTGGGCAACGTGCAAGGCGATGGTAAGCCGGTATTGGACAGCCTGAACGCTCAGTGCCCCATGTGCGGCGGTGAACTGGCCGTCACCCCGCGAGTGATCGGATGTCGCGCCTGCGCTTTCAAGTTCCATCCGGAAGTCAGCGGCAAGATGCTGTCGCCCGGCCAGATCGAGGCGCTGCTGACGAATGGCAAGACCGGCGTGCTGAAAGGTTTTCACAGCAAGAAAACCGGTAAGTCCTTTGAAGCGGCCCTGAAGCTCAATCACGAAGCCAAGCTGGAATTCGTATTCAGCCGCAAACCCACGCGCGCGTGACCCCCTCTCTCCAAAGAAGGCTTTAGCTATGCCAGAGGAACAACAGCCCAAGGGGGCGCAGTGGCCAGCCGGTGAAACGATGACGGCGCACTGCCCCAACTGCGAAACCCCCGCAACCGTGGATATCGTCAACGTCAAAGCGTGGGAAATGATCTGGCGTCCAGTGGATTGCGACAACTGCTTTGCAGAGTTTGAGTTGTCGGCAGACGGTTCAACGGCATTGCTGCTGGGCCCAGCTGAGCAGTCTACAGCCCGAGGCCGAGAGCTTCTGAGCACGATATTCGTGTTTGACCCAAACGAAGACACCCCTTA
This sequence comes from Pseudomonas syringae CC1557, assembly GCF_000452705.1. Classification (NCBI taxonomy): domain Bacteria; kingdom Pseudomonadati; phylum Pseudomonadota; class Gammaproteobacteria; order Pseudomonadales; family Pseudomonadaceae; genus Pseudomonas; species Pseudomonas syringae. The sequence continues at coordinate 24,005 of NZ_CP007015.1, forward strand.
ACGAACTCATTGAAGAAGGAGCGCACTCATGGCGCGTGGAATCAATAAAGCGATCCTGGTAGGCACATGCGGACAAGACCCTGACTGTCGTTACCTGCCCAACGGCACTGCGGTAACCAACCTGAGCCTGGCCACCAGCGAGCAGTGGACTGACAAGCAGAGCGGGCAGAAGGTCGAAAAGACCGAATGGCACCGCGTGTCGCTGTTTGGCAAGGTGGCCGAAATTGCCGGCGAATATCTGCGCAAGGGTTCGCAGGTCTACATCGAGGGCAAGCTGCAAACCCGCGAATGGGAAAAGGACGGTATCAAGCGCTACACCACGGAAATCGTCGTGGACATGCAAGGCACCATGCAGCTGCTCGGTGGCCGTCCACAGGGCGACTCCCAACACAGCCAGAACGGCCAGGGCAGCGGTGACAGCGATCACCAGGAACCCCCTCGGCAGCAAGCTCCCCAGCAGGCGGCACCGGAAAAACCATCCGGCAAAGGCAAAGCCGCACCAAAACCGCCACGTGCATCAGGCAAGCAGGCTCAGGCCAAAGCGCCTGCACCGCAACCCGCTGGGGATTTTGACGGCGGTGACGACAATATCCCGTTCATGGACCCCTACCGGTTCAACTGGATGCTGGTCTGACCCACCCACACAGCGATCTTGCCCACGTCAGGTGCCGCGCTCCCGGCTCGTCGTGACGCGCTCTATCGTCGCGGCGAACGGAAGCACGGGCGCAGCGCACACTTGACGCTACCTCTTTCAGAAAAGGCTCACCTTGGGAGTGTGGGGTAGCTTCACCACCCCGCGCTCCCGAGGTCAACGCGGCCGTTGCGAGATGACAAGGGCCGCGCCCTTGGTGTTCAAACCGCCCGGCATCAACAATTTTAGATCAAGCACACCGGGTGGTGTTTACCCGGTGCGAACCCCCCTATTCAAGGATTACCCAGATGAAATTCATCAAAAAGAAAATCGTGGTCATCAATTACACCGGCACCGTTGGCAAAACTACCATCGCGGCAAACCTGTTGTGGCCACGTATGGGCGGCGCGCCGCTCTATGCCATTGAGTCAATCAACGAAACGGCTGAGAACCTTGGCTTGGATGTTGAGAAGCTGCGCGGCAATGCTTTCCGCGAGCTGTTCAAACGACTCATGCTTGAGGATCAGGCAATCATCGATGTTGGAGCGTCCAACGTTGAAGATTTTATGGCCAACCTGGAGGAGTTTGATGAAGCACATGAGGAAGTCGACTACTTCGTGATCCCGGTCACTTCAGGCACCAAGGAGCAAAAAGAAACGGTCAGTATGATTAGTAGCCTGGCCTCACTTGGCGTACCCCCTGAAAAGATCCTTGTATTGTTCAATCGTGTCAAAAAGGACGTGGAAACAGAGTTTCCGATTATTTTTGCTTTTCACCAGCGCGCCAGTGTCTTCACGTTGAATCCTGCATGTGCCGTTTTCGAATCAGAACTGTTTGATGCCTTGTCTATCCACCGTATTTCGATGCAAAGCGTCATGGAAGATGACACCGATTACAAAGCACTTCTTAAGGACAAAAAGGCTAGCGCACAAGAGCGTGATCGTTGGTCTGATATGTACGGACTGAAGCTTTTGTGTAAAGGAGTAAACCGCAAGCTTGATGGGGTTTTCGCTGCTCTGTTTGGCCTTGAGGTGATCAAATGAGTGAACATGAAACTATTCCCTCTACAGCGCGTGATGCTCTGATCATTGAGCTTTTGAGTGATGTAGGTCGTTTGCATGATGATATAAAACGAATTCCGCAGTTGCTCGAGCTATCGATGAGGGATTCACTGGATATTGTGGCCGACGCAGTAGAGGATGCGGAAGACACCGCATTGCTTTTGCAAGAAACGACAAAGGAAGTCATTCAAGCGACTGCCGCCAAAGCAGGTGTGGACGTTGCTTTGGAAATGTCCACGGCCATTCACCAGAGTTTAGAGCGAGTGTTCGAACCTGCTTTGCAGCGCGCAGCGATCAAAATCGATGACTTGGAAAAGCGAGTCAGCTCTTTATCCGGCAATTTTCGTGATACCCAGGCCTCACGGTTCAACTACATTGTTTTGGCAGGATTTGTGGCCGTGTGTATCGCGGTGGTGTGTGCAATGGGGTGGGTAGCGATAAAGGCTCAGGACGTGAATGAAACCAATCGATGGTTTTATCACGAATATAAAAAACAGCAGGCTGTCATTGATACGCTCCCGTCTGCCATTAAAAAACAGTTCGCGCAGTAACCACTGAGCTAACAACTATTTAACTGTCATGGCTTTGAAGTTCTGTTCGCGTCACTGATGACTTGGGCCCAGTTCGTTTTTTCCACCTCCTCCCTGATCTGCTTCATGCTTTGCCTGATGTTGGCCCTGGGCGTGGTCTTATCGCCATCCGGCAACGTGGTATTTCTGACCGCTGCGCTGTCGGTTTTTTCAGGTAGGGGGTGTTTAACCTGTCCGGCTCGTTTATGGCTTTTACGGATTCTGTACAGCGCCTGGTCAAAGTGACGAAGGCTGATCGCGAGTCCAGTATCCACCAGTTTTTGGTGGATTACCGTTCTGCTTACCCCTGAATCCAGGGCGTTTTCGATCACGTCATACAGATCGCGGATTTGCGCAGTGTACGACCTGGCTTTGCTGTCCTGAGCCAGTTCTGCCAACGCCTCACGCCGGTTTTCGGTTTCTTGAGCCAAGATTTGCCCCCTTGCTGCGTACAAAGTGATGTAATTCTGATGTAAATCTGTCGTATTCGAGCGTAACACTGATGTAGAAAAACGCAATGCCAAGCAATACTGACGTAATCCAGAGCATTTCAGATGCAATTCTGATGTAACCCGTGGGTTCACCCTGCTGACCCCCTATCTCGAAATCGCTAAACAGGCACGTTACCGATTGTCTACAAAAAAGAGCTTCGCCTTTTTCGTAGCCAATCGACGTGCCAAAGGGGATACCCCTTTGAAACCCCGCGGAGCGGGAAAGCGTTGTTGTTGTCGTTGTTGGTTGTCGTCATTCCAGGTGCCCCCAGGAGGTGATCTTGTGGCCGAAAAAGTGAACAAGTCGTGCCCAGTGTCATGCCGTTTCACGGACGAACAGTTCGCTCGGTTTGCCGAGGACATAGCTCAATCCGGCCTGAAGCCAGCCCGATTCTTTCGTGACCTGGTGATCAGCCGTTCGCCTACCTTCGAGCGGTCCGCAATCGATAAAAAGCGGATGCAGCAGGTATTCGAAAAGTCCGGACATGCTCTAAACCGAGTTGCCTATTCCGCAAACTCGGCACCTTACAACGGCACCGTTTATCAAAAGCAGTATCTCCACTGGCTTAATAAGCTGAATGCTATTCAACAACTGTTGCTCACCGTGTTGTCCGAGACTGACCCGCCAAAACCGGCAAGGCCAGTCCATAACGGCAACCGTGGTTCACCTAACGTATCTGGCAAAAAAGTTCATATCATCCGGTTTCGACTCACCCAAGACGAAATGACCCAGTTCGATGACATGATCAAACGGGCGGGCTGTTCTGCATCAACCTTTTTTAGAGAGCTGATTTTAAATCCAACTCCAGTATTCAGAGAGTTTACCGGGTTTAGGAGAAGAATAGTATTCATCGTCAATAAAGCCGGTAATAACATTTCGCAGTTGGCTTATATCGCTAAATCAGCCAGTGACAGGGGCCTCATCACCGACAGTGTGAGAGACAAATGGTATGAAGCGCTGGTGGTCATCGAAACGATTTTATTATCAGGTATTGAATATGCTGATTAGAGTCAGTGGCTATAACACCGGGGCGCAGGAGTATTTAGAACAAGGTAACAAGTCGGGCCGAGAGTTTACACGTGATGAATTGGACCATCGTTTGATCATTGAGGGGCAGCTCAGTGTTACTAGAGCTATCTACGAAAGTATCCCGGACCATGGCCAAGATCGCTACCTTACGTTCACGCTAAGCTTCAAAGAGGACACAGTGTCACCTGAATTGCTCAAGGCAGTGACGACCGACTTCAAGAACTTCTTTATGCATGCGTACAAGCCTGAAGAGTTCAATCTGTATGCCGAAGCGCACTTGCCAAAAATGAAGACGGTCACTGATAGGAAAACCGGCGAGGTGATTGACCGCAAGCCTCACATTCATATCATCATTCCACGTATCAACCTGCTGAGCGGCAACGAGGCCAATCCGGTCGATGTTTATAAGAATCATGAGAAGTATTTTGAAGCTTTTCAGGAGCACATTAACCAGAAGTACGGTCTGTCTTCACCGCGTGAGAATGTGCGTGCGGACATTACCGATGCGGCCAGTGTTTTGTCACGTTACAAGGGCGACGACTTTTACGGCAAGAACCGCCAGTTCAAACAGCAGCTGGTTAAGCAGGTCATTGAGCGCGGCGTAACTTCACGCGCCGATTTTTATGCCCTGGTAGCTGAGCACGGTGAAACGCGCATCCGTAACGAAGGCAAGGACAACGAATACATTTCGGTCAAATTGCCGGGTGACGCAAAGGGCACGAACCTGAAAGACACCATCTTTCAGGATGCCTTCATTGTCCGGCGTGAACTGAAAAAGCCGCCGCTTGAAGCCAGTGTGATCCAGGATCGCTTGCTTGCCTGGCCGCAGCGCGCAAGGGAAATCAAGTACGTCAACAAGGCCACCCCAAAGTTTCGCAAACAGTATTCCCAAGCTTCCCCTGAAGAGCGTGTTCGGCTACTGGCCGAGCGCGAAAACAATTTCTACCGAGCACATGGAGATGATTATGAATCCGTACACACCTGGCAACGACAGAGAGATAACCAGCGAAGTCCTGCTGAAACTGCAGGGCGACGCACTGCGGCACCTGCCGATGGCTTGCAAGACCTGTCCGTCAGCGATGTGGCAGATCACCGGCAAGCCGGACCGACCCGAAGCCGTGACGGTGCGTTGTTACTGCCCAGTGATGCACACGTTCACGTGGGACAGTCGCAACCAGGAGGAGATTCTGGATTGCGATCATCTGTACCAGCAGGAGGACGAGGAAGGCGGGCCGGGTCCACAACTGAGCGAGGAAGAGGAGGAAGCCAACCTGCCGCCGTTTCTCAGGAAACAAAGGGAACAGCAACGCCTGCAGGCACAACAGGCCGACGACGAGCCGGAGCTGGAAAACCCCGAAACACCCGAGTACGAGCTGGACGTGTAGTCCCGCCTTATGCCCAGAACCCCCACCGTGTCGCCACCATCGCTGACATCGAGGAGCGGGGCCGACGCCTGTTTGACCCGCTCAAGCGGCCTTCTGACAACGCGCTGGTGTTCTATCGATCATCCAGCCGCCCACAGGTGGCCGGCCAGTTGCCCCAGGCGAGGGCTGCGACGACAACGCCTGTCCAATCTACTGCCGGACGCAGGCCCCGGAGTTCGGGCAAGCCCCGCCCTCCCCGTCAATGGCGGCCTGGTGCTGTCCCGCCTTACGCCAAGAACCCGCACCGGGTCGCGACGGTGGCTGACATCGAGCAGCGCGCCCGGATGCTGTTCGATCCGCTCAAGCGACCTGCAGACAAGGCGCTGGTGTTCAAGCGGGCTTCCATCAAGGCTCTGACCGTTAACAAACACGCCTCCACGGTGGCCGCGTATTTCACGCGGCAGGCTCAGCACAACCAGATCGCTCCGGCCCACCGCCGGGCCATACGCCGGATCGATCAGCAGTATTTCGCGCTCAGGCGCGCCGTGTTCTCCGATCAACGCTTAACCCGCCAAGACAAGGCGCAGCTGGTTTCCGTGCTGACGTTCGAGCGGCTCAAAGCGCGTGAACAGTTCCACAACCCGAAACCCAACATCGAGGTAAATCTCATGGGCAGTGCAGCTATACGCAATCTCTTAGACGATGAAAAAGAAGACCCAGGCTTCAGCATTAGCGGCGCGAGGGGACCTGCCCCCGAAGGCGTGCGTGAACGGGTGAAGCGGGTCATGGATCGCTTCGCCAAACAGGTTGATCCAGTCGCCGCCAGTGAGCGGGCCCGCGACCTCAGCGCCAAGGATCTTTACACGCGCAAGGCCAAGTTCAGTCAGAACGTGCATTACCTGGACAAACAGACCGACAAGACTTTGTTTGTCGACACGGGCACCACCATTTCCATGCGCCGCACGGGCATCACCGAAGCCGGGGTGTCCGTAGCCCTCCAGCTGGCCCGGGAAAGGTTTGGCAGCACACTGACGATCAACGGCACTGCCGAATTCAAAAAGCTGGTGATCGAGGCGGTGGCCAAGAATGGCCTGGACGTGCATTTCACCGACAAGGCCATGAATCAAAGCCTGGCGGACCGCCGTGCAGAGCTGGATATCGAACGTGATGGCCAGAGCATTGGTCCTGCCACCGACTTGCCTCGGCACGTTGATGACGCCACACGGGACGTGCGGGACCAAGCGGATCACCTGGGCGTTACCGTGCCTATCGAAGCGCTGTATGGCCAAGGAAAAACGGCTGACCAGGTTAGCCAGGCGCTGGCCACCCAGCTCGACACTGTTCCCGAGCCGGAGCGCATTGCGTTCGTGGAGACGGTGGCCATCACCCTAGGCATTCCAGAACGCGGCCAGCCCAAGGGCGACCAGGCATTTGCACAGTGGCAGGCGCAGCGTGCGCAACCGGCTGCGAATTCCGCAGCATCAGCAACGTCTGAAGCGCAGGCCAATGTGCCGACGCCTTCAGACGCCGTGTCTGAACCGGTAAGCCCAGAAGCCGCGAAGCCTGCGCTGGCCAACGACCCTGACCTGCAGAGCCCAAGCGAGCTGGTCCGGCTTGAAGCGCAATGGCGTCGTGATTTCCCGATGTCCGAAGCGGAGGTCAGGGCCTCTGATACGGTCATGGGTTTGCGAGGTGAAGACCATGCCGTCTGGATCATTGCGACGAATGACAAGACCCCGGAAGCGGCTGCCCTGCTGACGGCTTACATGGAAAACGACAGCTACCGTGAAGCGTTCAAAGCCAGCATCGTCGCCGCTTACAAGCAAGTCGAAAACTCGCCTAAGTTGGTCGATGACCTAGACCACCTCACGGCGATGGCTGCCCAGATAGTCAATGAGGTGGAAGAGCGTCTGTTTCCGACACCTCAAGCAGCAACGGGCCAGACAGCTCCGTCCAGGAGCAAAGTCATCGAGGGCACGCTTATCGAGCATGGGGAAGCACCGTATCAGCACAATGACGACAACCAGATGAGCTACTTCGTGACGCTCAAGCCCGAGGGCGGTAAGCCCCGCACGGTGTGGGGCGTAGGGCTGGAAGAGGCCATGAGCGACGCGGATCTGAAGCAAGGCGACCAGGTACGTTTGCAAGACCTGGGCACCCAGCCTGTCGTGGTGCAGGTCATCGAAGAGGACGGCACTGTCACAGACAAAACGGTCAACCGCCGCGAATGGTCAGCGCAGCCGGTCGCGCCTGAACGGGAAGTGGCCGAGACCACGCCCAAGGGACAGGCCGCAGCAGCAGGCACACCGGAGCTGTCATCCCCGGATGAAGATGACGGTATGAGTGTGGATTGAACCGAGTGAGAACCCACCTCCTTGTGTGGAGGTGGGTCCCTTCCAGGCGACTCAGTAGATTCCTTGTAGCAAATTTTCCATAACTTATGTAAGTTATGTCACTTCAATAATCAGTATCAAGGGCAGTTCATGATCTTACTTTTAGGTGGTGAAAAAGGCGGCAGCGGTAAAAGCTGTCTGGCTCAAAACCTGGCCGTCTGGCTGCAGGCTCGCGGAGGTGACGTCCTGCTTCTAGATGCCGACCCTCAGGGCACAACCGCAGACTGGGCTGCTGAACGCTCTGCACAGGGAGACCTCCCTGCGATTCCTGTTGTGCAAGCACACGGCAATATTCGTCAAACGCTGACAGACCTTCGGGGCCGGTACAGGCAAATTGTGGTCGATGCTGGAGGATCTGATTCGGAGGCACTGCGGTCAGCTATGACGGTAGCAACTCATATGTTGATCCCTTTCCGGCCCAAGCGGCGAGATCTCAAGACCCTTCCAAAGGTCGATAACCTGGCACGACTGGCTACTGCAGTGAACCCAGCATTGAACGTGCGTGCAGTGATCACCCAATGCCCTGCCCTTCCTAGCCAGATACAGCGGATATTGGATGCCAAAGAAGCATGCCGCTCCTTCGGCATTCAACCTCTTGACGCGATTACTACAGCTCGCAATGTCTACGACGATGCGGATGAAGACGGATGTTCGGTCTTGGAGAGCAACTCTGATGCACGTGCTAAAGAAGAGATAGAGACGTTGGCAGCAGAGCTTTGGGGGGCTGCAAAATGGGATTGAAAGATTTGATTCGTAAGCCTGAGCAGGTCTCCCCGTCTTCGGAGGCCAACGACGAAGCAGCGCTGGCTTTCATATCTGCAGCGCCCGTTAGTGCCACGCCCGAGCCTAAGCGCAAGCGTAAGAAAGCTTCTACATTCGTACGTACTACTTTTTCCCTCTCCAAGGACGTTAACAGGCAGATAGATAAGATTTCTCTTTTGCCACGGACCTTCCGCATATCTAGATCCGATGTGATTCGGGCTGGAATCATGGCCCTCCAAGAGCTTGATAAGGCTGACCTCATTGCGCTGCTTGAGAATGCATCTAATGCTGAACCCATAACCGATTCTATGGAAGACGAGTAAGTGCTATAACTTACGTAAGTTATTACTGTTGCATAAATTACATCAGTACTTTCGTTGAAAGCCCCGCCACGCAAGGGTTATGGCCATGCGCACTAGGCTGAAAAGTTGGTGGAATATAAGCTTAAAAAAATGGCATTTTCATTGCGGATGGGGAATCCGGGTGATAGTGTTCACGCACTTTGCCTGCCCACCGTTGCTGGGATGCCATATTTTTCATGCTCGAATGAGCGTAGACGGGAAAATTTCTAACGATTTAGCCAAATAGCAGAAACCAAAAAGCCCCGCTTGCCGGCGGGGCTTTTTGGAAAAACTTGAACAGGCCTTGCTTTTTTCGAGAGAAGGAGACCTGTCCAACACACATAACGTGAGCTGATTATGGCGTTCACTGCGGCTTTGTGCAAGTCGTCAAAAGTGAAGCCATCAGTTCACCGCTGAACGGTGGACTTATGGAAAAGATTCTTCAGCGGCTGTGCGTTCTCGATGACCGCACCCTGCCCCCCCGGTTGACCCTTTGTGTCACACACTTTCACGCCGTTGGCCAACCTGCTGGCCAAGGCGGTGAAGCATGAGCCACGACAATGCGCTCAGCCTTTCCCTCGCGACCTCACTCATGGCCAACGCCGATCCGCTGGCCAGCAGCACTCACCTTCCGCCAGCGCGGTTTTTCGAAGACGGCACCGCGCTCAATCGGTTATTGCTGGAAGCGCCGTACATGGCGCGATGCAGCGATGACAAAACCGCGACCCGCGTTCGCCCTCGTGAGTACGCGCTTCGTTATCCCTATATGCAGGTCAATCGCCCCGGCATGGTGTCCTGGCTGGTGTTCGACCTGGACCACGCCAACGCCCTGGCCTGGGACGATGCCGGGTTGCCCGCGCCGAACCTGATGGTGCGTAACCGAAAAAGCGGCCATTCCCAATTGTTCTATGCCGTGCCGTCCGTGTGCACCACCGAGAACGCACGAGCCAAGCCGATTCAGTACATGAAAGCGATCTATGCCGCGTTTGCCGCTCGCCTCGACGCGGACGTGGACTACCACGGTGGCCCTGTGGCCAAAACACCTGGTCACCCCTGGTGGGAGACGACTGAATTCCACAGCCACGTCTATGAACTGGGCGAACTGGCGAGCGCGGTAGAGCTGACCGTCAAGCCATGGGCCACTGGTCCCAAGCTTGACCAGGTCAGCCATTCGCGGCACTGCATCCTGTTCGAGCAGCTGCGTTATTTTGCGTACAGCATCGTCAATCGCGAGCGCGAGCTGGGGTCGTTTGAGTCTTTCATGCGCTCGCTCGATGCGTATGCCTACAACCACAATAGCTTTCTAAAGCAGGGGTTTTCGGAAAACCTGCCCCTGTCGTCGATACGCGCTACGGTCAAATCCGTAGGCCGCTGGACGTGGGATCGCTACACCGGTGATCGCCGTTGCCACCGAGGGGCCATGCAGCTCGATGGCAGCTTGTCGCTCACGGAACGGCAGAGCCTGGCGGCCAAGCGCACTAATGAGCTGCGGCACAAAGCCACAGAATCTAAGATCCGCGCCGCGTGCAGGCAGCTTCAGGACCAGGGCAAAGCGTTGGTGCGTTCTGCCATTGCCACGCTCGCCGGCGTTTCGGTGAGAACGGTGGCCAGCTACACGCACATCCTTACCGAAGTTTTGCAACCGGCCACTGTGAGCGTTCTCAGGGCCAGCCGTAAGGCTGTGCCCGTACCACTTCGGCAAGATCGTTCACCCGCTACCCCACCCGTTCAGGCCCTCGTTGGCCAGCCTGCTGATGGCCGCGCCTCGGGTGTGCAATCCGGTGTACATCAGATATCTGCGGTCACGAAGGGGCCGCAAGTCGGAGAGCCCTTAAAAAAAGAACATGAGGATGGTTCATGATGGGGAGTGCGCGTATGAATTCAGTGCGTGCAGCTATTGCTTTCCGTGCTGCTGGTCGGCTTGAGTTGACGTGTTGAGGCTGTGAGTCGTTAACTGTACGTCCATACAGTTAACTCTGTTCCCAGCCAGGTTCGCTTCATGAACGTCAAAATACTCGGTCGGTTGTGCGGGTCCGGAAAGGTCATACCCTTCTACACTTTCAAAATCCCTGCCGGTTTTCCTAATCCTGCTGCGGACCACATCGAGCAGGACTTTTCATTCGACCGGTTGATGGATTTACGTGCGCCTCACATCTATGTGGCCAAGATCGATGGCGACAGCATGGAGGGTGCAAAGATTTTTCATGACAGCCTCGTTGTCGTGGATCGATCCAGAAAACCGTCCAGTGGAAGCATTGTCATTGCTGCCGTGAACAACGAGCCGCTGTGCAAAATCCTCATCCTGCAGGGTGACCATGTCGTGCTGAAGTCAGCCAACCCCGCCTATCCGCCTCGGCATATCCTGGAAGGCGAAGAACTGTCGATATGGGGCGTGGTGAGACATGGCGTCACGAGCTTTGAGTAACAAGCCAACGCCGGTGTTTGGCCTGGTCGATTGCAACTCGTTTTATGCCAGCTGTGAGCGGGTGTTTCGACCGGACCTGGCCAAGGTTCCCATAGTGGTTCTTAGCTCAAATGATGGTTGTGTCATTGCCCGCAGCTACGATGCAAAACCGTATGTGAAAATGGGTGCGCCTTATTTTCAGATCAAGGACTTACTGCGTCAGCACGGCATCCAGGCGTTCAGTAGTAATTTTGGGCTCTATGGCGACCTGAGTCAGCGCGTGATGGCCATCATAGAATCCATGGTACCTGCCGTTGAGGTTTACAGCATTGATGAGGCGTTCGCAGACCTGACCGGTATGCCTGGCAATTTGACCGAGTTAGGAAGATCGATTCGATCCAAGGTCTACCGTTGTACCGGCATTCCGGTGGGTGTGGGGATTGCACCGACCAAGACCCTTGCAAAGTTGGCCAACCACACAGCTAAGCGTATCCAGGCGCATACCGGCGGGGTCGTGGACATTTGCGACCCTGTAAAACGCGATTGGGTGTTGCGCAATACCTCTGTCGGTGAGGTCTGGGGCATCGGTCGAAAAATGAAAGCGCACCTAGAGGGCATGCAGATCCTGTCGGCCAAGGACCTCGCTATGGCAGATCCCTGGATGCTGCGCAAAACGTTCAGCGTTGTGATCGAGAAAACTGCACGCGAGCTTGCGGGTACCGCGTGCCTGGAGCTGGACGAAGTCGAACCCCCACGCCAGGAGATTTGTTGCAGCAGAATGTTCGGCAAGCGATTGACCGAGCTGGGGCCGATCAAGGAGGCGGTGGCCACCTACATGATGCGTGCGTCTGAAAAACTACGCGCCCAGGGCTCCGTGTGTAAAAAGATCAGGGTGAGTATCCGCACTGGCATGTTCAATCTTGACGAGGCCAAGTATGCGAATGGGGCACTGGTCCAGCTGCCCTACCCCACCAACGATGTGAGGGTGATGACCCAATACGCGACGGAGGCTGTTTCGCGGATATTTCGACCAGGCTTTAGGTACAGCAAAGCAGAAGTGCTTCTGATGGATATCTGCCAACCAGGTGAATTTACCGATGACCTTTTCATGACCAATCAGCCGGCGAGTTCGGATCGACTGATGGCTGCTTTGGATTCAATCAACGGCAAGTGGGGACGTGGAACGCTGCGTACAGGATCAGTACCGGTTACTCCGGATTGGGGCATGCGGCGTGAGCAGATGAGCCAGAGTTACACGACGCGCCTCGATCAGTTGTGGGTCGTAAAAGCTAAGTGACCAAGTCAACAAGGTTGCTCCGTAGATACGGTATGCCATACGCTCGTTGACGTAGACACGAAAAGGAAACTCACATGACTTATACGCAAATTACGCCTACTCACGATTGGTTTTTTCGGCACGACGGCGTTAGACCGAACGATCCTCCGATTCTCTATCAAGTGGCAGCTTGGGCTCTAAAATCTCCTGATGCAAAAGGCCAAACCGCAGTTGTGGGGCTGATAGCTGCGATTTTTCCTGGGGAAGGTGGTCGAAAGCTACATGAGCCTCCACCGGTCGAAGGCTATTACATACACCGTGAACAACTGACTGAGGTTGAACTCGAGTGTTTGAAAAAGCGCTAGGCTTCGCCATGTGATCAAAAGGCCCCCTCGCTTGCACAGAGCGAAGGGGGCTTTTTTTATGCCCGCTGGAAAAGTGAACCTAATGTTGTGCATTACCAGGCTAAGACCTGCTGTTTTATTAATTACCAAATATTAATTAATAACTACCTTGCATTTAGGCCCATATGGGCCTAATATGACCTTGTTGGTGGCACGCAGAGAGCCACTCGAACCTGAGGGGGCTAGTCGTTGCCACCTACGAGGAACGAGATGAGACTTTCAGATGTAGCGACTATCCGGACGAATTTTCCAGAGGCTCATTTTTGGATAATTCGCCGGGGTTCAGCAGAACGATGCGGCGCACCAGGGCGAGTGTTCAATCCTGAACACATAGGTGTCCTGGTGAACCGAACAGACATCGTTTTACCTGACTACCTTTTCTACGCGTTGATGCATGTGCATCAGCAAGGCTACTGGGAAAGGTTGGCAACAGGGACGCTGAACCTGGTCAACATCCGTGTTTCAGACGTTCAGCGTATCGAACTGTCACCACGGTGAAGAAGGGGCCGCAAGGCCCCAGTCTTTACGTTCCTCAGTGTGTTTTATTAATTGGCAATTAATAATTATGATTTATGAATTAATGGGATGACAATGAAGATTGAGCTACCTGGTATCCCTGAACAGCAGAGATTGATTTTCGAGATGGCTACTCGCGAGGCGATAAAGCAGCTCGAAGCAAACCTGCACGCACCTAGCATTCCTGGTCCGAAGGATCTGGACGAGGCTTTGTTTCCGCGTACTCACCTGTTGCGTAAGCATGAAGGATGGGAAGCACCTCACGCAGAAATAGTCAGGTCCTATTTCCGGCACTTCCAGGACCATTTCGACGCGTATGCGACGGATAAAAAGCTGGCGGGATTACTTCGCATCGCATCAGACAGACGGATTAGGAAGTTCAAGGAGGGGAGCCAAGACGTGCCTTACGAGATCTGGCGAAATTTTCTAATCCTTACAGGTCGAGTGCCACAGGATATCGTGCCGATTCTGGCATTCATGGGCTAATAGAAGGAGAAGGTAGTTAAAGAAGGTGCTGGGGATGGGTGCAACCACCCCCAGCGTGAACACAATCAACCTGGTGGAAAATCATGCTCAACATGAAATGTATCACAGCTCGTCCTTTGCTGTTACGTGACCTTGCAGACCCTAAATATCGCTATTGGATAAAACAGTTTGCCGGTGAGGTTGCAGCACCCTGCGTCGCCGAGTCGCTCATGTCGTTCCTTAGTAAGCATTCCCTAATCACCTGAAAGCTGTTTTTGGCTGCAGCGAATGGCCTCTGCGTGTCCGCTCGGATACGCAGGGTGCTGTGCCGTCCAATCGTGGGCTAAGGGAATGGCATATGACCTCTTATGCGCTTACTGGAGCGGTCATCGATGACGAAGGTGTTACTACGATCATCAACGAATTCACCACCAGTGCAGCACGTGCAGCTGAGTGGATCCGCTTCTACACAGGCAACAGTTTTACCGGCACGTTGATCCTTATAACGACAGACATCGACGGTATCAAAGCCAAGCGACGGGTCGTTTTAGATCGTTGAGAAGGGGTATGGACCGATCTGCACTGGATCGGGCTTGACTAGAAGCCCAGCAAAGCTGATTATTAATTGTTATTTGCTAATTATTAATTGCGAATTAATTTAGGAGGCCCCCATGGGCACAATCGTGGTCGTTGGCGGGAACAAAGGCGGCGTAGGCAAAACTACCACTGCCGTAAACGTATCAACTGGGTTGGCAATGGAAGGCTACGATGTCTGCCTGGTAGATGCGGATGCGCAACGCAGCGCCTCGAAATGGTACGCAGAGCGTGAGGCAGCACAACTGGAACCGAAGATCACCCTGATTGAAAAACGCGACAACATCACGATTACGCTGCGAACACTGAGCGAGAAATTTGATTATGTGATTGTCGACGTCGCTGGTAGAAACTCGCGTGAATTGATCACCGGAGCAGTAGTGGCCGACATCATCATTGCTCCAAACCAATGCAGCCAGCTCGATCTGGACACCCTTGGGGAGCTGCAAGAGCAAGTCTTGCGCTGCAGAGATCTAAACCCAAACCTGCAGGCATATGCCTATCAATCTATGGCTTCCCCAAACCCTGCAGTTCGTATCACTGAGAGGCGCGAATTCCTGGAATTTCTTTCCGAATATCCTGAGATCAAGCCTTTGGATTCAGTCGGCTTCTATCGGAAAGCATACAAAGACTCCATTCCTTCGGGCATGTCAGTTTTAGAAGGGAAAAACCGTGAAGCAGCCAACGAGATAAAGAGTCTGTTGAAAGAGGTGTTCCATGGCAGTTAAAAAGGCGAGTGAGACTGCAAATAGGAGGGGGCAGATCAGCGAGGAAGCATCTGAACGTCTGGCCCGAGAGCTTGCTGACAAGCCTTATGACTCCACCCCGTTGGCAAAGGCACCGGATAAGCGGAAGCCAGTTCCCGTATCGATCAGCTTGCCCCCAGGCATACTGGAAAAAATTGAGGACGATGTGCGTGAAAACAAGCGCTCCGGGAAAGCACACAGGACGGTCAGCGCTATTGTCAGGCATGCGTTGGAAGCTCAAGGGTACAAGCTGGATTAACCGAAATTTAGCAATTAATAATTGTTAAATATGAATTGCTAAAGATTGCTCGCGCAAGGCCAACCGAGGCGAAAGCCGAGAGGTTTCCGGGTCTAATACGAAGAGGGTGCCAAGGGCGCCCTTTTTTGCCTTTGCGCATGGTCGCAGTAGGGTGTAACCAGTCGATTAAATGGAACGGCAGGGCAGGGCGGCGTCTCTCAGTAGGACATCTACATGTTCCAGTGAGGCTCTATGTGCAGCCATTACGAAGCACCGTCACCGCATCTGGTCGCCGAGGCATTCGGAGTAGCACCGTTCGAGCAAGGCAGACTTGATTTGTGGCCTGGTTACATAGGCCCATTCCTGCGTAGCCCTGACGGACGTGCCGAAGACGAAGAATCTCCTGCTGCTATGGAGGTGCTGACTGGCTCCTTTGGGCTGATCCCGTCTTGGAGCAAGGACAGTAAAATTGGCAGGCGCACGTACAATGCTCGGTCAGAGACAGCTGCAGAGAAACCGTCGTTCCGGCATGCATGGCGCCACGCGCAACACTGCATTATCCCGGCGGTTGCCATATATGAGCCGGACTGGCGATCGGGCAAGGCAGTTGCCACGCGTATAGTCCGTGCAGACGGCGAGCTGCTGGGCATTGCGGGCCTATGGGAGCAGTGGCGCGATCCGTCCACCGACCAGCTCCTGCACAGCTACACCATGCTGACCGTGAATGCGGATGATCACGACTTCATGAAGGCGTATCACAAGCCCCAGGACGAAAAGCGCATGGTAGTAGTGTTGCCCAAGGGCTCGTATGCGGACTGGTTGACTGCGCGGCCAGAGCAGAGCATGACGTTTATGAACCAGTACCCGGCAGATCGGCTGATTGTGGACATGTGATAGCCTTACTTGGAGCCGGTGACCGACAGGGTGGCGTGTCACGCTGGCTGTCACCGGCCACCAAGCCGTAGGCGCGGTAGCATTGGTGGTAAAGGCTGCGCTTGGGGATGTAGTACAAATGTGCTCCCCCCGCCAAGGTGGCTTCATAGGTTGACACTGGCGTCATCTTTTAGTATGGTTCTTCCATCTGGATATATACGGAGCTTCTGCCCCTTGGGTCTGAGGTGTTCAGATGCTGCCATTGGTTCCGGCCGTGCCGGTTGATGGGATAAACGCCCTAAAGGCATCCGCGAAACCCCCTTAACCGGGGGTTTGCTTTTTCTACTTCCTGCCTTTTCCCATTCTCAGCGCACTATTCCTTGCTGCTTTGATGGATGTCCCGCGAATTTTATTCAAGAACAGCTTCCACGCTTTGATCTTGTCTGCCTTTTTGAAATTAACTGGCTCGTTTTCTGCGTCTTCGTCGCCCCTCACGTAGGCGCTTTCGATAAACAGCTTCAGTGTGTTTTTGCCGTCCCCTTTGCGTACATTGAAATAGATTTCATACTTCGTGTCGGGCGCATAGCCTGGCATCTCTGTGCCTAATTCCAGTGTCAGAAAGTTCTCTTTGCCTGTGAAAAAACAGCGACGGTCGGCGAACGACGCAATGATTCCGGGGAGCAGAAAGGACAACTCATGGCGCTCCGAGTGAAATGCCCGCCGGATGTTGCGTGAATCAATCACTAAGTGCTCATACCCGAGCGCTGAGAAGTCGATTGTCTGTTTTTGCTTAGGGCCGCGGCTCACGCAATGGGAGCTGTATTCAACTGACACCGTTAGGGTGACAGAGGGATTTCCGGGCGCCGGAGGGATAACCACGACAATTGTCGTATCTTTGAGATGGTCCAGCAGCCAGCAGACGCCATCAATCTCAATGTGATGAGCTTTCTGGTGGTCCGACCAATACTTTCCTTGCACTGCAGATTTCCTACTCCGGTTTATGCTGTGCAGAGTATGTTGGTGATAGAGCTTACTTCAACCACTTTCCCGCAGGCGTAACAAGCAGGTTCAGTATTTCACTTTGAACGTCGGTGAATCCTCTGGCCTTTGGCCGCGCCTATCGTATAGCCGCGTGGTACTGATGTTGGCATGGCCCAGCCACATCTGCACCTTAGCGATATCCGCATCATGCTCCAGCGCATTGGTTGCCGCTGTTGCTCGCAAACCATGCACACCCAATCGCTCGACCTCGATGCCTGCCACGCGCGCCCACTGCGCAACAATGGTGTAAAGGCCGTTCGCTGTGATACCAGCACCTGTCGTGGTCCCACGCATCGAGCGAAACAGCGGACCTGGCGCAGCGTCTCGTTCAACATCCCGTTCTAGGTACGCATAGATACGCTCGGCAGCCACTGGATGGAGCGGCAGAAAGCGGATCTTGCTGCCTTTGCCATGCACCCGCAGGTGTTTGATGCCACGTCGCTCCTGCAGATCGCCGGTCTTTAGTTGCGCCGCTTCCTCCCGACGCAGGCCGTGGTACAGCAGCACGGCCAGAATTGCCCGGTCGCGCAGCCCCTTGAGCGTTTCAGTGTCCGGAGCATCAAGCAGCTGCTTGGCCTGGTGATCACCAAGGGCCGGTGTCTTGCCTTCATTGCTCTCGATATGAGGCCGTTTTACGCCATGCACGGGATTGCCGCCGGCGACCGCGTTGTTCTCCAGGAGATGATCGAACAAGCTGGCCAGCGCCGCCAGTTTGCGCCGGATCGTGGCACCGGCCAGACCTCGCAGCTCCAACTGTGCGCGCCAGGCTAAAACGTGAGAGCGGGTCACAGCGCGAAATTCCTCGGCACCGGCCAGCCCGACAAAGCTGCAGAAGTCCTGCAGGTCATTCTGGTACGCACGACGCGTGCGCGGGTTGTCAATATTGGCGAACCACTCTACTGCCGCAGGCATCGCAGCCAGGTGCTGAAACTCCGCAGCCGTCAGCCGACGCTCAGGTTGGATAACAAGCTCGGACATCTAAGCTACCTTCCAGTTTTTTATGTGGATCACCCGGCAACGATGGACTACTTCCTCGACGCGAGGATGGCGCGGTGAGCTGGTGTAGATCTCTGTACCGTAGAAGGGAAGAGCGCCTAGGAAGTCTTTCAGCACAGCATCAACTTCAAGTGAAAGCAAAACCAATGTTTTGAAGGCGTTGGGCACTTGGTCTTTCTCGAATATGGCCCATCTATCCGTCATGGCCCGTTCTGCCTTTCCCTCCCTGTCCCATTCCCTGGATTTGTGGTGAACCAGTGCGTTACGCGCTTTGACCAGGCCTTTGAGGCTATTGAACGCAGGTCCGTTCTCATTGAGGGAGCGACCGCAGATGAGACGAGGAACAATCATCCACTTGCCAAGTAGGTCCATTTTATCCAGGTATAGGGTGGCCACCTTGTCACCCAGCTGGATGGCTGCCAAGTCAAAAACAGCAGCTTCGATGGCCATGGCTGAAAAGACGATGGTCTTGATGCCGTTAGCAGCCTTTCGGTCCTCGCGGTCCATAGCTCCGGTGGGATCGTAAGGAGGGCAAAACAGGGGACTGGGATCTGCAGCATCGTCAAGGAAAAATGCGAAGGCGTTTTCCGCAATTCTTGCGTAGGTGTCCGCCATAGTGTCGACACGGATGTAGGTGTCGCGGATCTGAAAGGGGTCTGAGCTGCTCATCAGCGTCCTGGCTTGAAAGTGGTGATAACGTATTTTATCACCAGTTTTTGACGGAGCTAAGCGACTTTTCTCTTTACGCACACGAGACGCCACAAAACGCCTTGACTTATACTGATTTTGATATAATGTGCGTGTACACCTTCGGGTGTAAAGCAAGACATAGGTGTGGACCTATGGCATTCCTGCCGGGAGTGCAAGATTTTCTGGATTGCGGCGCGCCGTCGCAGTTCAAACAAGCAGGTGACCAAGCTGGGGAACGCTGATGGCTTACTCATATACTGAGAAAAAACTCAATTTTATCAAAAACTTACTAAGGTATTACCAATGGCAGAGGTATCGAAGTTAGTAGATTTTTGTGGCAGCAGTGAAAAGGATATCGCGAGCTTTCCACCCGTTATTCGTGACCGAGTGGTCTACCAGCTTGACTTGGTAAAGCACGGAGAAGATCCATCCAACTTCAAGCCTGTGAAAACTGTTGGACCAGGCGTATACGAGATTAAAATTCGAGCAAAACAAGGGGCTTTTCGCGTGTTTTATGTGGCGAATCGAGCAGGCGTGATTTCGGTACTGCATGCGTTTCAGAAAACCACTAAAAAGACGGAAAAGCGTGACATTGATCTTGCGAAAACAAGATTGAAGTCGCAGGGCTAAGACGGACTGGCACCCCCTTGCATCTGCTAGGGGTTAAGCATTAGGTGCACTACGATAGCCCTAACCCTATGAGGTATGTATCGAGTAAATTCATCAATCGAGGTAAATATGATGACAAACGAACGCCACGCCAATATTTGGGATGCGTTGGTTGAGTCGCCGGAAGAAGCTGAAAATTTGCAGTTACGTTCGACGCTGATGCGGGCACTCACCCGAAAGGTACGCTCTTGGGAGCTTGCCCAAAAGGACGCAGCGCTGAGATTGAAGGTAACGCAACCTAGGCTGAACGACCTGCTTAAAGGGAAAATTGATAAATTTTCCCTTGATGCTTTAGTGAAGATGTTGCCCGGCGCAGGCCTGCAGATTGAAGTGACAGTCAGAGAGCGCTCTGAAGCGTAAGTTTCAGTCTTACACAGAGGCTCTGCCTGGCTTGATGTTGACCAGCAGCGCATTAGCTGGATCAAGCTCACAGCTTAGCGCGTTCGCTTTCACAGCTAGCGCGTTATACGCGCCCCTGTCCTGCCCCCAATTCGCGTCGCAGAGTAAAGACGTATTCTGGCTGTTGGAACAATAAGTAGGGCACTGATATTAACTGATAGTGCTTTGAAAGAAATAAGCAAAAAGTTCTGATTGAGATTTTATATTGAGCTTACTGTAAAAATTTCTTCGATGTACTTTAACTGTCTCTGGGGATACCGATAGCTTTCCAGCAATTTCGCTATTTGAAAAACCACTCAAAGCCAGCTTTAAAACTTCAATTTCACGCCCCGTGAGTTGTGGAGCAAGCTCTATAATCTTGTCCTGCCATTGCTGGGGTCGAGAGCTTTCTTTTTCTTCAACATCAGAAGCTATACGTTGCTTCATCAAAGCCAATACCCAAGGTTTGATTAAGTCGAATATAGCAATATGCTCCTGAGTAAACCGACTTTTGCTACCCATGGATAAACAAAGTGTTCTTTCAGAGTCAAGCTGAACGTTATACTGAACTTCATCTACTGATACGAATTGTTCAAAATAAAGATGATAGTACTCTGTTTCCAAAAAGTGAGTCGGTGCAATGTCCAAGAGATGAAAGAAACCGCTTTGCTGATTTTCTCGATTAGCTATGTAGAAGGGGTCAAGCATGTATAGCCCTTTGACATACCGGTTGAGCAGCCCATCTATTTCTTCTTCGTCAGCGGTATCAGGATAGCAAATTGCCTGTACCCCTTCGCTGCCAAACATCAGCACAACCCAGTTGTCGACTGGTGCATATTCCTTCAGCAATCTGACTAGCGAATTCCAAAACTCAGGCCGGTTGAGCTTTTCGATTAGTTTCGCTATCGATCTGTGCCAAATTTGGCCCTGGAGCTGGTTTGGCATCGTCTACCCCTATTGGGTTATTTAAAACCTGACTTGATACGTTTATATTGCGCCCTCATGGATTCGGTACCTACCAATGGGGACTGACCAATGGCATGGAGTAAGCCTATGAAAAGCGTTCGTATGTTGACCATCATTACTGCCTCTTTGTTCAGCGCTGGGCTAAATATTGCGATTGCGAGCCCAACCAGCGTGCATCTATACAACTGGTATGCCTTCATTGCACCAGATACCCCTAAAGAATTCGAGCACGAAACCGGCAGCAAACTGCTCATTGACTCCTTTGACAGCGCCGAGATCATGCAGAGCAAGGTCATGGCTGGGCGCACGGGGTATGACGTAGTAGTAGCTACCTCAAACGTGTTGCCGAGCTTGATCATTGCAGGAGTGCTCCAACCTCTGGATCGTAGCCAGCTCGGCAACTGGTCGCACCTTGATTCCGAAATACTGGCTAAGGTTTCTGTTAATGACCCTGGAAACCAGTACGCAGTGCCCTACCTTTGGGGGACTACCGGAATCGGATATGATGTCGATAAGATAAAGTCCGCACTAGGTGATGACGCTCCGGTGGATAGTTGGGATTTGGTGTTCAAGGAAGAAAATATTAGTAAGCTCCAGCAGTGCGGTGTAGCAATGCTCGACTCTCCGAGTGAAATTATTTCGATTGCCTTGCACTACCTTGGTCTGCCTCACAACAGCAAAAACCCAGACGACTATCAGAAAGCTCAAGCCTTATTGCTCAAGATTCGTCCTTATGTACGCTATTTTGACTCATCTAAAATTGATGCTGATCTGGCTGATGGTAATATTTGTATGGTTGTAGGATGGGCAAATGGTGCGCTTGCAGCGCAAGAGTTGAATGAGAAAAACAAAACTGGACGTCGGATAGCATACTCCATCCCTCGCGAAGGCGCTTTGGTATGGTCAGAGAATATGGTGTTGTTGAAGGATGCCCCTCATCCACAAGAAGGCATGGCGTTTATAAACTACATGTTGCGCCCTGAAGTGATTGCTAAAACTTCAAATCACACCCTTTACCCTAGTGCTAATAAAGATGCAAAGCAGTTTGTAGAGCCAAAACTTAGAGATAACGCTTCGGTTTATTTGGATAAAGATACTATTAGTAGGCTTTTCCCTTTAGAGCCCCTTCCGTTGAAGCTAGAGCGAATTCGCACACGCGCTTGGGTCAAAGTGAAGAGTGGTATTTAAGCCGGAAATTTTGCCGTGAATATTGAGCGCGTTTTGCGTAGATTCGTCTAAGTAGAACGCTCAAGTGATGGTATAGATTCGAGGACAGAATCAGCTATGACTACCTCAGTCGCTGTACTAGAAAAACCACACCGGGATGAAATCAAAGAGCTGGTGCAACTCGTTAGAATGGATGAGAAATATGCTGCGTTGGTTGCAGACGGTTTCTTACCTCTCGATGTGCAATCGAGTATATATAACTTCCAGAGAAAAAGCCGTATAGAGGAGTTATCTCAAAAATATGGCCTGATTTAACGAGTTTTCATCTATTCAGACTGTGTCTTTTTGGACGGGTTATTGTATGCGATGAATTTATCGGTAAGACGGATGATTTCCTCAAGACTTTCAGGAGAATCGACCTGATTGATTTTTTCTGAAAGTTCTTGTCGGAGCGATATCAATCGCGTGCGGAGAACATCTTGGCCACCAGGTAGCAGCTCTCCTGGAGAGACGTTGAAAACGGTTGCGATTCTTACCAACTGCTCGATGCCAGGCAGGTTTATGCCTCGTTCGTAACGTCCTATCAGCGGAGCGTCGCAGCCAATCTTTTCCGCCAAGTCCGCTTGGCTCAACGTAGAAGACTTCCGAAGGGCTTTGATTTTTGCTCCTACCACGCTCCTGAGAGTGTCCACAGTGTCTCCAAAAAAAAACCAATAATTTCATCTGCTTGCGCCTTCACAAAGTCACAAATGTGTCTATTAGATACAAAAGTGTTTACTTTTTTTTCTGTTCCATCTATTTTGTTTCCTAGAAATCCGTTTCCTGATTGAGCTCCTTCGATCCAGAAGCGGATAGAGCCGGCTCTCTATGGCTCATGATTCTCCCCTGGGCCCAGCGGTTCCGGAATTCGAAAGAGCGCCTGATCGAAAGGTTCTGATTATGAAAAACTGGCATGTTTTGATGCACAATTCTGCCGTTTATCAGTCACTTATGACATTGATAGAACGGTTAGACGTTGAGGTGTATTCCCCCGTCAGAATCACCTCTCGCAAACGTACGGATCGCCCTTCGTCGATAGAAAAGGAGGTTCGTTTGTTTCCTGGCTATCTGCTGCTACGGTTCGATCCCGAGGTGACACACACCACAACCATCACAGCGTTGAATGGTGCCCATGGGTTCGTTCAGTTCGGCGGTCGAACCTGTGTTTTGCAGGACTCTACGGTAGAGGAATTAAAGGCTGCTGCGCTGATTCGATCTAACCGTTCACTTGATTGCATCGAGTTTCGCAATGTGCCGACAGAGCTAGAAAAAACTCTCCGGCTGATCATCGACATGAAGTCTGAAGCTGCCCGTAGGGCGGCTTTCTTCGCGCTTCTATCGCAGAACGCCGCGCTGGAGCGACTTGTCGGGCGTTCTGGGACCGTTTTCTATTCGACGGTGAACGCCGCCTAGGCATTACCTATTTTCACGATTTCCCATTTCACCGCCAGGTCTTGCTTGGCGGTGTTTTTTTGCGTTCTCACAGCCCTTAGGAGTTCCCATGGCGTCATCCGAAGATGAAGCAACCACCAAGACATCAAGCGTATATATCCGACCGATCAGGGTGGAAGCACTGAATAAAGCCGCGATACGGGTGAGTTATGAAACCAACAGCTCCAGGCAGATTTCGCCTTCTGACCTCGCTCGGTATCTGATCGATAACTTTCTTGAAAAAGCCGTCGAGAAGCTGATTGAAGATTCTCAAGGGCGGCCTTCTGGGAAGCCTCTCACTACTACCGACTAGAAGGAATTTGCAATGCTCACCACCAGTGCCTTTCCTGGCCCTGGCTATGCAATGTGCTCCCTCGATACACCCTTCCACGCTTACCCCCATCGTCAAGACAGAATCTTCCTTCAATCCCTATGCCATTGGCGTGGTCGGCAAAGTGTTGCCGCGTCAACCGCAAAGCCTGGATGAAGCTGTATTAGTGGTGAAGCAGCTGGTGGAGGAGGGCGCTAATTTCAGCATCGGCCTGGGCCAAATCAACCGGCAGCATTTCGATGTCAGTCGACCCGAACCTGTGTTCGAACCCTGCACCAACTTGCGCATGGCAGCGCGAGAGCTACAGGCCTGCTATGTAAAGGCCAGTAAAGCCGATCCTGATGTGCAAAGCGCTTTGCACAAAGCCATTTCCTGTTACTACAGCGGCAACCCCAAACGTGGCTTTAAGGCCGAGGCCGAATTTGGTGGCAGCAGCCATGTGCAGCGTGTGCTGGCCAACGCAGGCGGTACCACCGTGACCGTCCCTGCGCTGGAAGGCGGCTCCGCTGAGCCAAGCCAGCTCCAGCGCGCTCAGGCCCCGGTATCCGCCGTTGAGCCGACCTATGAAAGCTGGGACGTGCTGCGTCAGTACCCGCGCTATCTGCCACCTGCACCACCGTCTGTTTCTGCTCCACCGGCTGCGCCAGCTCCTCCAGCTGTATCCCCTGAAGAACCCTCAACTCTCCCTAAAGAGGATCAATGATGATCAAACGTACCCTTGTGCCCAACAAAGGCGAGCTGGGCATTCTGCTGGTGGCTCTGGCCTACCTGCCCGGTATCGCCTCCGCTGACTGGCTCACCACGCTGAACCAGTGGGGCAGCAATATCCGCCTGGGCCTTTACACCCTGGCGGGCACCCTGGGCCTGATTTGCCTGATCTGGTCAGGTGCCCAGTGGCTGATTGCTCGCTCCACGGGCGACCGCTCGCACACCTTCATGGACTACCTGGAGCAGGTAGGTGTGCTGCTGGTCGTTGGTGGATCTGTGCTCCTCGGCACAGCGGCTTGGCAGGTGTTCGGCACCGGCGTGCCGGGTTGACCAGGAGCGCTTATGGCCAGTAACGAAGTACTCAAGAAACTGACCTTCGAAAGCTACAACGCCATGAGTCGGCCTGCGATGTTCTGGAACATTCCCATCATGCCGATGGTGGGGTTGCTGATGGGCGGCTTGGTCTTCGGTGTTGCCGCGACGTTCCTGCTGTCCTGGGTGTGGGGCCTGGTTGCTGCCTCCCCGTTCCTGATTGCCCTCATTGCCTTGAGGGTCGTGGGCCTGATCGATCCTCAGTATTTGCGCCGTATCCGCTTTGCACGGCGGCGTCTCTGGCTGAATCTCAAGTACGGCAAACCGTTATTGCTGACCCCTTTTAATCCGCAATGGAGCGAATTCTATGGCGCACGATTTTCACACAAGCGTTATGCCCCCGGAAAAGAAAGTGCCATTGATGCGCTATCCGGTCCACGAACACATGGTGACCCTACCCGGCAATCGCCTGGTGAGCCTGATCCAGTTAAAGGGGGTTTCCAGTGAAACCCGCAGTGATAACGAACTGATCCAACTGTTTCACAACCTCAACCGCTACTTCCTGGCCCTGGGCAAAAAGGAAGGCAAGCACCTGATGCTGCAAACCTACATCACCAAGACAGGCATCGAGCTGGACACGCAATACACCTTGCCGCTGCCCGCGCTGCAGGACTTCGTGGACGCTTACACGGCACCCTTTCGCAACGGCACCTTCTTCCAGGTCGGGTACAGCATTGCGCTGATCCTCAAGTACCGCGAGGTTGATGAAGGGATCGAGCGTATGAGCGACCTGTTGTCACTTTCCTCTACGTTGCTGGCCGAATATGACCCGGTCATCATGGGCCTTGAGGAAAGCGAACACGGTGCATTGTTCTCGCAGATCGGGCGCTACTTCAGCCTGTTGATTAACGGGCACGAAAAAGACGTGCTGGTCAGCGACACCCGCTTGGGTGACGCGATCATTGATAGCGTCACCAACTTCGAAAACTACGATTTTGTCGAGAACCGGCCCAATCGGGGTGGCCAGCGTTTCGCGACTACCTTTGACCTGCGCGACTACCCCAGTGGCGGGACCTACCCCGGTATGTGGGACGAGGCCATCGAGCAGCAGTTCGAGTTCACCCTGGTGCAAACGTTTCTGTTCGAAGACCGCAACAAGGCCAAGGACAAATTCAAAAAGCACGTGGCGGATCTGGGTTCGGTCGAGCGCGATTCAAAGCAAACCGAGGAGCTTGAAAATGCCATCGATGCCATCACCCTGGCGACAAGGCGTTTGGTCGTTATCACGCCTCGCTGATCGTCTACGGCAACACCCCGGACCAGGCCATCGAGAACGGCACGAAAATGGCGTCGGTGTTCACGGTGCGTGACGCGACCTTTGTGCGTTCGACCATGAGCAACATCGACACCTGGTACACGCAGTTCCCCGGTGTGACCGAGGCCATGTACCCCATGATGAAGTCGACCGAGAACCTGGCGTGCAGCTTTTCCCTGCACTCCACTCCCACGGGCAAGGTCAAGGGCAACCCCATCGGTGATGGAACGGGCGTGATGCCGGTGCTGACGGTCAACAAGGCCTTATATGTGCTCAACGTGCATGACAGCCCACCCGGCCAGAACAACCTCGGTGAAATGCTGCCAGGTCATGCGGTTTACACAGGCCAAACGGGGGGTGGGTAAAACCACCGCTGAGGCCATCCTGCTGACCTTTCTCAGCCGCTTCGATCCGCTGATTTTCAGCATCGACTACAACGAGTCTTTGAGACATCTGCTGTGTGGGTTGGGTGCCGAGTATTACACCGTGCAGCCTGGGCACTTCACCGGCGTCAACCCGTTTCAGTTTCACGACCGTCCTGGGTTGCGGCAAATGCTGAATGATCTGGTGCTGTGCTGCGCCGGTGGTCCAGCGAAGACCGATGAAGCCGACCAGCGCACGATCAAGGATTCGGTCGAAGCGGTCATGGCGCATACCAATGTGCGACTTCGGGGCATGTCGCTGCTGCTGCAAAACATCCCCCATCGGGGTGGCAATTGCCTGCACACCCGGCTGTCGAAATGGTGCCGTTTGCCGGTGAAGGCCGCGAAGGTCAGTACGCCTGGGTTCTGGACTCGCCGATCAACCAGTTCAATGCGCAGACCTACCGGCGTCTGGCCTTTGACTGCACGCAGTTGCTCAAAAACGACTACGCCGAGAAGCACCCCGAAGTCATGGAAGCGTTTCTGAACACGTTGTTCTACATGAAACGCGAAATGCACGAAGCCCGCCCCGGCAATCTGCTGTTGAACGTGGTGGCCGAGTATTGGGCACCGCTGTCGTTCAAAAGCACGGCGGACGCAATCAAAGAGGTCCTGCAGAGCGGACGCATGCGCGGGGAAATCCTGATCATGGACACCCAGTACCCCGAGCAAGCACTGGCGACGCCTTACGCAGCAGCCGTCATTCAGCAAGTGACAACGCCTATCTGGCTCCCAAACAAGAAAGCCCAGGCCGAGAGCTACGCCAAGTTCGGCGTCACCGGCAAGGTGTTTGAGGCAGTGCGTGATATGGGACCGCTGAGCCGGGAAATGGTGGTGCAACAGGGGCACCAGACGGTGAAGCTGAAAATGGAGCTGGACGGCCCGCTCAAGTATTGGTTGCCGCTGTTATCCGCCACTCAAAAGAACCTGGCAGTGGCTGAACGTATTCGGCAACACCTGGGCACGACCGATCCCATGGTCTGGGTCGATGCGTTCCTGGTGGCCGAGGCTGTGCGCCAATGGTTGAACACCGACGATCCCGCTGTATGGCTGCCCGCGTTCGACTATGCCGAGGGCCTGCGCCAGTCCATGAAGACGCGGGATGCACAGCGCTGGATGCCGGCCTTTCAAAAAGCCTGGAAAGCCCTTCAGGAACAGAATGAAATCGAGGTTTCGTCATGAAAAATCACGTGATGGCTTACGCGCTTAGCGCGCTCATGTTGACCACAGTCCTGCCTGCTGCGCATGCGGCAGTACCAGGCGTTCCGGTCCTGGATCCGTCTAACCTGCTCGCGCTGAAGGCGAATGCGTTGGCCCAGGCCAAGCAGGCGATGGACGCGCTGAGCACGGCCAAAGACGCGATCACACAGACCGCGCAGCAATACAACCACTACAAAAGCATCATCACCGGCAACGACATGTTGGGTGGGTTCCTGAACGACCCAGCCTTGAACAAGGTAATGCCTCTGGGGGACTGGGCCGATGTGTATAGCACGGGACGGGATATCGCCAGTTTGCGTGACCGCTACGGCTTAACTTCGGATAATGCCAGCGTGCAGGCGAAATTCGATCAGATGATGTCGGCTGCCGATGCGCTGGAGCGCAATTACAACGCCAGCACTGAACGGGTCAAGAACGCCGAGCTGCTAAGGGCCCGGTTAAACGAGGTGCAGACCCCACAACAGAAGGAAGATCTACAGCTGCGTTACCAACAGGAGCTGATCGAGCAGCAAAACCAGCAGATGCGGCTGGCCAACATGCAGATGCTCCAGCAGCAGCAAGAGAAAATGGAAAATGAACAGCGGGCCCAAGCGTTTAGTGATTACATGAAAGGTAAAACTAGCGTACGGCCTAGCTACGATTGATTACTAAGTTCACAAGGGAATATGACCTATGCTTAAAAAAATGAGTTCTTTGTTTTGTTTAGTGCTGTTTGCATTTGCACTGTCCGGGTGCGGTGATGATAAAGGGCAAGAATTTGTTGGGCGATGGACCGGTGAAAATAAAACCAGAATGGGCAAGCCAACCTATGTGATGGATATATCAAAGGATGGAGAAGTCTTCCACATTAACCTTGAAACCACAGCTGATATTGTGGGGTATGGGAAAATGAAAAAAGACCTGCAGCGACTTGAAGCAAAAGCAGAGTCAGACAGTGTGCTAAGCATGGCCGGTGGTCTTGCAACCATGCGCTTGGAAGGTAAGGTTATTCACTTCGACGGCACAACGTATAGCCGATCAAAATAACGGAGGCGGCATGGACGTAACAAAAATAGCCCAGACGTTGTTTGATTTCGTTGATGCCGCTCTGCAAAGCGCTTTGGTCACCGGCATGGCAAAGGTGATGCTGGGACTTGGAGCGCTATTCGGAACCATGTGGTTGATCAACTTCACGCTTCGAAACATTCAATGGTTGTACCGTGGCATGAACGTCGCTTTCGAAGACGTGGCGAAAGAAATTGCAAAAATGGCTTTTATCACCGCATGTGCATTCAACCTGGAGTGGTACGTAAATACAATCGTACCCTTTGTCACCGGCCTCCCCAATTGGATGGGGGGGCCATGTCCGGCCAGGAGGGCGTGCAAACCAACCAGATAGACAGTTTGATTGCTACGTATATCGAGAACCTGCAAGCGCTTAAAAGTGCCATGAACTTCAATATCATAACAACCAGTTTTGCTAATGTTTGGTTGGGTATTCAAGGAGTGGTGTTTTATGTGCTCGGAGGTATCCCGTTCTTGCTCGCCGCCGTTGCCACGCTTTTTGTGCTGAAGGTGTCGACAACGGCTATTGTATCCGTAGGGCCTCTATTCATTGCCTTTCTGTTGTTTGATCAGACCAAGCAGTATTTCTGGGGTTGGGCATCAGCCATCGGAGGCTTTATGTTGGCTCAGGTACTGGTTTCGGTCGTGCTTGCTATCGAGATTGGCTTTATCAACACTGCGATGATCAAAGATGGTTCTTTAAACACCTCTCTGGCGGGTAATTTCGTCATCCTGCT